>JAQBFV010000371.1:0-4677 GCA_032123035.1 Betaproteobacteria bacterium | reverse complement strand
TTTTTGTAAACCTTTTCGTCCTTAGTGTCCTTAGTGTCCTTAGTGTCCTTGGTGTCTAGGCTTTTATTTTCCTTGGCGTCGTGGCGGTTTAATTATTATTTTTGTCTTTCTCTGCGTCTCCGCGGTTCAAATATTGTTCTTCCGCCTTCCGCCTTCTGACTTTGGGAGTCAGGCGCTCTGCGCGCCGGGTTTTCCATCCTCGACCACAAACGACCTGAGCGTCCGGATCCGGGATTGCGGGTCTCTTACGTCATCGAGCGTGCGCAGGCTCACCAGGCAGCGCCGCGCGGAGAGTTCGGCCACGGTATAACCGCGCCGCGTCGGGTTGGCATATCTGATGTGCGGGCTCTCCGCCAGCCACGCCTCGACGCGACGGCGTGGCAAGCCCTGCGACGAAATGGAAGTGCCGACGAACTCTGTTGCCACGACCGGCGCGCGCGGATCGTCGAAATCCGTCTTGAGGTCGGCGACCACGGACAGGTGCACGTCGCCGCCAATCACGACCGGGTTGGTGACGCGCTCCTCCTCGATGACACGCAGCAGCCGCCGGCGCGCGAGCGGATAGCCGTCCCAGCCGTCAGTCCAGAACGCCTGTCCATCTCCCGGTCGGCGATCGCTCTGCGCCATGAGGGTCTGCTGCGCGATCACGTTCCAGCGTGCTGACGACGCACCGAGTCCGTCGGTGAGCCAGCGCTCCTGCTTCTGGCCAAGGAAGGTCCGTTCAGAACTCAGCCGCTCGCGGCAGTCCTCTGCCGCGACGACGTTGCTGCCGCCGCGACCTTCGCGCGGGCAGGCCTGGTGCGAGCGGTACTGGCGGCCGTCCAGCACGTGAAACTGCGCGAGCGCGCCGTACGCCCAACGACAGTAGAGTTGCATGTCAGGACCCCGGGGGCGCGCCCATTTCGGCAGCGGCATGTGCTCGTAGTAGGCCTGGTAGGCCGCGGCGCGCCGCCGGAGAAACAACGCCGGCGGGTCGAGGTCCTGCGAACGATCGGCCGCGTAGTCGTTGTCCACTTCGTGGTCGTCCCAAGTGACGATCCACGGGTGGGCCGCGTGCGCGGCTTGCAGATCCGGGTCGCTCTTGTAGAGCGCATAGCGATTGCGGTAGTCCTCGACCGTGATCGGTTCGGCGGCGCCGTGCGCGCGCACGTGGTTGCGGCCCCAGGACGATTCATAGATGTAGTCGCCAAGGTGGACCACAAGGTCGAGATCATCGGCAGCCATGTGGCGGTAGGCGGCGTAATAGCCCTGCTCGTACTGTTGGCAGGAAGCAAACGAAAAACGCAGCCGCTGGACCGCAACCCCGGCAGCGGGCGCCGTGCGAGTCCGGCCGACGGGGCTCACCGTGTCGCCGGCGTGGAATCGGTAAAAGTAAGGACGGGCGGGATCGAGCCCTGCGACCTCGATGTGTACCGAGTGAGCCCAGTCCACCGCCGCGATCTCCTTGCCGCTGCGCACGATGCTGCGAAAGGCCTCGTCGGCCGCCACTTCCCAGCCGACTTCGACCGCCGCCTGCGGCATGCCGCCGCCTTCAAGTGGCTCGGGCGCCAGGCGAGTCCACAGTACCATGCCATCGGGCTGCGGATAACCCGACGCGATGCCGAGGGCGAACGGGTCACGGTGGAACCGCGGCTTCGCCCATAGCCGATGCGGCAGTAGTACCGCCCCGCCAAGCGTGGTGGCGAACCGCAGGAAATGGCGACGGGAACAGGACATGTGAGCACTATAACGCGCGACCAGGGCCGCACGCCGACAACGGGGGAGGCGGCAAGGGGATAAAATTAGACGATGAACTACAAGGATTTTCGGCAGTCGCTAATGGGCACCCGCCCGCCACGGGGACTTCCGGCGCTATTGAGGGCCTTGTGGCATGACGCCAAGGGCGACTGGAACCGTGCGCACGTGATCGCCGCAGCGGAGCGCAATACGGCGGCGGCGCGGGTTCACGCCTATCTTCACCGGAAGGAGGGCGATTCGGATAATGCGAGGTATTGGTACACGCGCGCAGGCGCCGGGCGCCCGCGTGCCAGCCTGCGCAAGGAGTGGGAGGCGCTCGTGCAGTCATTCCTCGATGAGAAATGACTAATCGGCGTAAATCGGGGGCTAAATGCTTTTTGTGAAAAGAGTTTTGACCGGAGCAGCCGGTGAAAACTCTTAACATCATCGGTGCTGGAAAGGTGGGCCGCGCCTGCGGGCGTCTCTGGACAGAGGCCGGCGTATTCGAGATCCAGGATGCGCTCACTCGTTCGTTGGATAGTGCCAGTGCGGCCGTGCGGTTCATCGGCGCCGGCCGTGCGGTAGGGGCGCTGGAGGAGATGCGCGCCGCCGACGTGTGGATGATTGCCACCCATGACGACGCCATTGCAGCGATTGGCCGGGCACTGGCCGGCTCGGGGAAGCTTGCCCCGGACGATGTTGTGTTCCATGTCAGCGGCGCCACACCATCAGCGGATCTTCGGCCCGCTCAGGAGCGAGGTGCACTCATCGCGAGCGTGCATCCCATCAAGACCTTCAGGGATCCCGCATCCGCGGTGGAAACCTTTCCCGGCACCTACTGCAGCGCTGAAGGCGACGCGGAAGCGCTGCGGGTGCTGAGGTCCGCGTTCGAGAAGATCGGTGCGACGCTGTTCGACATCGCGCCAGAGTTGAAAAGCATCTACCACGCTGGCGGTGTCCTTGCATGCAATTACCTTGCGGCGCTGATCGAAGGCGCGCTGAGATGCCACGAGAAAGCCGGCATTCCACGCGAGGCGTCGTTGAAGGCGCTCGAGCCGATGGTGCGCGAGACCGTGGACGCGATATTCCAGCAAGGGCCGGCGCTGGCGCTGACGGGTCCCATCTCGCGCGGGGATACGGCAACGGTCCGGCGCCAGCTCGCGTCGGTGGAGAACTGGGACAGTGATATCGCCGGGCTTTATCGCGGGCTTGGACTGCTGGCGGTTGCACTCGCGGAATCCGACGATCGGCTCGACCCGGTCCGCGCGGCTGAACTGCGCCGGGCGCTCTCGCGCGGGGGAAATAAGGATTAGGGAATAAGGAATAGGGAATAGCGATTAGCAGGTCATGGAGTGACGAGGCGCTGCCTTGCCGTCCCGCGTTTAACCAGCCACCATTCGCGAATCACGAATCACGGAATTCAAGATGCCGCTCAAGACACTCACCGGCAAGCACGCGGACCCGCGCAAAGGCCGCGGAGCCGGCATTAATCCTGAGGGACGCTTCGAGACCGAGCGGCGCGAGGCATTCGATGACGGTTGGAACGCGCCGGTTGATGATGAGTTGCCACCGCTCAAGACACACGTTACCGCGGAGCGCGTGAAGAGCATCATTGCGCGCAACGATTCACCCGATATTCCGTTCACGCAGTCGATCAATCCGTATGCCGGATGCGAGCATGGTTGCATTTATTGCTATGCCCGCCCGAGCCATGCCTATCGCAATCTTTCCCCGGGTACGGACTTCGAGACACGGTTGTTCGCCAAGGTGAACGCCGCGGAGAAGTTGCGCGAGGAACTCTCCCGCCCCGGCTACCGATGCGAGGTAATCTCGCTCGGGGCCAACACAGACCCCTATCAGCCCGTCGAGCGGGAGTGGAAGGTGACGCGGGGAATTATCGAAGTGCTGGCCGAGTTCAATCATCCCTTCGGCATCGTCACCAAGAATGCGCTGGTCGAGCGAGACCTCGATCTCCTCGTGCCGATGGCGCGCAAGAATCTGGTCAACGTGTTCGTCTCGATCAACAATCTCGACCACGACCTGGCGCGCCGGCTGGAACCGCGCTGTTCCGCGCCCGCGCGCAGGTTGCAGGCGATACGGACGCTATCGGATGCAGGGGTCCCCGTGGGCGTAATCGTGGCGCCGGTCATCCCGTTTCTGACGGATCACCAGATCGAGCCGGTGCTCGAAGCCGCATGGTCGCACGGCGCGCGCCAGGCGGGCTACATCCTGATGCGCCTGCCGTGGGAGGTGAAGGACCTGTTCAAGGACTGGCTCGAGCGGCATTATCCGCTGAAGGCGAATCATGTGATGAGCCGGGTCCATGCGATGCGGGGCGGGCGGGACAACGACCCGAACTTTGGCAGCCGCATGAAGGGCGAGGGCGAGCTTGCAAGGCTGTTGGCGCAGCGCTTCACCAAGGTCTGTGACCGCATGGGGTTCAATGCTGGTGCGCGGAACCGCGCGCTCGACACCACGCAGTTCCGCCCGCCGTCGCGGCAGATGAGCTTGTTCTAGAGATTTTCCGGTTTTGAGGAAGGAGCGGTAGCCGTGCGGCAAGGAAGAGATCGATGAAGAACGAGGTGAGACTCTATGTCGGCGAGGCGCTCGGGAAGTATGGCTTTCCCAACGGCCATCCGTTCGGTCCCGACCGGCAGGATGCCTTCTGGAAGGAAGCCGTGAAGCAGGGGCTCGACAAGCGCGCGGTGATCACCGATCCGCGCATGGCGGCGGCAGAGGAAATTTGTCGCTTTCACACGCCCGAGTACGTTGCCTGGGTCAAGGAAAAATCGGACGAGGGCGGCGGTCTCATCGATTATGGGGATACGCCCGCCTATCCGGGAGTCTATGAGGCGTCGGCGACCGTCGTGGGTTCGGCGTTGCACGGCCTCGACACGATCATGAGCGGGGGCGCGTTGCGCACGTTCCAGCCGATCGGCGGCCTGCATCACGCACGGCCCG
>JAQBFV010000370.1:0-18183 GCA_032123035.1 Betaproteobacteria bacterium | reverse complement strand
CTGAGTGACGGGTGATGGCCGATGCTCGACGCAGCGGGCTCGTGGCCAGACGCTGCCTCAAAAACCGATTTAGAGTCGCCGATGGACGCCGATAAACGCCGATACGATCGGAAGACGATCATTTCTCGCGTTTCTCTATCTGCGTTCATCTGCGTTTATCTGCGGTTAGGATCGATTCTTGATTTTGAAGGGGGCGCTAAGCAACGGCGGCGCCAAGGTCGACGCGCAGGGACACGGCGGCGGCAATTTCGAGCTCGACGTGGGTGGTGTAAACGACAGCGGCTCCGCGCGCGACGTGGCTGGCGAGCAGCTCCTGCACTATGTCCACGGCGCTGGCATCGAGCGCCGTAAAGGGCTCGTCGAGGATCCACAGCGGCGATTGCCCGCTCAGCGCAAGCCGTGCGAGGGCGACGCGCCGCCGCTGTCCCTGTGAGAGCACGCGCGCGGGCCGGTGCTCGCTGCCCGCGATCCCAAGCTGGTCGAGCGCCGCGCGCAACGGCGCGGCTGCTACCTTGTGTCCGCCGAGCGCGCAGGCAATGGAGAGATTCTCCGCTGCCGTGAGATCGTCCTTGATAGCGTTGGCGTGCCCGATGTAGACCAGCCGGCCCCAAAACTCCTCGCGCAGGCGCCGGATGTCCTCGCCGTGCCAGCGCACGGATCCGTGGGCCGGCGCCAGCAGGCCGCAGAGAATTCGCAGCAGGCTTGTCTTTCCACTCCCATTCGCGCCGGCAATGCGTAGCAGCTCGCCTCCGCGAAGCCGGAAGTCAAGCCCGCTGAAGAGCGTGTATTCGCCTCGCACGCACCGGAGATCAACCGCCTCGAGCATTAATTGGCAGAGCGGGAAGCAGGTTCAACGGGCCGAGAGGTACGCGCCGCGGGTTTGCGGGCCGGAAGGCAAAGGCCGGTCGCGATAATGCCAGTCAGGCAGCTGGAGGGAGGGTAGCGCACGGCTTTTTTTCTCTTTCTCGCTTGGCGATCCGTTATTCTATACCTCTGCGATGAGACCCTTAACCGCGCGCGTGCTCAAGCTCCTCGCCGACGCCGAGTTTCATTCGGGCGAGGGCCTCGCCGACGCGCTCGAGATGTCGCGCGGCAGTATCTGGCATGCGATTCGCGAGCTCGAGGCGCTCGGGCTTGATGTCTATAAGGTGCCAGGCCGCGGGTATCGTCTCTCGCAGCCGGTATCGCTACTCGATGCCGCTCAGGTCGAGCATTACCTCGGCGCGCTTGCTCCGCGCTTCGCGCTCGAGCTGTGCACCAGCGTGGATTCGACCAGCACGCGCTTGCTCGAACGCGCGGCGCAGGGCGCAGACACAGCGACGGTGGTCGCCGCTGAATGGCAAAGCGGCGGGCGCGGCCGCCTCGGGCGGGCCTGGCACTCCGCCATCGGCGGCGGCCTCGTATTCTCGCTCCTCTGGCGGTTTGGGCGGGGCGCCGGCGCGCTCTCGGGCCTGAGCCTTGCGGCCGGCGTCGCGGTGGCGCGCGCGGTGGAAGCGCTGGGTGCCAGCGGAATCGAGCTGAAATGGCCGAACGACGTGCTCTGGGGCGGGCGCAAACTCGCCGGAATTCTGATCGAGCTTCAGGGCGACGCTCTTGGGCCCACGGTGGCCGTGATCGGCATTGGAATCAACGTGCGTCTCTCGGCGGCGGACCACGGCAGGATCGGGCAGCCGGCAACGGATCTCGAGGCTGCGTGCGGCACTGTGCCGGATCGCAACCTCGCGCTGGCGCGCTTGCTGACGGAACTACATCGCACGCTCGAAGCGTTCGGGGAGAACGGGTTCGTGCCCTTGCGCACTGAATGGCAGCGGCGTCACGCGCACCAGGATCGTCGTGTGACGATATTGCTGCCGGGGGGCGCTACGGCGTCCGGTGACGCGCGTGGGGTCGGGGAAGACGGCTCGTTTTTGCTCGAAACGCGGGCGGGTATCAAGCGCTACCACAGCGGCGAGATCAGCCTGCAAGCGGTTTCCGGGCGTACCCGGAAACCGGTAATGGGTAATGGGTAATGCGCGGAAACGCTGGCCCTCGATCGAATTTCGTACCACCCATCACGCATCACCCATTACCCATCACGCATCACCGATTAAGATGAGCGTATGCGAATCCTAGCGATCGACGCCGGCAACAGCCGCATCAAGTGGGGCCTGCATGACGGGTCCGGCTGGGTCGCCCAGTCGTGGGTGGTCACGGCGGAGGCGGGCCAGCTCGGCAAAGCCTGGAGCAAGTTTCCGCAGCCCGGGGCGCTCATTGCATCCAACGTTGCGGGCGACGCAGTGGGCAACGTGCTCCGAAGCGCGGCGCAAAGGCTGGGCACCAGGCTCGAACTGATTGCGAGCCAGGCGCAGCAATGTGGCGTGCGGAGCAGCTACGATGACCCGGCGCAACTCGGGCCCGACCGTTGGGCCGCCCTGATCGGCGCGTGGCATTTGTGCGGCGGGCCGAGCGTCGTCGTCAACGCGGGCACCACGATGACGGCGGATGCCTTGAGCCGCGACGGTGTGTTTCTCGGCGGTGTGATCGTCGCGGGCGTCGATCTCATGCGCGACGCGCTCGCGCGATCGACCGCCGGCCTCAAATTGCAGGATGGCCACTACACCTTCTTCCCGGCCACGACGGCCGATGCGATCATGAGCGGCGCAATCAACGCGCTGGCTGGCGCCATCGAGCGCATGCAGCGCTTCATGCGCGAAGCGGGCGAAGCCGATCCGCGCGTCGTGCTCTCGGGCGGTGCTGCGCCAGCCGTCGAGCGCGCGCTTAACGGGGGCGTCGAGGTCGTGGATAATCTGGTGCTCGAAGGAATCGTTCGCATCGCCCTCGAATCAGAAAAGTGAATCGTAAACCGTGAGTCGTGAACCGTCAGGGCGGAAGGAGCAGGCCCCGCATCTTCGGATCACGGATCACAGATCACGGCTCACGCTTTTATTCGTACGAATATGAGACTGCTGTTCTTGCTGCTGATCCTGGCGAACCTGATGTTCTTCGCGTACGTCCATGTAGCAGGCGAAGGGGCCAGCATCGAGAGCCGCATCGCGGCGTTGCAGATCAGCCCTGAGCGAATTCGGCTGCTCAGGACGGGGGGCGGACCCGCTGCCGAGGCGGCGAAGCGGGTAGGCCAGAGTATTCCGCCGGTGCTGGCGCCCAAGGCACCGAGCATATGTCTGGAATGGCGCAACCTCGGCGGGCCTGATGTGGCGCGGGCCGAGAACGCTTTGGGCGAGCTCGGGATCGAACCCGCGCGGATCGAGCGTGTGGTTGTCGATGCCCACGGCTACTGGGTTCACATGCCGCCTTCGGGGAACAGGGCCGAGGTCGATCGGAAGATCGGCGAGCTCAAGGCGCTCGGCGTCCATGAGTTTTTCGTGGTGCAGGAGACCGGCGAGTGGCGCAACGCCATCTCCCTTGGCATTTTCCGGAGCGATGAGGCGGCGAATGTGTTTCTCGCTTCTTTGCGCCAGCGCGGGGTGCGCTCCGCGGTCATGTTGCGTCGGGAGAAGCTGCTCAAGCAGGTCGTGTTTTACGTGCGCGAGCCGAGCGACGCCCTCGTAGCGAAGCTTGCCGAAATCCAGCGCAATTACCCGGGAACCGGGATGAAGGCGGCGCCATGCCCGCCATCGGCGGAGGCCAAACGCTAGAAAACCGGATTCAGCCGCCGATGAACGCCGATAGACGCCGATAAGATTAAGAACAGATAAGCTCGATTTACAGTAGTCAACTGCCAGTCATTGGTCGTCGGAGTGTACGCTGCTCGGCCCCGAACAGGAGTCCCGAAGCTCCATGAACGGCGCCTACCGGGGTTCGAATCCCCGTGGGGACGCCAACCCCGGCGGCTCGTGTCTGGGGCTATGATTTCCGCCAGAACAAGAACGGTTGCCGCCGTGACCCCCGAGGGAAAGGCCCGTCAGCAAATCGACGCGCAGCTGACTGCCTCGGGTTGGGCTGTACAGGATTACCCCGCTTCAATCCTTCGGTTGCCCGCGGCATGGCGCTGCCCGACGTGCCGCTGAAGGGCGGGCGCTGCTATCTGCGGCTCGCGGACCGCAAGCCGGTCGGCGTCGTCGAGGCGAAAAAGACCGGCGCGACGCTCTCGACCGTGGCCTTTTATCATTGAACAGAAGAGATTTTCGGCGGAGATCGAACGCTACGTTTCGGTAGTCGATGAACTCGAAGCTCAAGTCCAGGCACGATCTCACTCGTGCCGAGCGGTTGCGGGAAGTGATTCTTCAACAAGCACTGTCATCGCATTTACAACCGGCAACGCGGTAATTCTCACCGCTTCACTGCGTCCTTCAAGCTGGCGTTGAGCCGGGCACCAGCACGTTTGTGGAAGCGCGTCAGATTTCCGATCTTGCCAAACACCTTGGGTAACGAATCTGTTGCTGATTCACTGCCGCCTTCTTTAAGGTACCGGACCGTCCGATTAACAAGGCCTCGGATAGCATGGCGTTCCTTTTGAGGCAGCGCCGGACGCTTATTCACAAGGAGGTTGTTCACCAGCATCTGCTCATTCCGGTCGAAGATGTCATGCTTTCGATACCTGGGACGATAGCCATTACGCTTAATGAACGCATAAAGAGTCGATATGATTTGGCTTTTTCGCGAGCGTGACGATGGAACCGGAAACGAAACCGTGATGTCGTCGGTCAGACGAGAGTACTTCCAGCCATTCCCGTTAAGAAGGCGAACGAGTTCATGCTCGGTGCTCCAGAAAGTCAGATTCGCCAGATAGTTGCTTGTCTTCGCACCCTGTGGAAGTTCGCCGCGACGTGTCGTCAGTGAGGTCAGGCAATCAGCCACCTCGGGCGGAAAACGAAAGAACTGCTCCCAAATGTCCCGGACTTGTTCAGCAGTTGTTGAAGGAAAGAAGTCCGCAATATCCTCGTTGATAACGCAAGCCTGTCCGGTATGGATTCCCGCATTTCGCGCGTGGTCTCTGGGGTTTTCGCGATCACGGATACCACCTTGGAGGTAAAGCGGGTAAGTCGCCTTCGCGAGAATACGAACCTTGATGAGCTGATGCACTGCCTTGAGTTGTCGGAAGGCATCCCAAGTCATTCTCTCCGAACCGTCTTTTTTCTTCTGCGGGACGGGTCTGTACATCCGGTCGGCGTTCCGAGCCAGCCGTTCGAGCTGCGGGCGCGTAACTTCGAGCACCTCGGCGAGCGTGTCGAGGCTTGTAATGGGCGCGTGTTTATAGAAGGGTTTTAGTGGGTTCGGGAGCATTGAGCAGATTCAAGGCTGCATATGCAAGCTTTTGCTGAAGGTCGGGCTCTAGGCCGGAGAGCTCGGTCTGATCAGCAGCAAGGAAAAACAAAATTCCCGAGGGCACACGCAAAGCCTCGGCTAGTTTCTGAATCATCGATAGCGAGGGGTCCCTGCGTTTGTTTTGCTCCAAAAGCGACAGATAGGACACAGAAAGCCCGGCGCGGGCAGCGAGTTCCGCTTGCGTGAGTCCTCGCTGCGTCCGGCACAGAGATATCGCTTTTCCGAGATTCATGGTTCCTCGAATTGGTAATGGTTTGCTGCGTCACTCCGGGCCGTAAAACTTACGAACGATATCGGCAAGATTCGTTGCAGCGTTGAGGCACCGAGACACTGTCTCGAGGGTACGCATCCTCAACTCCGCTTCGACCGTCGCTTCACCGCTCGCGGTCTCCAAGCAGCGCTCGAGACGTTGTATTACGTCGTCAAGCTCCGCAGTCACGCTGGCGTCTAGCTCTTTGTGCTTCCGTGCGCGGAACGCTTTTAGCGTACCTACGCACTCCTTCAGCAGGTCGTGCTTCATCGGATTTCTCCGGTTCCGGGCAAATTGCCCAGCCTTGCAAGTAAGCGCCAGAACGGAGAGAGCTAAACGCCGCAAACCACCCCAAAAAAACCAGCCTCCTTCGTACTCGTACTCGTAGCCGCCCAGAACTCAAGATCGCAATAAAACGATCTCAACAGTTGAACGACAACGAATGTCCGAGGATCCAGGACGCCGACGGCCAGGTCAGGGCGACCTGGGCCGCATCGACTCCCGCACAACGGCGGGGGCCCCGCCTTGTGGGCGGGACGGTATTACCAAGCCTCTCACTTCAAGGCTTTGGAGAATCGACCTGTTAAAGAGCGCACCGGAGCGAATCGCTCCGCCAGTTCACATTATGGCTCCCGTACATTAAAAGTCAATATATATTATCTAATAGTCAATAAAGCACTACTTATGAACGGTAATACGGCTTTCTCTATTCGCGATTCGCGAATAGAATACGTCCATGATTCTGAAGCCACAAGATGTCGTTATCTTGCTCAAACTGGTTGCTTTGGGGCCTCAGCCCTGGACCTACCAGCGGCTTGCCGTGGAGCTTTCGATCAGCCAATCGGAGGTTCACGCCGGCGTGCGTCGCGCGGTCGCAGCGCGACTGATGAGCGATGCAACGACCTTAAACGGCCGGCCGATTTACGCCGCGCTTAGGGAATTCCTGATACACGGCGTCCGATACGCGTACCCGCCCGAGCGAGGTGAGCTTACTCGCGGCATGCCGACGGGCTACGCAGCGCCCCCACTGAATAAGGTGATCGTCGGTTCGAGCGATCCGCCGCCGGTGTGGCCGTACGCCGAGGGCACCGTGCGGGGCATGTCGTTGGAGCCGCTGTACCCCTCGGTTCCGGCCGCGGCCGAACGCGACCCCAAGCTCTATGAGTTGCTCGCGCTGGTGGATGCTATGCGCGACGGGCGCGCGCGCGAGCGCAATTTCGCGGTGAAGGAATTCGAGTCGAGAATTGCAGCTCCCGGCCCTGATGGATAGTCCGAACCTCGAGTTGCTGATACGAGTTGCGGAAGCGCTCGGCGACGTCAGAAAACGCGTGGTGTTCGTGGGCGGCTGTGCAACGGCGTTGCTCATCACCGATACCGGGGCCGCGCCCGTCCGGGTGACGGAAGATGTGGATGCGATTGTCGCGATCGCGTCCCTCGCCGAATATCATCGCCTTGGCAATGAC
Source organism: Betaproteobacteria bacterium (assembly GCA_032123035.1). Classification (GTDB taxonomy): domain Bacteria; phylum Pseudomonadota; class Gammaproteobacteria; order Burkholderiales; family SG8-41; genus SG8-41. The sequence goes on along the minus strand of JAQBFV010000370.1, from coordinate 11,205 downwards.
TTGCGAAAGCGTGGTTTTACGCAAACGCTCGTGCAGGGCGAGCCACCATATCGCTGGACATTTGCTGGATTGAAGTTCGATATCATGCCGGTTGACGAAAGCGTGCTTGGCTTCAGTAATCGATGGTACGCCGACGCAATCCGAACCGCCGTGACGATCAACCTGCATGAAGGTCTGGACATCCGGTTGGTGACGCCCGCCAATTTTGTCGCGACAAAACTGGTGGCGTTTCTCGACCGGGGTGAAGGCGACTACCTCGAAAGCCACGATTTAGAAGACGTGATCTCAGTCGTGGACGGGCGCCCCGAATTGGTTGAGGAACTGGCGCGGGCAGATTCTGAGCTTCGCGGCTACGTCGCCGGAGTTTTCGCGCGTCTCGTCGCGGACGAGGGGTTCCTCGATACGCTACCGGGTCTTATCATCGAAGGTAGTCCCGCCGTCCGGTCTCCGGTCGTGCTTCAGCGCCTTAGAATCATTGCCGGAATAAAAGAAGATTGATGAACGCCTCGACTCTCGTCCAGAAGCTCTGGAACTACTGCAACGTGCTGCGCTCGAACAGTTTGAAGCCTTAACCGACGACACAAAGCGGTAGTCATCGCTTTGTGGTTCTGCATGTTGTTTCCTCTGCACCTCTGCGGTGAGAGGTTCTAGGTCTTGCCTCGCATGCGGTTAATCAGCGCAGTTGTACTGCGCTGATGCTCGAAGGGAATCGAGTGCACGCTCCCGCCCCAGCTCTTCACTTCGGCCGCACCAACGATCGCGTCGGGCGCCCAGTCGCCGCCTTTCACCAGCACGTCGGGTCGTGCCACCAGGATCAGCGCAAGGGGCGTGTCTTCGTCGAACCAGGTAACGAGGTCGACGGCCTGAAGCGCAGCGATCACGGCGCAACGGTCGTCGAGACGGTTCACCGGGCGGTCAGGGCCTTTGCCGAGGCGCCGCGCCGACGCATCAGTGTTCAGAGCGATGAGCAGGCTTGCACCGCGCGCGCGCGCGCGGGCGAGGTACGTCACGTGGCCCCGGTGGAGAATATCGAACACGCCATTGGTGAACACCAACGGCCGCGCAAGCGCCTTGAGTCGTCCCCGCAGGTCCCCGGGCCGGCAGATCTTGGCTTCAAAAGCTGGTGCGGACGGCACGTAAGCGGTAAGCGGTAAGCGGTAAGCGGCAGCGGCTTCGATATGAACCGTTTACCGTTTACCGTTCACCGCTCACGGATTTTTCAATCGAGGTACTCGAAAACGCGCACGACCTTCTGCACGCCGCTCGTGGTGCGGGCGATCTCCGCCGCATCCTGCGCTTCCTTTTTCTTCACCAGCCCCATCAGGTAGACGATGCTGTTCTCCGTCACAACCTTGACGTACAACGCGTTGAATTTCCCGGCGTCCACGAAGCGCGCCTTGACCTTGGAGGTGATGACCGAATCGTTCGATCGCACCGTGTACGAGCTCACGCCCGCAACGGCGACTTCGTTAAAGACGCCGCGCACGTTCTCGACGCCGCGCGCGATGCGCTCGACTTCGGCCTTCGTGGCCGCATCGGGGACTTCGCCGGTGATCAGCACCATTCGGTTGTAGCTCGTGACGTTGGTATGGACGCCATCCTTGAACCGGTCGCCGATCCGGCTCGAGGCCTTGTTCTCGATGCCCTCATCCTCGGTCATTGTGCCCACGGTGCGGCGGTCCTCCGCCACCATGTAGCCACCGGCCGCCGCGCCGCCTATCACTACGGCGGTGCAGCCATGCAGCAAAGGCAAGCTCACAAGCAGTGCAATTACGAGTTGTCGCATCATTCAACTCCCAGTAATAGACAGTCAATTGCGTCGCATAGGCAGTGCAACGTCAGCAAATGCACTTCCTGGATCCGCGCCGTGCTTTGCGCCGGCACGCAGATATGGATGTCACTGGGCAGCAGGACTTCGCCGAACTTGCCGCCACTGCGCCCGGACAGCGCCACGATGCCCATTTGGGACTCGTGTGCGGTCTCGACTGCAGCGAGCACGTTGCGCGAGTTGCCGCTGGTCGAGATCGCAAGCAGGATGTCGCCGGCGTGACCGAGCGCGCGGACTTGCTTCGAAAATACCTGGTCGAAGTCGTAGTCGTTCGCAATCGACGTCAACGTGGAGCTGTCCGTGGTGAGCGCCATTGCAGCGAGTCCCGGCCGCTCCTTCTCAAAGCGATTGAGCAGTTCCGCTGAGAAATGCTGCGCGTCGGCAGCCGAGCCACCGTTGCCGCACGAAAGAATCTTTCCATCCTGTTTCAGACACTGCACCATGCGCTCGGCCGCGGCAGCAATCGGGCCGGCGAGCGCGTCCATCGATTGCAGTTTGAGGTGCGCGCTTTCGGAAAAGTTCTCGCTGATGCGGGTGATGAGATCCAATTGAGTAACCGGGTCAGGAACTGGCGCTATTCTACCGGCGCGCGTTGTCTTCACCAAACGCATCCGTGATCCACTCGATACGCGGCGGCTCGCCGCGTATCAGCACGACGTCGAACCGCGCAGCCCGCTCGCCGGTCGCCGCCAGGTAGTGTCGGGCCGCAGCGACAAGCCGGCGGCGCTTGGCTACGGTGATGCTCTCGGCGGGGCCGCCAAAATCCTCCGATCGGCGCGCCCGTACCTCGACGAACACAAGCGTCGCCCCGCTCTCGGCCACGAGGTCGATTTCCCCGAAACGGCAGCGGTAGTTGCGGGACAGGATTTTGAGCCCGCGGCCCTGGAGGAAGGTCGCCGCGAGGGCCTCGGCGGCATCGCCGCGGCCGCTCACTGGGGCGGGCCCCGCACTTCCGGCCCCGTGATGGTCAGCTTGCCCTGATTGAATTGCGCGGCGGTGAGGCTGCGCACGAACTGCTGGTCGGGTCCCAGCGTAATCCGGCCGGTGACGCCATCGAGCTCCGCGGCGGCATTGCCCGCCAGCAGGCTGACGGCGACGCGGAAGGCATCGATGCCGAGCGCGTAGAGACGTTCGTGATCCACCGCCTCCCGATAAAGGGCCCGCGGATAGATCATGACTGCGGGGTGATCGGGTTGCAGGAGCCAGGGCATGTCCAGGAAGCGGACGCCGGCCAGATCGAATCCCGCAAGCGGGCCCGTGGCCCCCGGGTTGACCTGCGATGTTGCGTAAAGGGCCAGTGGATCGAGGTACGACCGCGCCAGACGCGCCTGCGGAAAATTGAGCGCAAGGAATGCCATGTCTGCGACACCCAGACCGGCTGCCTCCTTGATCCGGGCCAGGTCCCCCGGGTCGCTGGTGAAGGCGTATTCCGCGACGATCGCGCCGCCCAGCCGCGTGAATTCGTCGACGAACGCGTGATGGATCCGCTGCATCAGCGTGCTGTCTGCGCTCACGGTAATGGCCTTGCGCCAGCCGTCCTGGAATGCGAGCTGCGCCACCTGTTGCGCTTCGGTCTCCGCGCGCAGGCTCAGCATATAGAGATTCGCGGGAACGAGCGTGCCGGCGTTCGGCACGTTCAGCGCCAGCGTTGGCACGGGAACGGGATTGCTGGCGATCGCCGTCACGCCGTCGCGCGTGAGCGGGCCGACAACGAGACGCGCCCCGCTTGCGAGCGCCGCGCCGTAACTTGCCACGATTTGGCCCGGGTCATCGCCCACCGCATAGATACGTAGCGGCAGCGCCTCGCTCCCCTGGGTTCTCGCCGCGGCAAGGAAGCCGTTCTTGACCGCTTCGGCTGGCCGACCGAATGTGGCGGAATTGAGCGGCAGGACCAGCGCGATATGCGGCACATCAAGCAGGTCGGGGGCGGCAGGCGCAAGGGGCGGTTGCGGAGTCGTCGCCGGAGCGCCCGGCGGTGCGGGCACGACAGTTGGCACCGGGGGAAGCGGAGTCGTCGCCGCAGCGCCCGGTGGTGCGGACCCAACAGTTGGCACCGGGGGAAGCGGAGTCGTCGCCGGAGCGCCCGACGGTGCGGGCCCAACAGTTGGCACCGGAGGCTGCGGAGTCGTCGCCGGCATCGCGGGCACGACAGGCGATACCGGCGGCAACACGAGCGGCCCGGTGCCCGACGGCGGCAGGGGAATGGGCGGGCCAAGCGGCGGCGGCGGCGGCGCTGGCGCCGTGATCGCCTCACTGGCTATCGCGAGTGCGCCCCCGTATAGTATCGCCGCAATTAACGGCACTACGAGCCAGCGATGGAGCACGCCGCAACGCATGAGGCAACCAATCGGAAACGAGAGGCAACATTATATGTAGTGGCTACCCCGATTGGAAATCTGCGCGACATCAGCCTGCGTGCGCTCGACGTATTGAAGAGCGTCGACGCAATCGCTGCGGAGGATACCCGGATCACGCGGCGTTTGCTCGATCATTACGGCATCGCCAAGCGGCTCATCGCGGTACACGAGCACAACGAGCGGCGCGCCGTGAAGCAGGTGCTTGCGTTGCTCGGCGCAGGACGATCGCTTGCTCTCGTGTGCGATGCAGGAACGCCGGCGATATCCGATCCCGGCGCGGTGCTGGTTTCTGCGGTGCGCGAAGCCGGATACCCGGTCACGCCGGTGCCGGGCGCCAACGCAGCGATCGCGGCGCTCGCTGCGGCTGGTTTCGACGCGCCGCATTTCCTGTTCTTCGGATTTCTCCCGGCGAAAGGCGGCGCGCGCCGGCGCGCGCTTGCCGCGCTCGCGGCGCTGCCCTACACGCTCGTTTTCTACGAGGCGCCGCATCGGGTCGCCGAGTGCCTGCAGGACATGAACACCGTGCTGGGCGCAGTACGGCGCGTGGTCATCGTGCGCGAGCTCACCAAGGTCTTTGAATCGATCCACGTCTGTGCGCTGGCGCAGGCCGAGCACTGGATCGAGGCGGACACGAATCGCAGCCGCGGGGAATTCGTCCTGATCGTGGAAGGCGCGAGGGCGCCGGCTGAGGATCCCGACCAGGGGCGCGGGACGCTCGAAGTGCTGCTCGCTGAACTGCCGCTCAAGCAGGCCGTGGACCTTGCGGTCAAGCTCACGGGCGGCCGCCGAAACGAACTCTATAAACTTGCGCTTACGCTGAAGGGTGACCGGTGAACGGAAAGATCTGATTCCTGCAAACTCCGGCGACGGCGTGCGGGGTTACCGTTTACCGTTTACCGTTCACCGTTTACCCTAAGCACTACATGACGCGAATCACCATCATCCGCCCCGACGATTGGCACCTGCACCTGCGCGATGGCGAGCATCTGCGCGCTGTATTGTCGGACACCGCGCGGCGTTTCGCGCGCGCCATCGTGATGCCCAACTTGAGGCCGCCAGTGACGACGACCAGAATGGCGCTGGCGTACCGCGAGCGGATCATCGCGGCTCTGCCCGCCGGCGTCAGATTCGAGCCGCTGATGACGCTTTATCTCACCGACAACACGCCGCCCGGGGAGATCGCGGAGGCGCAGGCCAGCGCCTTCGTGCATGCGGTCAAATACTACCCGGCGGGCGCGACGACCAACTCGGATTCGGGTGTGACCGATCTGGCGAATTGTCATCGCGTGTTCGAGGCGATGGAGAAGCACGGCATGCCGCTGCTGGTGCACGGCGAGGTCACTGGGCCCGAGGTCGACGTGTTTGACCGCGAGCGCGTGTTCATCGAGCGCGTGCTGGCACCGCTGGTGGAGCGGTTTCCGGGGCTGCGCGTTGTCTTGGAGCACATCACGACGCGCGAGGCGGCAGATTTCGTAACGCAGGCGCCAGCGCACCTCGCGGCGACCATTACGGCGCATCACCTCCTGCTCAGCCGCAACGCGCTGTTCGCCGGCGGGATCCGGCCGCATCATTATTGCCTGCCGTTACTGAAACGCGAAGCGCATCGAGAGGCGCTGGTGCGGGCCGCCATCAGCGGAAATCCCAAGTTCTTCCTCGGCACCGACAGCGCGCCGCACGCGCGTGCGACCAAGGAGATGGATTGCGGCTGTGCCGGGATCTACACGGCACACGCGGGTATCGAACTCTATTGCGAAGCCTTTTCGGCAGCGGGCGCGCTCGAGAAACTGGAGGGCTTCGCGAGCCGCCACGGTGCGGCGTTCTACGGGTTGCCGGTCAACAGTGACACGATCGCGCTGGCCGATGAGCCGTGGTCCGTGCCGGCGGAGTTTGCCTTTGGAGCGGACGCGCTAGTACCGTTCCGCGCCAGTTCCACTGTCGCGTGGCGGCTCGCCTGAGCCGGTACGCCGCGGGGGTGTTGAAAACATAATGCGCGCCGCTGCACGGGGTGCTGTCCGGACTCCCCATCCGTCAGAGTTCGCACTGCCACCCGGCGAGCTGTGGGTTTTCGGCTACGGATCGCTCATGTGGGACCCGGGTTTCCCGTACGTGAAGTGGGCGCCCGCGCTCGTATACGGCTATCACCGGGCGCTGTGCATCTATTCGACACACTGGCGTGGAACGGTGAAGCAGCCGGGCCTGGTGCTGGGCCTCGACCGTGGGGGCGCGTGCCGCGGCCTCGCTTATCAGGTCGCGTCCGATGACGCCAAGACAGCGCTCGCGGGCCTGTGGGCGCGTGAAATGCGACGCCGGGTGTACAAGCCACGCCTAATGCGCGCGCGGCTTGCTGACCGGGAGATCCGCGTGCTGACTTTCATCGCCAGTGTCGAGCATCCTGACTATGCTGGGCGGCTTTCGATCGAGCAAACCGCACAACTCGTGGCGACGTGCCGCGGCAACCGCGGACCCAACATCGACTACCTTACTCGCACCATCGACCATCTCACCGAGCTTGGCGTGCGCGACCACCATCTGCTGGGCGTACTCGAAGCGGTGCGCGCTTTGCGCCCCGACGGCACGAGGTGAAATGTTCCTGCAACCGACGCGGTGCCGGCGAGTCAAAGGAGTAAGATTCACATTGGAAGCCGGCCAGACAGCCGCTGCGCGCGGAAGAAGCGAGCCTAAACGATGGTTCGTACCGCTCGGGGAGGAAAGTCCGGGCTCCATAGGGTAGGGTGGCGGCTAATCACCGCCCGCCGTGAGGCGAGGAATAGGGCCACAGAGACGAGTCCCGGTGCAGATAATTGTGCTGGGGGTGAAACGCGGCAACCTCCACCCGGAGCAACACCAAATAGGCAAGCGATGACGTGACCCACCGAGCTTGCGGGTAGGTGGCTTGAGCCCCGGAGCAATCCGGGGCCTAGAGGAATGGCTGTCAGGGGCCGCGAGGCCCTTACAGAACCCGGCTTATCGGCCGGCTTCCATCTTGACTTCCTCGATATCTGGAAACCCGTTGTTGGTCCGCTGCAACAGGACATATTTCACGAAACGCGCCGTACGGGCACGGGCGATTCTTAATGTTATTCCTCAGATTACTTGTTTAACCATATGTTTAAAAGTCTTAATTAAGACAAATTTTTAAACTTAAACCTCACCTCACTTATTCCTTATAAGTCTTTGTCCTAAATAAAGAAACCGGCCCCATCTCCCTTGACCCCCCTATCCCTTTTCAATATAGTGGGAAGAAGTGGAGAAATGTGGGACACGGTGTCCTTTTCGCGATGGCGCGGGAGGCATCGTTTTCTGCGGAATAAAGGGGAACCGTGTTTCGCGGTGTCGCGCAGCTCAACCTGGACAGCAAGGGCCGATTGGCGGTGCCTGCGCGCCATCGCGATGCGCTGCGAACGCGCTGCAGCGGTCATCTCGTGCTCACCGCCGACTCGGATCGCTGCGTCCTGATTTATCCCCTACCCGATTGGGAGCCTATCGAGCAGAAGCTCATGGCGCTCTCGAGCTTCAACACACAGATACGAGAACTGCAGCGGCGACTCGTGGGCTACGCCGAGGACGTCCAGATGGACGCGACCGGGCGCATCCTCGTGTCGCCGGCGCTGCGCAGCTACGCGCATCTCGAAAAGAACGTGGTCCTCGTCGGGCAGGGCAACAAGTTCGAGTTGTGGAACGGGGACAACTGGGAGCAATTGATGGAACGGACCGGCGGTGTCGGCCCAGGTGGATTGCCGCCTGAGCTGGAGGGCTTCTCCTTGTGAGCGTGCGCTCACATACCACGGTCCTGTTGGAGCAAGCAGTAGATGGATTGAATGTGCGCAGCGACGGAACTTATGTCGACTGCACATTCGGGCGCGGCGGACACAGCCGTTTGATCCTGGCGCGGCTGGGAACGAATGGCAGGCTTGTCGCGCTCGATTGCGATCCACAGGCGGTGTCCGCCGGAGGAGAGATTGGAGACGGGCGCTTTCGCATGGTGCACGGCCGGTTCAGCCGGCTTGCCGAACTCGCTGCTCGGGCGGGCATCGATCAGGCGGACGGGATCGTGCTCGATCTCGGCGTCTCCTCGCCGCAGCTCGACGACGCGGGCCGCGGTTTCAGCTTTCGATTCGATGCACCGCTCGATATGCGTATGGATCCGGGCAGCGGCCTCACGGCGGCGGACTGGCTGGGGCAGGCATCCGAGCAGGAAATTTGGGAGGTCATAAGAACGTATGGCGAAGAACGGTTTGCTAAACAGATTGCAGCAGCGATTGTTGCGGCTCGAACGCGGGGACCTATTGGCACCACACGAGAACTTGCCGCGCTCGTGGCAAAAGCCGTTCCCACGCGCGAGCCACACCAGGATCCGGCGACGCGCACGTTTCAAGCTTTACGGATTCACGTCAATCAGGAGCTTGAAGAGTTGTCGCTAGCGCTACCCCAATGCGTGGATTTGCTCGCTCCGGAAGGGCGTCTCGTGGTGATTGGTTTTCATTCGCTCGAGGACCGCATCGTCAAGCGCTTCCTGCGCGAGGCGAGCCGCGCCGATCGTCTGCCCGCGCGCCTGCCGGTGCGGGCACGCGATCTGCCGCAGCCGCGCCTGCGACTGATGGGCCGCGCCGTGAGGCCCTTCGCCGCAGAGGTCGCGGCGAATCCCCGCGCGCGCAGCGCGATCATGCGCGTTGCGGAGAGATTACCGGAGCCGGAGCGCTAGCGTGGTCAGGCTCAACTTAACCTTGTTTGCAGTTCTCATCATCTGCGCGCTCGCGCTGGTGACCTCGCAGCATCGCTCGCGCAAGCTCTACGTGGAACTGCAGAAGCGGCAAGACATCGCCCGGCACCTCGAGGTCGAATGGGGGCAGCTGCAACTCGAGCAGGGCACCTGGGCCCTGCACGCACGCATCGAGAAGATCGCAACCCGGGCGCTTGGCATGCAGGTGCCGCCGGCCGCGCGCGTTCGCGTCGTCGCGCCAGTGGCCGCGGAGGTGAAGCGATGAGCTCGGCCGCTCGCCGCCGGGCGCCGTCACTGCGGCTCCCGGCGTGGCGCTCGCAGCTGCTGCAGGCGCTGCTGGTTGCATGCTTTGCCGCGCTTGCCGGACGCTCTCTCTACCTGCAGGGCCTGCACAACGACTTTTTGCAGCAAAAAGGCGAGTCTCGTTACACGCGTGTCGTCGAGATCAGCGCGACGCGAGGACGGATCGTCGACCGCAACGATGAGCCGCTGGCTGTCTCGACACCGGTGGAGTCGGTAGCGGCGAGCCCGGCGGACGTCGACGCCACGCCGAGGCAGCTCGCGCGCCTGGCACGCTTGCTCGGACTCAAGCGTTCCGAGTTGAAGCGTCGGCTAGCGGACACGCAGCGCGAGTTCGTCTACCTCAAGCGCCAGCTCGCACCGGAGGCTGCCGCGAGGGTAGTCGCGCAGGGCGTGCCGGGCATTTTTCTGCAGCGCGAGTACCGCCGCTATTACCCGGCGGGCGAAGTGACCGCGCATCTCATCGGCTTCACGGATGTCGACGACCGGGGACAGGAAGCGCTCGAGCTCGCATTCGATAAGGTGCTCGCGGGGCAGCCCGGCAGCCGGCGGGTGATAAAGGACCGTCTCGGCCAAATCGTGGAAGACGTCGAGATCATTCGTACGCCCCGGGACGGGAGCACGCTCAGACTATCAATCGATGCCCGCATTCAGTACCTCGCCTATCGGGAACTGAAATCAGCGGTGGCGGAGCACCGCGCCAAGGCCGGGGGCATCGTGGTGCTCGACGTCGGGACGGGGGAGGTGCTGGCGATGGCCAACGTGCCCTCATTCAATCCCAATAATCGGGGCAAGTTCAACCCGCGGCGTACGCGCAACCGGGTGGTGACCGATCTGTTCGAGCCGGGTTCGACCCTGAAGCCGTTCACGGTGGCCGCGGCGCTCGAGGCCGGCGCTGTGAAACCGGAAAGCGTGATCCAGACCGCGCCGGGACGGCTCGCAATCGGAAACCGGATGATTCACGACGCGCACCCGCTGGGCGCGCTGACAGTGGCGCAGGTGATCCAGAAATCCTCCAATATCGGCACCGCCAAAATGGCGCTCGGCATGGAGCCGGAGCGACTATGGGCTCTGTTCAACGACGTCGGTTTCGGCACTGCGCCGCGCTCGGGCTTCCCGGGCGAGGTGTCGGGCAAGCTGCGCGCGCCCAAGACCTGGCGCCCGATCGAGCAGGCGACCATCTCTTACGGCCACGGCATTTCCGTCTCGTTACTGCAACTGGCGCGAGCCTATCTAATCTTCGCCACCGAGGGCGAACTCAGGCCACTGGCGCTGGTCAAGCGGCAACTGCCGCCAGAGTCGCGGCGCGTGATATCGCCCAAGACTGCGCGGCAGGTACGCCGGATGCTCGAATTGGTCGTGCAACCGGGCGGCACGGCAGTCCGCGCGCAGGTCGCCGGCTATCGCGTCGCTGGCAAGACGGGGACCAGCCACAAGCTCGCGGGTGGAAGCTACGACGCGGACCGGTACAACTCCAGTTTCGTCGGTTTTGCACCTGCATCGCGACCCCGTCTCATCGTCGCGGTGATGCTGGACGAGCCCACTGCGGGTCAGTATTTCGGCGGTGTCGTGGCAGCGCCCGTCTTCGCGCGGGTCGTTGCCGGCGGGCTGCGACTGCTCGCGGTGGAATATGACGCGCCCGTGGACAACGTGGCCCCGCCGCCAGCGGACGGGCCCGTAATCAAGGAAGAAGTGTGAATACAGGGAACGAGGAGCCAATACCGGGGATCCAGCATTGAGACATCGACACGCACCGGCCGGAGCCGTTGACTGGAAAGCGGTCGACGCGCTGGGCATTACCCGGCTTGCCAGCGACAGTCGTGCGGTGGGGCCCGGCGACACCTTCGTGGCGTACCCGGGAATCACGCGCGATGGCCGTGCCTACATCAGCGAAGCGATCGCGCATGGCGCGGTTTCGCTGTTATGGGAGCGCAAGGGATTTAAATGGGACGCGCGCGGTGCGGTGCCGAACCTGGCGGTGCCGAACCTGCGCCGGCAGG
>JAQBFV010000369.1:0-8606 GCA_032123035.1 Betaproteobacteria bacterium | reverse complement strand
TGCTTACCGCTTACCGCTTACTGCTTACTGCTTACTGCTTACTGCTTACTGCTTACCGCTTACCGCTTACCGCTTACCGCTTACTCTATTCCCGGCGGCACCCGCTCGTGCCAATCCGTTTCCATTTGATACTGGTGCGCGACGTTGAGCATCCTGGCTTCGGCAAAGTAATTGCCGATGATCTGCAATCCCACGGGCAGCGCCCCGCCGCCGAAGCCGCAAGGAATCGACATGCCGGGCAGGCCCGCAAGATTGACGGCAATGGTGTAGATATCGGACAGGTACATCTGCACCGGATCGCCGGCCTTCTCTCCGATCCGGAACGCAGTCGTCGGGCTGGTCGGCCCCATGATGACGTCGCACGCCTTGAACGCCTCGGCGAAATCGCGCGCGATCAGCCGCCGCACCTTCTGCGCCTGGATGTAGTAGGCGTCGTAGTAGCCGTGGGAGAGCACATAGGTCCCGATCAAAATGCGGCGCTTGACCTCGGCGCCAAAGCCCTGCGCCCGCGTTTTTTTGTACATATCGGCCAAGTCGGCGTAGTCCGGCGCGCGGTAGCCGTAGCGCACGCCATCGTAGCGCGCCAGGTTGCTCGAGGCTTCTGCCGGGGCAAGGACGTAATACACTGGCACAGAAAGCTTCATGTTCGGCAGGCTAACCTCGACCGTTTCACAGCCGAGCTTGCGGAACTCGGCGATTGCGGTATCCACCGCCTTCGTGACCGCGGCGGACGCGCCTTCGGCGAAGAATTCGCGGGGCAACCCGATCTTCATGCCGCGAATTGACTGCCCGAGCCCACGCGCATAGTCCTCGCGGTCGCGATCGAGCGAGGTGGAGTCGCGCGCGTCGAACCCGGCCATGACGTTCAGCATCATCGCGAGGTCCCCCACGGTGCGCGCCATCGGGCCGCCCTGGTCAAGGCTGGAAGCAAAGGCGATCATGCCGTAGCGGGAGACCACCCCGTAAGTCGGCTTCAGTCCGCAAATCCCGGTGAACGCAGCAGGCTGCCGGATCGAGCCGCCCGTGTCGGTCGCGGTGGCTCCGGGCGCGAGTCGCGCGGCCACCGCCGCGGCCGATCCCCCCGAGCTGCCGCCCGGCACCGCGTCCTCGCTCCAGGGATTCCGGACCGGACCGAAGTGCGAGTTCTCGTTTGACGAGCCCATCGCGAACTCGTCCATGTTGGTCTTGCCCAGAATGACTGCGCCGGCCGCGTTGAACTGCTCCACCACATGCGCATCGTATGGTGAGACGAAATTCGAGAGCATTCTGGAAGCGCAGGTCGTGCGCCAACCCCGGGCGCAGTAGATGTCTTTTTGAGCGATCGGAATGCCGGTGAGCGGCCCCGCGCGTCCCGCGGCCCTCAGCCCGTCGGCGGCTTGCGCTTGTTCCAGGCTGCGCGCCTCGTCAAGCGTGATAAAGCAATTGTAGCGCTCATTCAATACCTTGATTCTCTGGAGGAAATGGCGCGTAAGCTCAACGCTGGAAAGCCGGCGGCAAGCGAGCTCGGCAGCAAGGCTGCTGATAGTGGCGTTGTGCATCGATTTGCGAGAACCGGGATACGGGCCCAGGGCCGCGGCGCAGCGGCCTCCGGGACCGGACACCTCACTTATTCAATGACCTTGGGCACGAGGTAGAGGCCGCCCTCGATGTGGGGCGCAATCGATTGAAACAGGTCGCGCTGGTCGGACTCGGTCACTGCATCGGCGCGCAAGCGCTGTGTCACGTCGAGCGCGTGGGACATCGGCTCGACCCCACGGGTGTCGACCGCCTGCATCTCGGCAATCAACAGGAAGACCGCGTTCAACTGGGAAAGCGCGGCCTGCGCTTCGACCTCATCGATCGCGACCCGGGCCAGGTGGGCCACGCGCTTTACATCATCCAGCGTCAGCGCCATCGAGCACCGCAAAACGACTTAAAAATCGAAGCTGCATAGGGTATCATAACCTCCTGATGTGCAGCATCTAAATCCTTTAAGCGGAATGTTTTATGATGGGCTTCTTGAGCGGTTACTTTAACCACGATCTGGCAATCGATTTAGGCACCGCCAATACGCTGATCTACGTGCCCGGAAAAGGCATTGTGCTCGATGAGCCGTCCGTCGTCGCGATCCGCCAGGAAGGCGGACCGAACGGAAAAAAAGTCATTCAGGAAGTCGGCCTCGCCGCGAAGAAAATGCTGGGCCGCACGCCGGGCAACATCACGGCGATCCGGCCGATGAAGGACGGCGTAATCGCCGACTTCACGGTGACCGAGCAGATGCTCAAGCACTTCATCAGGAAAGTGCACAACTCGCGCCTGTTCCGGCCGAGCCCGCGCATCATCGTCTGCGTCCCGTGCGGCTCGACGCAGGTGGAACGGCGCGCCATTCGCGAGTCGGCGATCGGCGCCGGCGCGCGCAGCGTCTATTTGATCGAAGAGCCGATGGCGGCAGGCATCGGCGCGGGTCTCCCCGTCGGAGAAGCAACCGGTTCGATGGTAGTGGATATCGGCGGCGGCACGACGGAAGTTGGCGTGATCTCGCTGGGCGGCCTCGTCTACAAGGGCTCGGTCCGCACGGGCGGAGACAAGATGGATGAGGCGATCATCAATTACATCCGCCGCAATTACGGCATGCTGATCGGCGAATCGACCGCAGAGCAGATCAAGGAGGAGATCGGCTCTGCGTTCCCCGGATCGGAAGTGCGCGAGAAGGAAGTCAAAGGCCGCAACCTCGCCGAGGGAATTCCGCGCAGCTTCACGATCTCCTCGAATGAGATCCTCGAAGCGCTCACCGAACCCCTCAATCAAATCGTCTCGGCGGTAAAGTCTGCCCTCGAGCAGACCCCGCCGGAGCTCGCGGCGGATATCGCCGATAAGGGCATGGTTCTGACGGGCGGCGGCGCTTTATTACGTGACATCGACCGGCTGCTGATGGAGGAAACCGGGCTTCCCGTGATCATCGCCGAAGACCCGCTCACGTGCGTGGTGCGCGGCTCGGGCATGGCCTTGGGCAAGTTCGAGCGGCTCGGCACCATTTTCGCGAGTGACTGACGTCGCGTGTTCCGGGCTCAAAGTTCCGCGTTCAAAGTTTTAGGTTTTGACATTGAACTCTGAACACGGAACATTGAACTGAATGGAATACCAGGCCCCGCCTTTTTTCAAGACCGGCCCCACCCCGCTTGCCCGCCTGCTGATCTTCTCCGCCCTCTCGCTCGCGCTGCTCGTCACCGACGCCCATCTCAATTATCTTGCACCCCTGCGCCAGATCGCAGCCGTCATCCTCTATCCGCTGCAGCGCATCGCCGTCGCGCCCGCGAACATCGCCCGCCGCGTCAGCGATTTCTTCGTGACGCACTCGTCCCTGCGCGCCGAGAACGCCCGCCTCGCCGGCGAGAATTTCTCCAACGCCGCGCTGTTGCAGCAGCTGAATACGCTGCACGCCGAGAACGCGCATTTGCGCGCCCTCATCGGCGCGCGCAAGCACTTCGAGCTCCGCGCGACGGCCGCCGAAGTGGTCTACGCCGCGCGTGATCCCTTCAGCCGCCGGATCATCGTGGACAAGGGGACGCGCGACGACGTCAAGGCCGGCCAGCCCGTGGTGGATGACCGCGGCCTCGTAGGCCAGGTGACCCGCGTCTACCCTTGGCTTTCGGAAGTGACGCTCGTAACCGACAAGAGCCACTTCGTTCCGGTCCAGAATCTGCGCAACGGATTGCGCGCGGTACTGTCGGGAACGGGCCGCGATGGCGCGCTCGAACTGCGTTTCATCCCCCACAACGCCGATCACGAGAACGGCGACGAGCTGGTCACGTCTGGCATCGACGGCGTCTACCCGCCCGGCCTGCCGGTCGCTCGCGTATCGCTCGTCGAGCGCAACGCCAGTCAGCTCTTCGCCCGCATCATTTGTACGCCGCTCGCCGGCGTATCCAATCATACGCAGGTCCTGCTTTTGAACGCGCAGCGCGATCTCCCGCCGCGTCCGGTCGAGGAACCGAGTCCGCGCCGGGCCAAGAAGAAGCCAAGGAAACGCTGATGGCCGACACTCGTCCGACGCCCCACGAGATCCTGTTGCCGGTTAAGCCCGGCTACATCGCGCTGACCTTGATCGCGGCGCTGCTGCTAAACCTACTGCCATGGTCCGGCTACTGGCTGTGGTTAATGCCCGACTTCGTTGCGTTGGTCGTGCTCTACTGGTGCATCGAGCAGCCGCGCAAAATCGGTTTCGTGACCGCGTGGCTGGTGGGGCTGTTCATGGATGTCGCCGACGGCACCCTGTTCGGCCAGCATGCGCTCGCATACACCATTCTTGCCTATGCCGGGATCATCCTGCACCACCGCGTGCGCATGTTCTCCGTGACGCCACAGGCACTGCACATCATCCCGCTGCTTCTGTTGAACGACCTGATCATCGTCGCCATTCGCATGCTCGCGGGGGCGGATTTCCCAGGATGGCAGTATTTCCTCGGGAGCTTTGTCGCCGGTGCGCTGTGGCCGCCGCTCGGGGCACTGCTCAAGATCCCGCTGCGGCCTAAACCCGACCCGTATCATGCCTGAACTGTCGATCAATCTCGGCGTGGAGATCCGGAATGCGGAGCTCGAAACGCACCATTTCAAGGTGCGCCTCTCGCTCGCCTTCGGCTTCGCGGCGCTCCTGTCCGCACTGCTCCTTGCGCGCTTCGCCTACCTGCAGGTCGTCCGGCACGAAGATCTGCAAACGCTGGCCGAAGCCAACCGCATCTCGGTCGTTCCCGTCGCGCCTAACCGCGGCATCATCACCGACCGCAACGGCGTGGTGCTTGCGCACAACTATTCTGCCTATACGCTGGAGATCCAGCCGCGCGAGATAGAGGACATCGACGGCCTCATCGACAGGGTGTCGACGCTGGTCGAAATCGGGCCGCGCGACCGGCGCCGCTTCAAACGCCTCATGGAGGAGAGTAAGCGTGTCGGCAGTCTCCCCATCCGCACCCGCCTCTCCGACGAGGAGATCGCGCGCTTCGCCGCCCACCACTATCGTTTTCCAGAGGTTGAGATCAACGCCCGGCTGTTCCGCCAGTATCCGCAAGGAGAGCTGCTCTCCCACGTTGTGGGCTACATCAGCCGCATCAACCAGCGCGAACTCGACCGGCTCGAGGCCAATGACGACGCTGCCAATTATCGCGGCACTGATTACATCGGAAAAACCGGGCTCGAGCAGAGGTACGAGCGCCTCCTCCACGGCTCGACGGGGATCGAAGAGGTCGAGGTCGACTCCGGTGGCCGCGCGGTGCGCACACTCTCGCACACGCCACCAGTATCCGGGCATAACCTGGTACTGAACATCGACGCCGGCCTGCAGGAAGTCGCTTACAACGCGATTGGCGGCCGGCGCGGCGCGGTGGTCGCCATCGACCCCACGACCGGCGGCGTGCTCGCTTTCGTGAGCAAGCCCGGCTTCGACCCCAACCTCTTCGTCGACGGCATCGACCCGCTGAACTGGAATGAGCTCAATAACTCGCCGGACCGCCCGCTGCTCAACCGTGCGCTGTCCGGCACTTATCCGCCAGGCTCTACCTTCAAGCCGTTCATGGCGCTCGCGGCGCTGAGCCTGGGGCGCCGCACCCCGGAACAGGCGATTCAGGACCCGGGCTTTTTCAGTTTCGGCGGCCGCGTCTATCACGACGACAAGGTCGGCGGGCACGGCGTGGTCGACCTGTACAAGTCGATCGTGGAGTCGTGCGACACCTATTACTACGTGCTCGCCAACGATCTTGGCATAGATGCGATCTCGCGTTTCATGGGGTCGATCGGGTTCGGCAGCCGCACGGGCATCGACCTCGCGGGGGAAGCCCTGGGCGTCCTGCCGTCGCGTGAGTGGAAGCAGCGCCGTTTCAAGGAGAAGTGGTATCCCGGCGAGACCATCAGCATCGGCATCGGGCAGGGCTTCAATTCGTACACACCGTTGCAGCTTGCGTCCGCCATCGCGACGCTCGCCAACGACGGCGTTATGTACCGCCCGCACGTCGTCGACTACGTAGAGGATTCCCGGACGACCACGCGGCGGCCGATCGAGCCCAAGCCGGTGCGCACGCTCGATCTCGATCCCCGCCACATTGCGTTGATCAAGCAGGCGTTGATCGGCGTCAACCAGGAAGGCACCGGGTCGCGCGCCTTCGCGAATGCCGGCTACGTGAGCGCGGGCAAGACCGGCACCGCACAGGTGATCGCCTTAAAAGAGGGCGAGAAATACGTCGAGAGCAAGATGAAAGAGCGCTTCCGCGACCACGCCCTGTTCGTCGCCTACGCTCCGGCCGACCGGCCCCGGATCGCGCTCGCGGTCGTCGTTGAGAACGCGGGGTTCGGATCGCGCCACGCCGCCCCCGTCGCGCGCAAGGTGCTCGACTACTACCTCCTCGGGCGGGCGCCGGCCAAAACGCCGCTGCGCGTCAGGAAGAACGATTCCGATGCGTCCGGCGGTTAGGCAACTCACCGGCTACCTCACGCGGCACGTCGACGGCCTGCTGTTCGGCTTGGTGCTCGCGCTGATGGTGGCCGGCCTCCTCATTCTCTTCAGCGCTTCGAACGGGAATATCGCGCGCGTTTCCGCTCAGCTCGCCAACATGGTGATCGCGCTTGGCATCATGTGGGTGTTCGCCAATATTCCGCCCCATTTCCTCGTGCGGTTTGCGTTCCCGGTCTACCTCGTTGGCGTGCTCCTCCTCATTGCCGTCGCGCTGGCCGGAGAAGTGGCGCACGGCGCGCGACGCTGGCTCGACCTCGGCATCACCCGCATCCAGCCCTCGGAGTTGATGAAGATCGCGGTGCCGCTGGCGATGGCCTGGTACTTCAACCGCCACGAGGCCGGCCTGAGGCTCTGGAACTATGCCGTCGCAGTTGTGATGTTATTGCTACCCGTCGCGCTTATCGCCCGCCAGCCCGATCTCGGCACGGCGTTGTTGATCACGGCATCCGGCTTCTTCGTGCTGTTCCTTGCCGGGCTGCCGTGGCGCATCATTGGCGGGAGCGCGATCGCGAGCCTCGTCGCAGCGCCCTTTGCATGGTCACTGCTGCACGACTATCAGCGCCAGCGCATCCTGACGCTGATCAACCCCACCCAGGATCCGCTCGGCACGGGCTACCACAGCATCCAGTCCACGATTGCGGTCGGATCGGGCGGCCTGCTCGGGAAAGGCTGGATGAGCGGCACACAGACTCATCTCGATTTCATACCGGAGCGCACCACCGATTTCGTGTTCGCCGTTTTCGCGGAGGAGTTCGGGCTGATCGGTAATATCGTGCTGCTCCTCCTGCTCCTGCTCGTGGTCTCGCGCGGCCTGCTGATCGCCGCCGCCGCGCCATCGTCGTTCGCTCGACTGCTGGCGGGCGCAATCACGCTCACTTTCTTTACCTATGTTTTCGTTAACATGGGCATGGTGAGCGGGATCCTCCCGGTTGTCGGCGTCCCGCTGCCGCTCATCAGCTATGGCGGCACTGCGCTGGTTTCGATCTGCCTCGGCTTCGGCATACTGATGAGCATTGCAACGCACAAGAAGCTCATACCAACATAATCAGTCGTAGGGTTTGAGCAATGAGTACCGTGAATAAGCAGACGGAAAACGGCTTGGGTTCGTGTCGTTACTCGTCCGTCGTCACACGTCACGTGGCGATGGCCGCGATGCTCGCGATCGCGTTGGGCGGATGCGGCACGTCTGCCAAGCGCGACGGGCCGCCTGCCCCCCGCGGGGGCGGCTACTACCTCAACGACGGGCCCGGAGCCAACCCGCCACCCGACCTCGACAACATTCCGGATGCGACGCCCCGCGTGGAGCCCCTGAACCGGGGCACGATGCGCCCGTACGTTGTCATGGGCAAGCAATACACGCCGATGACCTCGCTGCAGCCTTATCGGGCGCGGGGCGTGGCCACATGGTACGGCCGTCGCTATCACGGCAAGCAGACCTCGTCCGGGGAGATCTACGATATGTACCGGATGACCGCAGCGCATCCAGTCCTGCCGATACCGAGCTACGCGCGCGTCACCAACGTGCGCAATGGCCGGTCCGTCGTGGTGCGGATCAACGACCGCGGCCCGTTCCTCGACAACCGGGAGATCGACCTGTCCTACGCCGCCGCCTACAAGCTCGGCATCATCGCGAATGGAAGCGGCAAGGTCGCAGTGGTGAGCATCATTCCAGGCACCGAGGCGGCGCCGGTCGTGGCGAGTGCGCCCGACCGCGAAAGTTGTTGCGCCCCGCCCGCAGCAGATAATGCCGCTGCTCCGGCCGTTAACGACAGCGCCGAAGGCGCGCGGCCGGTTGCCGCGGCGGCAGCGGCGGGCCCGGCCCCCGGTTCGACCAATGTCATGGCCGCCCCGGCGCCGCTGACCCGCTACGCCTCAGGTATCTATTTGCAGCTTGGTGCATTCGGCTCACAGGACAATGCCGAGCGCTTCTTGTCGCGTTTGCAAGCGCAAATCGACTGGCTGGCGGAAACGCTCCACATCTATCCGCGTGACGGCCTGTATCGCGTGCAGACCGGGCCCTACGCCAGCCGGAATGAGGCGCGCTCTGTTGCGGATCGCATCAGCCAGGCGTTCGGGGTGAGGCCTTTCGTGCTCACCCGGTAATGGGGTAATGGGTAATGGGTAA
>JAQBFV010000368.1:0-5936 GCA_032123035.1 Betaproteobacteria bacterium | reverse complement strand
GGCATCTTTATCGCAACACTTGACTGTTGCGGAAATGATTAACACACCATTTCCGCACCATGCATTCCTCCTCTCCCTTTGGGAGAGGGGGTAGGGGTGAGGGTCGAGCGGCGTAAAGCAATTACGAATAGCTCGATATTGGCAACGCGCATGGTAACAGTGAAAATGACGCATTGTTCCCGCACGTCCAGAGTGTGGTCAGTCCCAATACGCCGGCTGCTTTTTTGACATGTCATGGCCGTGTTCGTAGAATTTCCGGCGCAGCACGGCCGCACGAAAGGAACATGATGAAAGCAGTCGTATTGGAACAGCATGGCGGCCTCGAGCAGCTCAAGTTTGTCGCCGACTTCCCGGACCCGGTCGTTCAGGACGGCCACGTCGTGATCCGCGTGAAGGCAACGTCCTTCAACTACCACGATGTCTTCACGGTGCGCGGCATGCCGGGAATCAAGGTACCGCTGCCCATGATCATCGGCCTCGACATGGCCGGTGAGATCCTCGAGGTCGGTCCGGGCGTGAGCGGTTGGAAACCCGGTGACCGGGTGCTCGTCAATCCGCTCAACCGGAAGAAGGGCCTGATGGGCGAAATGATGCACGGCGGCCTCGCGGAGAAGTGCCTGGTGGCGGAGCACCAGCTCATCCGCATGCCGGACGGCGTCACCTTCGAGGATGCTGCCTCGTTGCCTGTTGCCTATGGCACGGCGCACCGCATGATCATCACGCACCAGACCATCAAGAGCGGGGACAAAGTGCTCGTCCTCGGCGCCAGCGGCGGGGTCGGCACGGGCTGCGTGATCCTCGCCAAGATGCTGGGCGCTGAGGTGATCGCGTGCGCGAGCAGCGAAGACAAGATCAAGCGTCTCAAGGATCTCGGCGCAGACCATGTCATCAATTACAAGGCGACTGATTTCTCCAAGTGGGCAGTCGAAAAGTACGGCAAGCCGCAACGGCGCAACTACGAGGGCGGCGTGGACGTAGTCATCAACTTTACGGGCGGCGACACCTGGCATCCCACGCTACGGTGCGTCAAGCGCGGCGGCAAGATCCTGGTCTGTGGCGCGACCGCCGGCTACGACCCGAAGGAGGATCTGCGCTACATCTGGAGCTTCGAACTCCAGGTGATTGGCTCAAACAGTTTCTACGACGACAACCTGCAGGCGCTCATGGGACTCATCCAGGAAGGCAAGGTGAAGCCGGTCATCGACAAGATGTTGCCGCTCGAACAGGCGGCGGATGGCCTCCGGCTGATTGAGACGCGCGAGGTCTTTGGCAAAGTCGTCGTTACTCCGTAACGCCGACTTAAACAGCAGAATTAGCCGCCGATAGACGCCCGTCCTATTCTCTTCCCCGACAAGGGGAAGCTCGAACCTCCCCTCGCCCAATTTGGGAGAGGGGCGGGGGTGAGGGCCGAACGCCGATCAAATCAATATCGGCCACAGAGAACACAGAGAACACAGAGAAGGAAGCCCAAGACATGCCGCGTTCACCTCACGTCAGTGCAGCACCAACCGGGCGGCCTTTGCGCGTGTACCCCACCTGGCCATCTCGGACTTCATGTACGCCCCGAATTCTTCGGGGCTGGAGCCAACTGGGGTGGATCCATCTGCACGCAGGCGCCGCACGACATCGGGCATCTTCAGAACCTTGGCTATTCCCGCACTCAGTTTCTTGACGATGGCGGGGGGCACTTTGGCGCCGGTAATCACCCCAATCCAGTTATACACCTCGTAGCCAGCCACCCCGGCCTCTGCAACGGTTGGCAGTTCCGGCATAGTGGGCGAGCGGTGCTTCGCGGTGATGGCTAGCGCCTGCAATCGACCAGATGACAGGTGCGGCCGGAGAGTAATCAGAGAGGAGAGGCCGACCTGGACTTCGCCAACCAGCGCCGCGGTCATCACAGCGGCACCCCCTCTGTACGGCACATGGACGAGCTTGGCACCGCTCATACTGCTGAACATCTCTACTGCAACGTTCTGCAAGCTACCGTTGCCGGGCGACCCATAATTTAGTTTCCCTGGGTTCGCCTTGATGTACGCGATCAACTCCCTGGTCGATTTCACCGGGACCGTGGAGCTGTGGTAAAGCACGAGGAAATTGGAGGTCCCTTGCGAGACCGCGGTAATGTCCTTCGTGAGGTCATACGGGAGCTTGGGGTTGACGGCCGCATTGATGATTTGCGACGCCGTGATGGTGCAGATCGTGTAGCCGTCCGGGGTTGCCTTCGCGGTTAGGTCGATGGCGATCGCTCCGGTCGCCCCGGGCCGGTTGTCCACGACGAAATGGTGGCCCCATACTTTTGAAAGGTTTCGGGCAATGAGGCGCGCGACGATGTCGGGATTGCCCCCGGGCAGTGAATGCGCGATGAATCTGACCGGCTTTTTGGGGTAATCCTTCGCGGCGTCAGCGTAGGCATTTGCAGGCTGAGCCAGCCAAGCGCCGACCAAGAACGCCGCAATCACTAATCGCAATTCCCTATTTAGGTTAAACATGGCTGTCCTTTCGCCCTCAAGTCTCGGGCCTCAGTAACTTGCGACTTCACACAGGAAAGAGCGCACATGTTGACAGCGCATAGGCAAATCCACAATTATCCAAGTTTCATACACTCATAAGTTCTGGTTATGGGTTTGGAATTGCGGGACATCGAGTATTTCGCCGTAGTCGCTGAACACGGGAGCATAGGCCGCGCGGCTGAAGCGCTGGAGCTAAGCCAGCCGGCGCTCAGCAAGAGCCTGCGCCGGCTGGAGCAATCCATAGATGCAAAAGTGGTCAAGCGCACGCCGAAAGGGGTCGAACTGACCCCAGTGGGCAGCGCATTACTGGCACAGGTGCGCCGGCTACGTCTGATGCTCAACGACATCTCGCGTGAAGCCGCGGATCTGAGCCAGGGACGCGCGGGTCACTTGCGCGTCGGCACGCCCGGCGGATTTGCCCTCGACCTCGTGCCCACAGCTTGTGACGCCATGCTGAAGGAAGCCCCGAAGGTAACCATGGATATAGCGGTCGACGAGCGTGACGCTTCGATGACAGGTTTACGCAACGGGAAGCTGGACCTCGCCATCATCACGGTCCAGGCGCCCCATCACGAGGACATGGGCGAGGAGTACTTATTTGACGAGGAATTCGTGGTATATGTCGCGGCGAACCATCGGCTGGCGAAGCGCAAGCAATTGACGCTAGCCGATCTCGTACAGGAGCGGTGGGCGACGGGATTCACCAATGGTCCGCCCGAGCGACGATTGAGTCAGGCGTTTGAAGACGCCGGCCTGCCTCCGCCAAAATTCGCGATTCAAACGGCCTTCCTCCCAATCAGATACCATTTAGTAGCCGCATCTGATTTTCTCTCATTCAATTCAAGACGGATGGTGCGATACGCCGCTGCGCGCCTTCGTATCCGGGAACTCCACGTGAAAGATCTCGCTTACACCCGTCGCGTCGGCGTGTATTACCGAAAAGACGCCTACCTCTCCCCCGCGGCCCGGCGGTTCATCGAGATCCTGAAGGCAACCGCCAGGGAAATCGCCAAGGACAAACCGTGACGGGTGATGAGTGACGGGTGACGGGTGATGGGTGATGGGTGATGGGTGATGGGTGATGAGGGATAAGGGATGAGGGATAAGGAATGAGGGATAAGGAATGAGGCATGAGGGATGAGGGATGAAGTACTATAATTAGATCTGTGTTTATCTGCGTTTATCTGCGGCTAAATTTTCTGCTCTGAACCAACCACGATTTACGATTTACGATTCACGGAATTGATTGGCTTTCATCGGCGGTTCCTGAGTTCATGACGATCCCCTGCCCCGAGCCGCGCGGCTACCCTGGCAATCTCGGCCGGTTGTTTGAGGCGCATGCGAGCGCGGAGCGGCCCGCGATCGTCGACCTCTACGACGCCGCGCGACCCCGCCCGTGGAGCTTTCGCGAGCTCGATGCCGCGTGCGACGCCTGCGCGCGCGGCCTGATAAGGAAAGGACTGCGCGAGGGCGACCGGGTTGGTATTCTTTCGCTCAACCGCGTCGAATTCGTTATTACCCTACTGGGCGCGATGCGAGCAGGTGTCGTGCCCGTTCCCATCAACATCAAGCTCGCCCCGGAAACTGTCACCTATATCCTCGGCGATGCATCAGCGCGGCTCGTGTTCGCAGAACCGGCGCTGAAGCGGCTCGTTCCGCCAGGAATACCGGTCATCGAATTCAGCGCGGCGGGAGAGACCGGGTTCGACGCGTTCCTCGACGCCGGGCCGTTCGATGCGCTCGCTCCCGGCCCTGACACCATCGCGGTTCAACCCTATACCTCGGGCTCCACCGGGCGGCCCAAGGGCGTGCTCCTGACGCATTACGGGCAAAACTGGAGCCGGCTCGTCCTCGCGCACACTCGGGGTACCACTGAACGCGACGTGATCCTCGTCGCCGCGCCGCTCTACCACAAGAATGCGCTCAACGCGATCAAGCAGGGATTGACGGCCGGGGCAACGCTGCCGCTGCTGCCGCAATTTACCGTGGAACGCTACATCGACGCGATGGACCGCTATCGCTGCACCGTGATTTCGGGAGTGCCCACCATGATCTCCATGGCGCTGGCCCGCAAGGATCTGCTGGAGCGCGTCGACACATCGTGCGTGCGCACCGTCATGATGGGCTCGGCGCCCTCCTCGGCGCAGCTTCTCGCCGACGTCAGGCGTGCATTTCCCCGCGCCGAGCCACTTGTGGTTTACGGTGTCACCGAAGGCGGACCGGTGCCGCTGGGACCGCATCCGGACGGGAAGCCGCGCCCGCCCGGCTCGATCGGCGCGCCTTACGCGGGCACACAGGCGAAGCTCGTCGGCGGCACGAGCCGCGACGAAGGCGAGCTGGTGCTGAAGAATCCGGGTAACCTGCTCGGTTATCACAATCTGCCGGAGGAAACCGCGAAACGACTCCGTGATGGCTGGTATTTCACAGGTGACATCTGCCGCCGTGACGCCGACGGCTTCTACTATTTCGTGGGTCGCACCGACGACATGTTCGTGAGCGGCGGCGAGAACATCTTTCCGGTCGAAGTCGAGACGCTACTCGAGCGTCATCCCGCGGTGCATCAGGCGCTGGTCATGCCCTTCGACCACGAGATGAAGGGCCAGGTGCCCTACGCTTTCGTCGTGCTGCGGGCGGGCGCGAGCGCCAGCGACGAGGAGCTGAAACAGTTCGCCCTCGCAAACGGACCTACCTATCAACATCCGCGGCGCGTGTTCTTCCTCAAGGAGTTGCCGCTGGCCGGAACCAACAAGATCGATCGTGACCAGCTGCGGCAGCGGGTTGCCGATGGCACTCTGAATGCCGTGATTCGTGAGTCGTGATTGGTGATTCGACCAGAACGCTTGCCCTCTCACCATTCACCATTCACCATTCACCATTCACGCAATCCAGTGGAGTAGAGGCATGAGCCAAGAGCCCATTACAATCGAAAAACTGCAGCAGCTCATCACCCGCGGCCCGTTCAACCGCTGGCTCAACTTCACGGTCGTGAAGACGGATGCAGAAGGCGTCGAGGTCCGGGCCGGGTGGCGCGAGGAATGGGTCGTCAATCCCGAGCGCCGCTACACGCACGGCGGCATACTCGCGGCAATCATCGATGTCGCGGCGGACTATGCGATCGCGGCGCAGCTCGGCCGACCGGTGCCGACGATCGATATTCGCGTCGATTACCACAAGGCCGCGATGCCCGGCGATCTCACGGCCAAAGCGCGTGTGGTACGTATGGGCAGCCTCTATTCCACCGCGGAAGCGCATCTCTACGACCAGGAGGGGGGGCTGGTCGCGAGCGGGCGCGGAACTTACTTTACGGCTCCGCCTAAATCGTGAATCGTGAATCGTGAATCGGGAAACGTGAATCGTGAATCGTGAATCGTGAATCGTGAATCGAGAATGGTGAATGGAGAGTGACGCGTGAAGGGTAATGGGTAA
>JAQBFV010000367.1:0-13859 GCA_032123035.1 Betaproteobacteria bacterium | reverse complement strand
CAGAAGAAAAGTGCCAGACTCGCGACGCCCAGGCCGCCGGGCACCCCGAAGCCGGGTGTCCGGAGCTCGATGATGATCCCGAGCATCGCGATGGTAATCAGCAGTGAGCTGACCACCGGATGCGTCACGAAGCGAACCACGTTCTCGGCCCAATTAGGCGAGGCGCGCCTGAGCTGCGCCCCGCCGAGCCCCAGTTTCTGCAGCGCGCTCTCCAGGGTATCGGCGCGGAAATCGGCGACCTTGTGCTTGAGGGCTTCCTCGGTCGTCAGCGTGAGAAGCTTGCCTTTTTCGATGACGCCGTCAATCTCTACGTCCGCGTCCACCATCGCCTCTGCAATGAGTAGTGGTCGCTTGCGGCTCTCGGCAGTGGCGCGGAACTCCTTTCTGACGTAGGAAACCGTTTTCTCCGAGACCGGCTGCGCGGCGCCGCCGGGCTGTCCCGCTAGCACCGGCGTCGCGGCGCCGATGGTTCCTCCCTCGGCCATGATAAGGGTCTCGGCGGCGAGACTGATCAGCGCGCCGGCCGAGATGGCCCGCTTGTTCACGAATGCGACCGTCGGGATGTGTGCATTCAGCAGCGCATCACGGATCTGCACGGCCGCGTCGACCCGTCCTCCGAAGGTGTTGATCTCCAGGATGACGGCTGCTGCGCCTGCCTCCGCAGCTTCATCGAGGACGCGCTGGACGAACGGCGCCAGTCCGCGGTCGATGATGCCCTCGATGGGCGCTACATAGACGATCGCCGGCCGCTTCTCCTGAGCGAACGTGGGAGCGAGCGTACCGAGCAACCCCAGAGCGAGAAGGAACAGCCTCCCAGCCCACCTCATCACGTTCACGGTGACTCCCGCTCCAGGTGCCCGGTCAGCAGCCTATTGAGAAACCCAGCTTCGCGTTGAAAAACGGTCAGGGGCGTCCTTCTTTCGAGGTTTCCGCGTTGGCCCTCTTCACGTTTGGTTTCCCCAGTTTTTTCGCTCGCTTGGCTACCCGCACGAGTTGCTTCTTGTTTCTTTGTTTCCTTCGCCTGGTGGTAAGCATCTTAGAGTGACTCAATGGCGCCTCCGGTCGATGAGCGGCTGAATTGCACGTTAGTTTGACCTGTTCTCGTGTTCTTGGCTAATCCCTGTCGGTACCAAGCACGATCAAATCAACGCGAGACTGATCTGTGGAAACGCAATCAGTATCGCCAGCACGCCGAGCATTACCGCCGCAAAGGGCAGCGCACCCATGAACACATCACCCAGCGTAATCGACTTGTCGTCGATCGTGGCACGGATGACGAAGCACGAGATGCCGAACGGCGGGGTGAGCAGGCCGATCTCCGCACCGATTACGGTGATGATCCCGAACCACACGAGATTGATATTGAAGGGATCAAGCGCAGTCAGGAAGAGCGGCACGACAATCAGAATGATCGACGCCGTGTCGATGATCGTGCCGAGCAGGAGCAGCACGAACACGTAGAGCACCATAAATCCTGCGAACGACAACCCGAGAGAGTCGACCCACTCGCCGAACACGGTCGGCAATCCCGCGATGCCGAGCATCCGACTGTAGATCGAGGCGGCGATGATCAGAAATAGGATGTTGGCCGTGATGTGCCCGGTCTCGACGAGCGCACTCCAGATCGCCCCGAGCGACAGCCGCCGTTTGACGGCACCGATGATCATCGCCACCACCGTGCCCGCGGCGCCCGCTTCGACCGGTGTCAACACGCCTCCGTAGATCCCGCCAAGCACGGTGAACACGAGAATCACGATAGGCCCAAGCTTTGCGAAAACATCCAGCAGGAGCCTGCGCGGCTCGAGTCCTTCCCCGCGGATGATGTCGGTCCCGACGAAGTTCGGCGCGATCACGAATAAGAGGGGAATGGCGACGCAGTACGCCACGGCGAGCAGGATGCCCGGCAGCACGCCGGCGAGGAACATGGCGCCCACCGACTGCTCCGTGACGATCGCGTAGATGATGAGCATCACGCTCGGCGGAATGATCATGCCGAGCACCGAGCTTCCCGCCACGATTCCCACGGCGAAGCGCCGTCCGTAACGGAATCGCAGCATCTCCGGTATCGCGACCTTGGCAAACACCGAGGCGGACGCGATCGAGGATCCCGTCACCGAGGCGAAAATTGCGTTCGCCGCGACGGTGGCCATACCCAGGCCGCCACGCACCGGCTGGAAAATCTCGTTTGCGAAGTCGTAGACGTCGCGTCCGAGCCCCGCGCGGCTCACGACGAGTCCCATCATCACGAATAGCGGGACGGTCGCGAACGTCTCTTCGGAGACGGAATCCGCGATTGCCAGCGAGAGCAGGCTGAATGATATCTCCACATTTTTGAGAAGGATAACTCCGACAAACGAGATCATGCCGAGCGCGATGGCAATGTGAACGCCGGAGTAGATTGCGATGACGATCGCCACCACCGACGCGATGCCAACGGTGACGCTAGTCATCTCCATGTGCTGCGGGACCCCTGTTTCATGATCATCGGCACGAACGTGACGTTGCGGCCGCTAGGACCTGGACCGCCATGCGACCGCGCCTCGGGTCGGCTCAGGCCGCGTCGGTGCGGTGACGTTGCGCTTGCCTGAAAGCGGCAATCGCGAGCCGAAGAAACTGAATCAGGCACACTGCGAGACCGACGACGATGATCGTTTTCACGGGCCAGACCGGCGCCGTGAAGATGCCATCGTTTCCGATGTACGAGCCTCGGTCGATCGCCTCCTTCAACAGAGGAACCGATCCCCAGAGGCCGATGCCCATGAATGTCGCTCCCAGCAGGCAGAAGGCGCACTGCAACGCCGCACCGACGCGCGGCCATCGCGGATTCAGGATGCCGAGGACTGTGTCGGACCGCGTCAGCCGGCCCGTCCGGATCGTGTCGGCGAGCTGCAGGAAGACGATGCCCACGACCGAGATCTGGATCATCTCGTGCGTGCCTGCGATGGGGTAGTTCAGGAACGTCCGCCCTAACGCATCGGACGTGACGAGCAGGACGAGCAGCAGGATCCAGAACGACCCGAGGGCGTTCATCCCGACGACGAGTCGGTCGAACGCCCCGGGGCGTACCGAATGCTGCGTGCCCTCTCCGGGCTTCGCGTCGCTCATGCGCGTGTCAAGCGTCCGTGGGGTGCGTTACTCCTTGTCCCACTGGCGCTCGAGCGGCTGGTTGGCTGCGCGCATCTTGTCCATGTAATAGGTGAGCATCGCGGTTCCCTCCAGCCCCTCCTTGTCGAGGTCCTTCGCCCATTCCTGCGCGATATTCGGGATTGCTTTCGCCCACTTGCTGCGGTCGGCCTTCGAAAGGGTAAAGACCTTGCCGCCGGCCTTCTTGTACTTCGCGAGGCTTGCGTTGCCCAGGCTGGACGCGAGCTTCGCGAGGTGGTCGCGATAGTCGATTGCGACCTCCTTCAGGACCTTCTGCACGGCGGGCGGCAGCTTGTTCCAGGAGTCCTTGTTGACGGTGACGACCTTGCTGTTCGCCGTTCCGATGTCCGCCTTCATCATGTACGGCGCGACTTCGGCGAGCTTGAAGGTGGCGGCCGCTTCCGGCCAGAGCATGCAACCGTCGACCACGCCGGTCTGGATGAGGTTGTAGTAGGTATTCAGGCTCCCCGCGACTCCCACTGCGCCCGTCGGCGGCAGATAGCGGAGGTTCGGGCCGGCGCTCGCGATCTTTATTCCCGCGTAGTCCGTCAGCGCCTTGGCCTCTTTCTTGGAGAACATCTGGTAGCTGTCGAGGACCACCGCGTTCGTGAGATAGACCTGGTTGTAGGAGTCGAACGTCTTCTTGATCCCGGGAAACTTCTCGGCGAGCTCGTCGATGGTCTTCGCCACGAGCGCCGGGTTGGTGGTGGTGAACGGCGTCATGTAGGCGACCGACATGACCTTCATCTTGTCGCCGTAAATCGCCGTGGTGACGATCCCGATGTCTCCCAGGCCTTTCTGGAGTCCTTCCAGAACGCCGCGCGGCTTGACGATCTGGCCGCCCCACGCCTGGTTCCAGCGAATCTTGTACTTGCCGTCCTTGGCGAGGCGCTTGTCGACCTCGGGAATGTAGAAGTTGATGAACTCCTTCACCCACAGCGCCCGCGGCGGGTAGCCGTCGATCGCAGTCAGATTGATCGTCTGCTGCGCCTGGGCAGGAGCAGCCATCGCGGTGCTTACCGCAAGCACTGCCACGCCCAACGGTCCAGCCAGTAGCTTCTTGATAATCATGAAAAACTCCTCCTTCCGGTTATTATGCCTAATGCCCCTCGAATGGGCAGGCGGGACGGGGTTACGGTCGTTCAACGGGGCAAGCGCATTCAACGGGGCAAGCGCATGCAGATATTGTATCAGTTTACTATCGATTTTCGCTGCGACGACATTATTTACCGCAAATCCGTTGCGCCGATCCTCAAAGGAAACAACGGGCGTTGAACCAAGAGCATTCTCCATCACCAGTCACCCGTCACGATTTTTCACAAAGGCCGAATGGCAATACGAATAGACAAATGGCTCTGGGCCGCCCGCTTCTTCAAGACGCGCTCGGCCGCGCAGCAGGCGATCGAGGGCGGCAAAGTGAAGCTGAACGGCGAGCGCACGAAACCCGCCCGCGACCTCAAAGTCGGCAACACGCTGGTCCTTCATATCGGCGACTACGAATGGGTGATCACAGTGGCGCGGCTTTCCGAACGACGCGGCCCAGCCTCCGTCGCGCGCACGCTCTACGAGGAAGATCCCGCCAGCCGTGCGCGGCGCCAGGAACAGGTGGCGAACCGCAAGCTCATGTCGGAGCCGGCAGCCGGGCGCCAAGGACGCCCTACGAAGAAGGAACGACGGCAGCTCGAGCGCTGGCGCGGGGGATCGTGACGCGGGGCAACGAATGACCTGCAACCGCCAAGAGAGCATTTAACCGCAGATGAACGCAGATAAACACAGATAGATTGATACAAAAAACAAAACCCTTTCGACTTTCGCCTTGTTTTTTTCGCCGCCGATGAACGCCGATCAATTCTCGTGAATCGTAAATCGTGAAACGGATCCCGTTTAAACCGGATATTAAACGCGGTTAAACACAGCTGCAGCTCAACTACAACTCAAGAACACTTCCGCCTTCATCCTTCCGCCTTCTGATTAGGCGCGCGAGCTCGCGCGCGTTCAAAGCGGCGTAGGCGAGTTGATCGTTGTCGAAGTAACAGCACACCGACCGATCTTCCGAAGACCATGCCCTGATTTTCTTCGCCCAGTGGGTGAGCGTGTGCCGGTCGTACCGACCCTGGTAAGGCACTTCCGGGCCGTGCAGCCTGATGTAACCAAGGCCCGCGGTGACCACGATCGGGCAGCGGTAACCGGCAAGCTCGTAGATGCAGAGCGCCGCGTCGTGCTGCGCGAGCAGCTCGTAGACTTCCTGCGTGAGCCAGCTTGTCGCCGAGCACTTCGATCCACCTGAAGAAGCTTCTCAGGGCCGTCGCCGGCGTTTTGAGTTTTTTCATGTGCGTAATGTGAAGCGGCTTGCCTTGACTGCGAAAACGAAATCCCTGGGAACGGCATCATGCCAGGCCTTGAGCGTTTTCCGTTCAGGCAGGCGGTAAAAGCTGCTGTTGATTTCGACGCTGCGAAAACGCTCGGCGTAGAACGCCGGCTGCGCTTCGTGCGGCAGGTCAACCGGATAGAACGGCCCACGCCAGTGCGGATAGGACCAGCCGGAGGTCCCGATCAGGATTCGTCCGCTGCGGCGTGCCATTGCAGGACGCCCATAACGCGCCTAGACCACTTTCCAGCGAGCGAGGCGCACCACCCACTTCTCGCACTCCACGAGTACGTAGACCGACAGCCCGATCAGCACGACGCGCAGCCAGGCCTCAGGGCCGAGTGCGGCGGAGTGAAAGAGCGCCTGCATGAAGGGCGCATAGGTGTAAAAGAGCTGGAAGATGATGACCAGCAGGATCATCAGGGGCACGTAAGGATTGCCCTTGAGCGCCGCGAGCGGCGTCGAGGGCGCGAGGAGAAAACGTGCGTTCAGCAGGTAGAATGCCTCGAACGCGACGAGCGTATTGACCGCGGCCGTGCGCGCCACGTCCAGGCTCGCACCCTGCGATTGCTCCCACAGAAAAATGCCGAGCGTGCCGGCGCTCACCACCACCGATACGAAGGCGGTTCGCCACAGAAAGTAGCGCGAGAAGATCGGTTCGCCGGGGTCGCGCGGTGCGCGGCGCATGACGCCCGCTTCCATCGGCTCGAAGACGAGCGCGAGCGAGAGGGTCACGGCGGTGACCATGTTCACCCACAGGATCTGGACCGGCAGGATCGGGAGCGTCATGCCCAGTGCGATTGCGGTCACCAGCGTACCCGCCTCGCCGCCGTTGGTGGGCATCATGAAGAGTATGGTCTTGCGCAGATTGTCGTAGACCGTACGACCTTCCTCGATCGCGTGCTCGATCGAGGCGAAATTGTCGTCGGCGAGCACGATTTCCGCGGCCTCCTTGGCAGCCTCGGTGCCGGTAATGCCCATGGCGATGCCAATGTCGGCGCGCCGCAGGGCAGGTGCGTCGTTGACGCCGTCGCCGGTCATCGCCACGACCTCGCCGCGCGCTTGCAATGCTTTGACCAGCCGCAGCTTGTGCTCCGGGCTGACGCGCGCATAGACATCGACTTGGGGCGCGAGTCGCAGCAACGTCTCCTCGTCGGTTTTGTCGAGCTCCGTTCCGGTCAGCACCGTTTCGCCGTCGCCGATTCCGAGGCGGGTTCCGACGGCTACCGCGGTGGCGGCGTGATCCCCGGTGATGATTTTTACGCGCACGCCCGCCTGCTGGCAGACGGAGACCGCATGCATCGCTTCTTCGCGCGGTGGGTCGCTCATGCCCATCAGCCCCAGCAGCGTGAGGCCATTGGCCACGTCGCCGTACGACAGATCGAGCTGGCCGTGCTCCAGTGGCTTGAAGGCGAGCGCCAGAACGCGCTGGCCCTTCGCGGCGAGCGCGTGCGCATGGCGTTCCCATTGCGCTCGCTGGAGCGGCCGGTCTTCTCCGGCATGGCGCTGATGGCTGCACATCTCCAGCACGCGCTCGGGCGCGCCCTTCAGGTACGCAAACGCATGCCCGGCATGGTCGTGGTGCAGCGTGGCCATGTAGCGGTACTCGGACTCGAACGGGATCACGTCGCGGCGCGGCAGGCGCTCGCTCTCCAGGGCGGGGTCCACGCCGGCCTTGCTCGCAACAACGACCAGCGCACCCTCGGTCGGGTCGCCCTCGATGGTCCACTCGCCATCGTGTACCACTAGCTGGGCGTCGTTGCACAGCAATCCGGCGCGCAGAATCTCCGTCAGCGACGAATTGGCGGACGGATCAACGGAGCCATCGTCCGTGCAGAACTCGCCGCGCGGCTCATAGCCGGCGCCGGTCACCGAATGGACGCCTTCGCCAGTGACGATGGTTTGAACCGTCATTTCATTGTGCGTGAGCGTGCCGGTCTTGTCCGAGCAGATCACGGTCACGCTGCCGAGGGCCTCTACGGCGGGCAGCACTCGCACGATGGCGTTGCGGCGCGCCATGCGCTGAACGCCGATGGCGAGCGTGACGGTCATCACCGCCGGCAATCCTTCCGGAATAGCTGCCACGGCGAGGCCGACCGCCGCCATGAACATTTCGGTCGCCGGATAGCCGCGCACGACGCCAATCGCAAAGAGGGCTGCAGAAATGGCGACAATGGCTGCGCTCAGCCACTTGCTGAACACCGCTATCCGGCGCAGCAGGGGTGTTTCCAGCTGCTCCACTTCGGCGAGCAGCGTGGAGACGTGGCCAAGTTCCGTCGCATCGCCCGTCGCGACGACCACGCCGCGGCCTTGCCCGAAGGTGACGAGCGTGCCCGAATAGGCCATGCAGTATCGGTCGCCGAGTGGCGCGTCCGACGCGACTGGTTCAAGGCGCTTGTCCACGGGAACCGACTCACCCGTGAGCGAGGCCTCGTCGATGCGCAAGTTCTTCACGGCGAGCAGGCGCAGGTCCGCGGGTAAGCGATCGCCTGATTGAACCAGAACAACGTCGCCGGGAACGAGATCCGATGCCGGAACCGTCATCGCGTGAGCGTCACGCAGTGCCACTGCCTTCAACGAGAGTACGTTGCGGATCGCTTCGAGCGCGCGCTCAGCCTTGCCCTCCTGGATGAAGCCAACGATGGCATTGATGAGAACGACGCCGATGATGACGCCTGTATCGACCCAGTGCCCGAGCGCTGCGGTTACGACTGCCGCGCCAACCAGCACGTAGATGAGGACGTTGTGGAATTGCAGCAGAAATCGCTCGAGAGGAGTCCGTCCGCGGCGCACGGTGAGACGGTTTGGTCCGAAGCGCGCAAGCCGCGCGGCCGCGTCGGTTCGCGAGAGCCCGCGCGGCGAGCTCTCGAGCGCCGCAGTGACCTGCTCGGCGCTGAGCGCGTGCGGGTAACGCGGCAACGCCTCGCGTCCGCTCTCAGTACCTTCGTGTCGATTCTGATCCATGCTCATCGGCGGAGCGTGCGCACGAGGCACGCAATCCCGGGGAAGATGAAGCCTCGGACCAGCATATCGCATTGAGCTTGCGGGGCATCTTGATGTGCGTCAACAAGGCGGGGTATCGTGCCGGGAGGGCGACGGGCGTCGCCACATTTCCGTATGAATTTCAATCTGACCGAAGAGCAGCGGGCCTTTCAGGACGGCGTGCGAACGTTCGCCCGGCGCGAGCTCGAGCAGGGCGCGCTCCTTCGGGCCCACGCCGGCGAATTTCCTCGAGATATCGCGCTGAAGATGGCCCGGGCCGGGCTGCTCGGCATCACGCTGCCCGAGGCCGATGGCGGCATGGGAGGCACCTTGATGGACGCGGTGCTCGCGATCGAGCAGGTGGCGCTGGTCTGTCCGCGCAGCGCTGACGTGGTCCAGGAAGGGAACTTCGGCGCCATCCGCGTTCTGGCGGCCTTCGGCAGCGACGACCAGAAGCGCCGCTACTTGTCCAAGGTGCTCAGTGGAGAGGAGATCATCGCGGTCGGCATGACCGAGCCCAATGCCGGCTCTGCAACCACTGACCTGGAGACTTCGGCCACGCCGGACGGCGCGGGTTTTCGCATCAACGGACAAAAGGTGTTTCCCAATCCGCATGCGGACCAGTACGTCGTATACGTACGCTACGGGCCGGGTGTTGAGGGCATTGGCTCGGTGCTGCTGCGCAAGGGGGGCACCGGGATTTACACTAGGCGCGCCGTCCAAGTTCATGTCGGGTGCCGATTGGGCGACGTTGTATTTCGATAACGTCTACGTGCCTCCCGAGGATGTGCTTCTGCGCGAAGGGGGCTTCAAGAAACAGATTTCCGGCTTCAATGCGGAACGCATCGGCAACGCCGCTCGCTCCCTTGCGTTTGGCCGTTTCTGTTACAACGCAGCTCGCGACTACGCCTTGGTGCGCAAGCGATTCGGCCGGGCCCTGTGCGAGTTCCAGGGGATCCAGTGGAAGTTCGCCGACATGAAGGTGCAGCTCGATGCGGCTCAACTTCTGCTGTACCGCGCGGCGGTCAATGCGGACCGCGGCTTTCCGGCACCCGATGAAACCACCGTCGCCAAGCTGATGTGCAATCAGAGCGGGTTCAATGTCGCCAACGAGGCCATGCAGATCATGGGCGGTCTTGGGTACACGCAGGAAACGCTGGTTGAGTATTGCATGCGGCGCAGCCGCGGCTGGATGATCGCGGGCGGCTCCATCGAGATGATGAAGAATCGCCTGGCCGAGACCATCTTCGAGCGTCGCTTCTCACAGCGTGCGCCCCGTGCGTCTCCATCTTGAGGCACCGTTACCGCAGGGCGCGCGGGCGTAAAGTGCTCTGGCCGCCGGGGAGGGAATCATGACGGCCGATCGAGTCCATCGGGGCACGTCAGCAAAATTGGGAAACGGAAAGGTTATGGGCGATGCTGGAATCGGAATCAACTGAAGCTGCGACGAACCGGGCGGCACTCGCGCAGGCGCTGTTCTTGCCGCGGACGATTGCGCTTGTCGGGGCATCCGCCGACCAGGCGAAACTCGCGTCTCGACCCCAGCGCGTCTTGCGCAAGCACGGCTACGGCGGTGTGATCGTGCCAATCAACCCGGCCCGTAGCGAAATCCTCGGCGAACGGGCGTACCGTTCCCTCACCGCCGCGCCGGGCGTCGTAGACCATGCATTCATCATGGTTCCGGCTTCCGCGGTTCCGGACGTCATCGCGGATTGCTGCGCGGCCCGGGTCAAGGTGGCGACGATTTTTACGGCGGGATTCGCCGAAACTGGCGAGGAGGGCCAGCGCAGGCAGGCGGCCATGGTTGCCATGGCAAAACACGCCGGGGTGCGTTTGGTGGGGCCGAATTGCCTTGGCATTATCAACGTCAGCGGCGGCGTTACGATTTCCGCGAACGCGGTATTGGAGCAGGAGACGTTGCGGCGCGGGGGGCTATCGGTCGTCTCTCAAAGCGGATCCATGCTGGGGGGAATCATCACGCGCGCGCAGGAGCGAGGCCTCGGTTTCTCCAAGCTGGTGTCAGTAGGAAACGAGTGCGACGTCGGCGTGGGCGAGCTGGTGGATTTGCTGGTGGACGATCCCGATACGCGGGCGATCCTGCTGTTCCTGGAGGCGTTCCGGGATGCGCCGGTGCTGGGTGCCGCGGCGCGGCGCGCTTTCGAAGCCGGCAAACCTGTGATCGCCCTGAAACTCGGACGCTCGGCTGTGGGTCGCGAGATCGCGACGACGCATACGGGGGCCATGGCTGGCGCGGATGATGTCGCCGACGCATTCTTCCGCGCCAACGGGATCATTCGCGTGGATTTCTTCGAAGCGCTGTTCGAGACCGCGCAGCTGGTGCTTGACCGCCGGCCACCCAAGGGTCGGCGTGTCGCGGTGCTCACGGTCACCGGCGGCGCGGCGGCCATGGTCATAGACCGCCTCGGCCTTGCCGGCATCGAAGTGGTTCCACCAACGCCGCAGATCATCAGGAACCTTGCAGCAAAGAACATTCAGATCACGGATGCCTCATTGACGGACCTGCCGATGGGTCGTGCCGAAGGCAGCATCTATGGCTCGATTGTCGAGGAATTGACCGCTTCGGATCACTGCGATGCCGTGGTCGCGGTGCAAGGTTCGACGGCGGCCTACTCCGTGGAGTCCGTCCGCGAACGAATCGTCGCTGCGCGGCGTGGCGATAAGCCTCTCGCGGTGTTTCTCGGACCGCGAGCCAGCGAGTCGTTGCGGGTGCTGCAGGACGGCGGGGTGGCCGCGTTTCGGACGCCTGAAGCCTGCGCGGATGCGGTGCGTGCATACTGTGATTGGCGCGCGCCGCAGGTCGCTATCTCCGGTGACCCGGAACAAATCGTTGCCCTGAATCGGGCCGTCGCAACGGCTGGCCGCGGTACGTTGAGCGAACGCGCAGCGGCAACGCTCCTGTCGAATATCGGTGTGCCTTGCGTGGCATCCCAGGTGATTCGTTCGGGAAGTGAACCCGTGCATCTACCCTTTCCCGTAGCCGCGAAGATCCTGTCTGCGGATATCGCTCACAAGACCGAGGCCGGCGGGGTCATGCTGGACATTGGGGATGCGTCTGCGCTCTCCGCTCGCGTCGATGAGATGCTCGCCCGAATTCGTTCGGAGCGTCCCGATGCGCGCATCGAAGAGGTGTTGGTGCAGCCGATGCAACGCGGACTCGGCGAGGTGATCGTCGGCTTTCGCCGCGACCGCGACGTGGGCCCTGTTGTCATGATTGGCGTTGGCGGTATTCTCGCCGAGTTGTGCCCGGGGCACGCGGTTCGATTGGCGCCGGTGAGCGTCGATTCGGCGTTGGAGATGATCGCCGCTGTTCCTGGGCTCGCTCTCATTCGAGGTTATCGCAATCGCCCGGCCGGCGACCTCGCGTCACTCGCGCGCGTCGTCCACTTGATGTCGTTGCTCGCGCTTGCGGATGATGGCCTCGTGATGGAGGCGGAGATCAATCCGTTGATCGTTCGCAGTGACGGGGTCGTAGCAGTCGACGCACTGGTCCGAATCGCAGAACATTGATCACGACGGCTTGCACTCGGCGGACCGACTGGGTACGGATATAGCAGGAGCGCGGACACCATGAGCGATCGATCGGCGTCATCCGACAAGGCCCCGGAGGTTTCGAGGGCGCTGGCCGAGTACGTGGCTGGAATCCAGTTTCAACGCCTGCCTGAAGCGGCCGTGCACGCGTTTCGCCGCGCGCTGCTCGACTATGTGACCTGCGCCGTCTCCGGTTCGCGAATGGAACCGACTCTGCAAGTGCTGGACTATCTGCGCAGTTGGGACCGCTCCAGCGAAGCGTGCGTCGTTGCCAGTCAAGCCCGCCTCGCGTGTCCGAATGCCGCATTCGTTAACGGGACCAGCACTCACGGCCTGGACTTCGACGACGGCTACACGCAGGGTTCGGTGCACCCGGCGGGCGCCATCTTCCCTGCGCTGCTGGCGATGGCCGAGCGGCTTGGCGCAAAGATTGAAGAGGTGATTGCAGCCGGTGTCGCCGCCTACGACGTTACGTTGCGCATCGCTGCGTCCGTGCATCCGCATTCTGCCAGACGTGGCTTTCACAACACGCCGACTGCAGGGGTGTTCGGCGCGGCTGCGGGCGTATCGCGACTCCTGGGCCTGGATGCCCGGCGCACCCTTGACGCCCTGGGACTCGCCGGCAGCTTTGCTGGGGGACTACGCGAGTATGTCGCGGAGGGCGCCGATGTGAAACGTATCCACCCAGGAAAGGCTGCCCGCGACGGCATCGTTTCTGCTGAATTGGCGCTGCGCGGGCTGAGCGGTCCCACCAGGGTGCTCGAAGGGCGCTACGGCTTTGCCCAGGCGGTGAGCGGGGGAAACGCCGATTTGAGCCGCGTGACGGCGGATTTGGGCAGCACGTTCGAGATTTGCGGCACGTACTTCAAGCCGTATCCGGCTTGCCGGCATTTTCATTCCGCGCTGGACGCCATACGCATCATTGCCGAGCGCCGCGCATTCGCGCCGCAGGAGGTCGAGTCGGTCGAGATCGGACTGTATGACGTTGGTGTGCAGGGCCATGACCACAATCACGCCTACAGCCTGCTGGATGCGCAGATGAGCGCACCGGTGTCGACGGCGCTTGCTGTGGTGCTCGGCGACGTGACCGCTACCAGCTACGATCGCTCCAATCTCGACAGTCCGGAGGTTAAACGGATTGCCGACGCGACCACAGTCGTCGTCGATGCCGAGTGTGAGAGACTGTACCCGCGTCGCCGCTCGGGCGTCGCCCGCGTTCAATTCAAAGACGGCACGAAGCTCGAAGAGCGCGTGCTCGATCCCAAGGGCGAAGGCGAGAATCCGATGACCGACGACGACCTTACGCACAAGTTCATGTCCAACTGCCGACCCCTCTTGGGCGAGCCGAAGTGCGCGCGCGTGCTGCAGACCGTCTGGTCGCTCGGGCGATCTGCCGACTTGAAAGAGTTGTATCTCTGGTAGCGGCGAGGCTCGGGATTGCGGCCGTGCCGCGATGATGTTTTGGTGAGAGGAGAAAATCGTGAATCGGCTGGTGCTATTGATCGTTGCGGTCCCTGTTCTGCTATTCATCCTGCAGAATATCCAGGTCACGGAGCTGCGCTTTCTCATGTGGCGGATCGCGATGCCCCACGCGCTGCTGCTGATCTTTGTCCTTGCGGCGGGCATCCTGATTGGATGGGTGTTGCGCGCCCTGCGTGCTGACGCGACGAAGAAGTAAGTCGTCGCGCCGCACTCGACCCGACAGCAGCATGAAAACGGTGAACGGTAAACGGCCATTGAAGCAGCAAATAACGACACAGCATCGGGCGCAACGCCCGGCGAATGTATTGCAGGTTCTGGTGCGGATACGATTACT
>JAQBFV010000366.1:0-22942 GCA_032123035.1 Betaproteobacteria bacterium | reverse complement strand
CAATTGATCATGGACAGCCTGCGCTACTGGGTGCTCGAGATGCATGTCGACGGCTTCCGTTTCGATCTTGCTTCGGCATTGGCGCGCGAGTTGCATGAAGTCGACCGCCTGGGTGCTTTTTTCGACATCATCCAGCAGGATCCGGTGATTTCGCAGGTCAAGCTGGTGGCTGAACCCTGGGACCTGGGAGAGGGGGGGTATCAAGTGGGCAACTTCCCGATAGGCTGGGCCGAATGGAACGACAAGTATCGCGACACGATGCGCGCCTACTGGAAGGGCGACGGCGGCATTATCGGCGAGTTCGCGCAGCGGCTCACGGGCTCGAGCGATCTTTACGAGAGCGACGGTCGCCGTCCGCATGCCAGCATCAACTTCATCACGGCGCACGATGGCTTTACCCTGCACGACCTCGTGAGCTACGACCAGAAGCACAACGAAGCGAACCTCGAGGACAACCGCGACGGGAGTGATAACAACCTGTCGTGGAACTCGGGCGTCGAAGGGGAAACCGACGACGCGCAGTTGAGCGCCTTACGCGCCCAGCGCAAGCGAAATTTCCTTGCGACGCTGCTGCTCTCGCAGGGTGTGCCCATGATCACCGCCGGCGACGAGGTCGGCCGCACGCAGCGCGGCAACAACAATGCGTACTGCCAGGACAGCGAGCTTTCCTGGATGGACTGGGCTCTCACGAGCGACAAGCAGCAGCTGCTGGAGTTCACGCGGCGGATGATCCGGCTGCGGCGCGAGCACGCCGTGTTCCGGCGGCGCCGTTTCTTCCAGGGCCGCCCCATCCATGGCTCGGGCACCAAGGACATCATCTGGCTGAAGCCCGATGGCACCGAGATGAGCGATGAGGAATGGCAGCACGATCACGCGCGTTGCCTCGGAGTCGTGTTAAGCGGTGCGGGAATGAGCGAGACCGACCAGCGCGGCCGTCCGCTGAGCGACAGCACATTCCTGATGCTGTTCAACGCGCACCACGAGGAACTGGCATTCAAGCTGCCGAACCATGAGGCCGGCATGCGCTGGCTGGTGGTGATGGATACGACGCACGAGGAAGGCCTGGCGCGCAACGGCGCCTTCGACGCGGGCGGCGACTATCCCCTCAAAGGCCGCTCGCTGGCGCTGCTGCAGCAGCAACGAATATGAAACGATTGCACCGGATGCCGTTCGGCGCGGAGCCGGCCGGAGGGAACCGCACGCGCTTCCGGTTGTGGGCGCCCACCGCACAAACGGTCGAGCTGCTGCTTGGCGCCGACGGAGCGCGTTTGCCGATGCCGGACGCCGGCGAAGGCTGGCGCGAGATCTCGGTCGAGGCGCCGGCCGGGACGCGCTACCGGTATCGCATCGACGGCAAGCTGGAGGTTCCCGATCCCGCCTCGCGCTTCAACCCGAATGACGTGCACGGCGCGAGCGAGGTGGTGGCGCCCGAAGCATTCGAATGGCTCGACGACGGCTGGCGCGGGCGCCCTTGGGAGGAAGCGATCATCTACGAGTTGCACATCGGGACATTTTCGCCCGAAGGGACGTTTGCGGGCGTCGAGGCCCGGCTCGACTATCTGGTCGAGCTTGGCGTCACGGTGATCGAGTTGATGCCGGTCGCCGATTTTCCCGGAAAGCGCGGTTGGGGCTATGACGGCGTGCTGCCGTTCGCGCCGGACGCGGCGTACGGCCGTCCGGAGGATCTCAAGCGACTCGTGGCGGCGGCGCACGCCCGCGGGCTGATGGTGTTCCTCGACGTGGTCTACAACCACTTCGGGCCGGAAGGTAATTACCTGCACGTCTACGCGAAACACTTCTTCACGGAGCGCCATCATACGCCGTGGGGTGCCGCCATCAATTTCGATGACGTGGATAGCCGCACCGTGCGGGACTTCTTCATCCATAACGCGCTCTACTGGCTCGAGGAATTCCACCTGGACGGCCTGCGGCTCGATGCGGTGCACGCCATCGCCGATGACTCGACGCCCGACATCCTGGTGGAGCTGGCCGAGCGCGTGCGCCGGGGGCCCGGCGCCGGGCGCGAGGTGCACCTCGTGCTCGAGAACGACAAAAACCAGTCGCGCTATCTGGCCCGGTCCGATTCCGGCCGGCCCCGCTGGCACACCGCGCAATGGAACGACGATATTCACCACGCGTTTCACGTGCTGCTGACGAGCGAAGCCGACGGCTACTATTCCGACTACGCCGAGCGCCCGGCCTGGTATCTGGGACGCTGCCTTGCTGAAGGTTTCGCGCAGCAGGGCGAGGCATCGGCCTATCGCGAGCGCGCCGCGCGCGGCGAGCCGAGCGCGCAGCTGCCGCCGGCCGCGTTCGTGTCGTTCATCCAGACGCATGACCAGGTGGGCAACCGCGCCTTCGGCGAGCGCTTGTCCATGCTCGCGCAGGAAACGCCACTGCGTGCTGCAACCGTCGCCTGCCTCCTGGCGCCGGCTCCGCCGATGCTGTTCATGGGCGAGGAATTCGGGGCCGCCACACCGTTTCTGTTCTTCTGCGACTTCGGGGTGGAACTCGCTGCCGCAGTAACGGAAGGCCGGCGCCGCGAGTTTGCGCGTTTTGCGCGCTTCAGCGATCCGGCGGCGCAGGCCGCGATCCCCGATCCGAACGCGCCCGACACCTTTGCGTGCAGCAAGCTCGACTGGAAATGCACGGACCGCGCGCCGCATGCGGGATGGCTGGCCCTCTATCGTGAACTACTCAGCCTGCGCCGCGAGCACATCGTGCCGCGCCTTGCCGGGATGGGCGGGCACGCCGGTCGCTTCGAGGTGCTTGGTGACGGCGCACTCGCTGTCGTCTGGAAGCTGGGTGATGGCAGCGATCTCACCTTGTATTTGAACCTCGCTTCAAAGCCCGTCGCGATTTCTGGGCCTCCGGTCGGCGCCTTGCTCCATTGCGAGCCGCGTGGCGCGGGCACCGAGCTTGCGGCTGGCCGGCTGCCGGCCTTCGCCGCTGCGTGCTATCTCGTGGCGGGAGACGAGTGAGATGACCGACGGCCGCAGCGATCTGAAACACCTCTGCGAGCACGTCGGTATCGCGGCGGAATACACGGACATCTGGGGCGGCACCCACGACACGTCCGACGCGACGCGACTCGCGTTGCTCCGGGCAATGGGCGTGATCGCAGACGAGTCCGGCGTAGTCGCGGCTCTCGAGGAACGCGAGCGGCGGACTTGGCAGCGCGGCCTTCCGGCCGTCGTGGTCTGTTCGGAGGATGCGCCGACCTATCGCTGGGAGATCTGCTACGACGAGCCAGCTGCGACCCGGGCGCTGCATTGGACGCTCGTGCTGGAGACGGGCGAGACGCGCAGTGGTGAGACTCGCGCCTCGGAACTGAAAGGAATTGCGCACAACAAGATCGGCGACGTGCGTTACACCAAGGCGGTCTTCGAATGGCTGGAGCGCCTTCCCGCCGGCTATCACCGTTTCTCGCTCGAGGGGCTGCAAGCCGGCACGACTGCCGTCATGACGCTGATCATCACACCCGCGCGCTGTTTCCTTCCGCCGCCGCTTGGAGAGGGCGGCCGGGTGTGGGGCCCTGCCCTCCAGCTCTACGCCGTCCGGAGCGGCCATAACTGGGGCATCGGGGATTTCACCGACCTGAAGAACGCGCTCGAGATTGCCGCGCGCGCGGGCGCCGGCATCGTGGGGTTGAATCCCCTGCACGCGCTTTTTCCGCACAATCCGGGGCACATCAGCCCCTACAGCCCGTCGAGCCGCGTCTATCTCAATCCACTCTATCTCGACGTCGAGGCCGTTCCGGAGTTTGCCGAGTGCGAGGGGGCCCGAAAACTCATTGCGGAGCCCCAGTTCCAGGCGCGGCTGCGCGCGCTGCGCAGCGCGGAGCTCGTCGACTATCCGGGGCTTGCCGAGGCGAAGCTCGGCGCGCTGCGCGCCGTCTACCGCCACTTTCGGGAGCGGCACCAGCTGGCGGGCACGCCGCGAGGCGTCGCGTTCGCCCGGTACCTTTCCGAGGGCGGGGAGCCGCTGCTGCACTTTGCGCTGTACCACGCGTTACAGGAGAGTTTCCACGCTCAGGACGCGGACGTGTGGGGCTGGCCGGTCTGGCCGGAGCCGTACCGCAATCCTGCCGCGCGGGCGGTGCGTGAGTTCCTCGACGCCAACCGCGAGCGCGTCGAGTTCTACGCCTGGCTGCAATGGCTCGCCGAGGAACAGCTCGCCGCGTGCGGACAGCGCTCGCTGGAGCTGGGGCTGACGGTCGGTCTCTACCAGGATCTTGCCGTGTCGGTCGACCGCGCGGGAGCCGAAGCGTGGGCGTGGCAGGAACTCTACGCCGAGTCGGTCAGCATCGGCGCACCGCCCGACGAGTTCAACCTGCACGGCCAGGACTGGGGCCTGCCGCCGATGATTCCGGAGCGGCTGGCCGGTTCGGGCTACGCGCCGTTCATCGCGACCTTGCGCGCCAACATGAAGCACTCGGGCGCGCTGCGCATCGACCACGTGATGGGGCTCCTGCGCCTCTACTGGGTGCCGCCGGGCGCAACGCCGAAGGACGGCGCCTATGTCCGCTATCCCCTCCAGGATCTGCTCGGCATCCTCGCGCTGGAGAGCCACCGCAATCGCTGCATGGTGATCGGCGAGGACCTGGGAACGCTGCCCGACGGCCTTGCCGAAACCCTGCAGGCCGCGGGCGTTCTCTCCTACCGGCTGCTGCTCTTCGAAAAGGAGACGGATGGCAGCTTCAAGGCGCCGGCCGCGTATCCCGACCAGGCGCTCGCCGCCGCGAGCACACACGACCTTCCCACGCTAAAAAGCTTCTGGCTGGGTCACGATCTCGATCTTCGCGCGCAGCTGAATCTCTATCCCTCGGAGGAGCTGCGGACGCAGCAAGCGGTTGACCGGGGCCAGGATCACACGCGGCTTCTGGTTGCGCTGGAGCGTGAAAAGCTCCTGCCGGCGGGGATGACGATACATTCGGTATCGGCGCCCGAAATGACGCCGGAATTCGCGCTCGCGATCCACACCTACCTCGCGCGCAGCCGCGCCCAGTTGATGTTGGTCCAGATGGAGGACGTGTTCAGCCAGCTCGAGCAGGTGAACCTGCCGGCGACGACCGATCAGTACCCCAACTGGCAGCGCAAACTTCCCCTCAATCTCGAGAATTGGGAGGCGAATGCCCACGTGATGGCGCTCGCTGAGGCCTTACGGCGCGAGCGCG
This sequence comes from Betaproteobacteria bacterium, assembly GCA_032123035.1. Lineage (GTDB taxonomy): Bacteria > Pseudomonadota > Gammaproteobacteria > Burkholderiales > SG8-41 > SG8-41. Next base: position 17,766 of record JAQBFV010000366.1, on the reverse strand, counting down.
GCACGGGCGCTCGCGCACAGCAGGAGGCGCGCGCCGTTCCTGAAGCCGCGGCGATCATCCCGCGCGCGACCTACCGCTTGCAGCTACACCGCGATTTCCGGTTTTCCCACGCGACCGACCTGGTGCCGTACCTCGCGGCCCTCGGCGTTTCGCACGTCTACTGCTCGCCCTACCTCAAGGCGCGGGCGGGAAGCCTGCACGGCTACGACATAATCGATCACGCCATGCTCAATCCGGAGATCGGATCGGAGGAGCAGTTCGAGCGCTTCGTTGCGGCGCTGAAGGCGCACGGCATGGGCCAGTTGATGGACATGGTCCCAAACCACATGGGGGTGTTGGGGGCCGACAACGGATACTGGCTCGACGTTCTCGAGAACGGTCCCGCCTCCACGCACGCGGACGTATTCGACATCGACTGGAATCCCGCGAAGGAGGGCATCGAGAACAAGGTGGTGGTCCCTGCGCTTGGCGAGCCGTACGGCGCCGTGCTCGAGCGCGGCGAGCTGAAGCTCGTCTTCGATGCCGAGCACGGCGAGTTCAGCGTGTGGTATTTCGGGCACCGCTTTCCCATCAACCCCCGTCAGTACCCGCGCATTCTGGGGCGAGCGCCGGAGCGTCTCGACGCGCGCCTTGGCGCCGAACATCCCGACGTGCACGAATTCAAGAGCCTCGTCACGGCGTTCCAGAACCTGCCGCCCCGCACCGAGGTGCAGCCGGAAAAGCGCGAGGAGCGCCGTCGCGACAAAGAGGTGCACAAGCGGCATCTCGCCGCGCTCGCGACGCGTTCGCCCGACATCGCGTGGTTCATCGGCGAAGCCATGAAGGAAATCAACGGTACGCCCGGCGAACCGCTCTCCTTCGCCGAGCTGCACGCGCTGCTGGAGGCGGAGGCCTACCGGCTCGCTTACTGGCGCGTGGCAACGAGCGAGATCAACTACCGGCGGTTCTTCGACATCAACGACCTGGCCGCGCTGCGGATGGAGAACCCGGAGGTCTTCGAGTTCACTCACCGGCTGGCGCTGCGGCTGCTCGACGAGGGCAAGGTCGATGGATTGCGCATCGATCATCCCGACGGCCTGTTCGATCCGCTGCAATACTTCAGCCGGCTGCAGTACCGGCGCGCACAGGTGCCCCCCGTGCCGGCCCAAGAGGCCGTGCCGTTCCGCTCGACGTATGTCGTCGTGGAGAAGATCCTTGAAACCGAAGAGCGGCTGCCTGCGGAGTGGCCAGTGCACGGCACGACGGGTTACGACTTCATGAATCTGCTGAACGGGCTGTTCCTCGATTCGGCGGCAGGCGCGCGGCTCGAACGCTTCTATCGCGCCTTCACTCACGAGCCGCTGCCGGCCGAGGAGATCCTTTACCGCGCGAAGCGGATCATCATGCGAACCTCGCTCGCGGGCGAACTCAACGTGCTCGCCAACGCCCTCGCGCGCATCGCGGAAGCCGACCATCACACGCGCGATTTCACGCTCCATAACCTCGGTAACGCGCTATTCGAGGTCGTCGCCTGCTTCCCCGTTTATCGCACCTATCTCTCTCCCGGTCGCGTCAGCGACGACGACCGCCGTCACGTGGACGCGGCGGTGGAAGCTGCGAAGCGGCGCAGCACCGCGGGCGATATCAGCGTGTTTGGTTTCGTGCGCGAGGTGATGCTGACCTCGATTGCCGACGGCAAGGGCGACGCGTTCCGGGAGCGGGTCGTGACGTTCGCCATGAAATTGCAGCAATACACCGCACCGGTCACTGCAAAAGGCATGGAGGACACGGCCTTCTACATCTACAACCGCCTGATCTCGCTGAACGAGGTCGGGGGAGATCCGCGCCGGTTCGGGGTCACTCTGACGACCTTTCATCGCGCGAACCGGGAGCGGCAGAAGAACTGGCCTCATGCGATGCTTGCCACCTCCACGCACGACAACAAGCGTTCGGAGGACGTGCGCGCGCGACTGAACGTGCTCTCGGAGATCCCGGACGAGTGGCGCGCCAATGTCATTCGCTGGGACCGCGTCAATCGCGCAAAGAAAGGCAAGCTGGGAACCGAGCGCGCCCCGAGCCTGAATGACGAGTACTTTCTCTACCAGAGCCTGCTCGGCGCCTGGCCGCTGGAGGGGCTCGATGAGGCCGGTCTCACCGTGCTCCGCGAGCGCGTGCGGGGGACGATGCTGAAAGCCGTGCGCGAGGCAAAGGTGCATACCTCATGGATGACTCCCAATGCTGTATACGAGGAAGCGACCCTCGGTTTCATCGACGCGCTGCTCGTCCAGGGCTCCGGCAACCCCTTTCTTGATGAATTCCTGCCGTTCCAGCGCAAGGTTGCGCGGATCGGTCTCATGAACAGCATCTCGCAGGTCGTGTTGAAGCTGACGGTACCGGGCGTGCCCGACATCTATCAAGGCAACGAAATGTGGGACTTCAGCCTGGTCGATCCCGACAACCGCCGAGCCGTGGATTACGCGCGCCGGATTGCCTGCCTCGCCGAAATGCAGCGCGTGGCGGAGCACGGCATCGCAGCGTTGGGGGCCTACGCTGCGGAGCTTTTCGCCGCGTTGGGCGACGGACGCCTGAAGCTTTACGTCACCTGGCGCCTGCTGCAGTTGCGCGCGAAACTCGAAACGGTGTTTCGCGAGGGCGATTACACGCCTTTGCGCGTGCACGGCCCGCGCGCCACTCAGGTGTGCAGCTTCTGGCGGCAAGACGGCGACGTGGGGCTGGTCGTGGTGGTGCCGCGGTGGTTTGCGCGGCTTGCGCCGACGGGGCTCGCGCCGACCGGCGATGCGGTTTGGCATGACACGGTGCTCGATGCGCCCGCAGGCGACTGGGTGAACGTGCTTACTGGAGAAAGCGTCTCGGTGGCGCAAGCCGGGCTGCCGCTCGACAGCGTGCTCTCGACGCTGCCATGGGCGGTGTTGGCGCCGGCAGGAATGATCACCAGGACTGCGCGAGGACCGTAAAGAACGCGAAGGCGCGTGGAACGGTGTCGCGGGGACTGTTGGCCGCCATGACGATTGAATGAGATAATACGATTCAACAACAATGACTCCGGCGCTGGCGCCCGATATTTTCTTCATCCGGGGTTGGTGTCGAACGATGGTCCTGTCAGCGCCCGAATGCGCGCATTGCGAGGGATTCGGGTAACCTCTCAAGGAGGCGAAATTCAATTGATCGCCTATCCCCGAGGGCAGTAACCATGGTGCGGTACCGGTGCGTGCCGCGGCAGTAACGTGAAAGCCGTCAGATGAAATCGTTGGAGAAGATACTGGAAGCGAACGACGTCACGGTCTGGCTGATCGCGTCTGGCATCTTCGTTGCGGTGCTCGTCGCAGTGCCCATCGCCCGCCACGTGGGAGCGCGGCTGTTCGCATCCCTATCACGCAGAACAGGCGTTGTCTGGGGCGACGTGCTCGCGGACGCGTTGCAGGGAACAAACCTTGTGCTCTTCATTCCCATCGCGGCGTACGCTGCATCGCTGGCGTTGACGCGCCTGGCGGACATTGAGCGACTGGTTGCGCTCGCGGCGATCATTGCGTTGCTGCTGCAGGTCGCCTTCTGGGGCAATCGGGCGATCGGCTTCTGGCTTGGACGCAGGGTAGAGGCCAAGCGGGCGACTGACCCGGAGGGCGCCACGGCAATGAGCCTCATCGGTTTCGGGGCGCGCGTGTTGCTCTGGACCTTCGTCGTGCTGCTCGGCCTCGACCAACTGGGTTTCAACATTACGACGCTGGTCGCGGGCCTGGGCGTTGGGGGCATCGCCGTCGCGCTCGCTACGCAAAACATTCTCAGTGACCTGTTTGCCTCGCTTTCGATCGTGCTCGACAAACCTTTCGTGGTGGGCGACTTCATCGTCATCGATAACCTGCGTGGGAACGTTGAGCGCGTGGGCGTCAAGACCACGCGCATTCGCAGCCTCGACGGCGAGTTGCTGATCTTCTCCAACGCCGAGCTCCTCAAGAGCCGGATTCATAATTACCGGCAGATGGCCGAGCGCCGCGTGCTTTTCACGGTGGGGATCCTCTACCAGACGCCACAGGAGAAGGTCGGGCGCGTCACGCAATGGCTGCGCGAGGCCGTCGAAGCGCAGGACGGAACCCGGTTCGACCGCGCACACTTCAAGGAGTACGGCGACTCCGCGCTGGTGTTCGAGGTTGTCTACTATGTGCTGTCGCGGGACTACAACACCTTCATGGACGTGCAGCAGGCGATCAACCTGGCGATCTTCGCGCGTTTCGCGCGCGAGGGCGTGGACTTCGCTTACCCGACGCGTACGCTGTACATCGCGGGCGGCGCGGTGGTGCAGGCCGCAAGCTGAGGCTTGGCATGGGGGAGGCCAAAATGACCAAGCAACACGAACGGCTGATTGTCCTGTCGAATCGGTTGCCTTTTTCGTTTCGGCGCGATCACACGGGAAAATGGCGGACCGAGCCCAGCGGCGGAGGCCTCGTCACCGCGCTCCTTCCGGTGCTGAGGCACCGCGGCGGCATCTGGATCGGCTGGCCCGGCGGCACCGAGGAGGTTCCGGGCATCGATTCCGAGCTGGCGATCGCCGGTGAGGGTGCGGGCTTCACGCTGCGATCCGTTTCGCTGACTCCTGAGGAAGTGCGCAATTTCTACGAGGGCTTCTCCAACGAGGTGATCTGGCCGCTGTTCCATGACCTGCAGCTTCTGTGCAATTTCGACCCGGCCTATTGGCGCACCTACCGCGAGGTGAACCGCAAGTTTGCGCTCGTGGCCCACGAGACGAGCGCGGCCGGCGATTTTATCTGGGTGCACGACTACCACCTGATGAACGTCGCGCTCGAACTGCGGCGGCTCGGCACGAAGGCGCGCATCGGTTTCTTCCTGCACATTCCGTTTCCCCCGCCCGACACCTTCCTGAAGCTGCCGTGGCGCATGTCGTTGATCGACGCGCTGCTGCAGTTCGACCTTGTGGGCTTCCAGACAGCGCACGATCGCCGCAACTTCCTGCAGTGCGTGCGAGCGCTGATCAAGGACGCTGAGATCGACGGGCGCGGCCAGGTCGTGCAGGCGAGCGTGGGCGGACGGGAAGTGCGCATCGGCAATTTTCCGATCAGCATCGACTACAACGCGTTCATGCGACAAGCGGCAAGTCCCGAGGTCGCGGCGCGCGCGAAAGAGCTGCACCGCATGCTTCCCAACCGCAAGCTCATTCTCGGCATCGACCGGCTCGACTACACCAAGGGAATTCCACTGCGGCTGCAGGCATTTCATGATTTACTGACACGTTACCCCGACCTCCAGGAACGAGTCTCGCTCATCCAGGTGGTCGTGCCGAGCCGCGAGGACATCGCGGAATACCGCGACCTCAAGACCGATATCGAGCGGCTCGTGGGCCGGATCAATGGCAGTTTCGTTCAACCTGGCGGCTGGGTGCCGGTGTGGTACGTTTACCGCAGCCTGTCACGGCTCGACCTGATCGCCTATTACCGGGCCGCCGACATCGGGCTCATCACGCCGATCAAGGACGGAATGAATCTCGTCGCCAAGGAGTACTGCGCCTGCAGCATCGAGGAAGACTGCACGCTGATCCTCTCGGAGTTTGCGGGCGCGGCCGCGCAGCTGGGACGCAGTGCCCTGCTGGTCAATCCCTACGACATCGAGGGCGTCGCCGATACCATTCACCGCGCTTACCATATGGACAAGGCGGAGCGCCAAGCGAGAATGCGCCGCATGCGTCGCTCGATCCGGGAGTACGACGTGTTCTGGTGGGTCGACTCGTTCCTGCGCGCCGCGATCACCAAGGACCTGCGCGCGTTTCCGCTGCCCGAGAACCACGTCGCTGACGAAAGCGCGGACCACGCGCTCCCGGACCACGCGCCTTCTTTTCTGACGTAGTTATTTCTCCGCGACGCGATTCCGCTGCGCTTCGCCCGACCGCGGCTGTTCGAATAGAATACGCGATGCCGACGGGGCGCCCCCCCGAGGGCGTGGACCCCCCGCCGTAACACCGGCAGTGCCGGAGAAAGAACGGATCGGTAACAAAACGCCCGTCATGCCCAGTTTCCTGCCCCAAACCCCTTTCGCGCCGAATCCGCTCCTGTTGTTCGGGTTCCTGTTGCTCGCCGGCGTCGTCGGTGGCGAAGTGGTCCAGCGCGTGCTCGCGGTGCCGCGAATCGTGGGCTATGTCGTGATCGGGCTGCTGCTCGGGACGGGCGGGCTCGACGTTCTCGATGCGCGCCTCACCCGGGAGGCGTGGATTTTCGTCGAACTTGCGCTCGGATTGATCCTTTTCGAGCTCGGCCGCCGACTCGACTTTACCTGGCTCAAGCGCGATGCCTGGCTCGCGGCGACGGGCGTGCTTGAGAGCGCATTGACCTTCTGGCTGCTCTTCTTCGTCCTGACACTGTTCGATGTCAGTCCCCTCTACGCGGCCGTGGCGGGCGCCATCGGCATTGCGACATCGCCGGCAGTCGTGATGGTAGTCGCGCAGGAGCGCAAGGCCGAGGGGCAGGTAACGGAACGGGCGCTCAACCTGACGGCCATCAACAGCGTGATCTCGTTCGTCGTGGTGACGATGTTGCTGGCCGGGATCCACCACGAGTACCGCGCGGACTGGATGACGGTCATACTCCACCCGGTATACCTGCTGCTGGGCTCGGCGCTCCTTGGCCTGCTCTCGAGCGTGTTGGTGGTTGCGCTTGCGCGCTGGCTCGGCAAGAGCGGACGCGGACATTTCGTGATGACCCTGTCCATGATTGTGGTGACCATAGGCGCCGCCCGTCTGCTCGAGTTGTCCGTGGTGCTTGCGCTCCTCGCTTTCGGCGTGCTGTCCAGGAACCTCGACCGGCGCCACGACCTGATGCCGTTCGACCCCGGCCGCCTTGGGCAGATGTTCGTCGTGGTCCTGTTCGTGGTCAGCGGGGCGAGCCTGAGGGTCGAGGATCTGGTCGCGGGGGGCACGCTTGGGGTCGTCTTCGTGCTGACGCGCTTTTTCGCCAAGTCGCTCGGGATAATGAGCTTCACGCGCTTTAGTGGCGTGCGACCTGGCACGGCCGGCATGCTCTGCCTTGCGCTGACACCGATGTCGGCGCTGGCGATCTCGATGGTGCGCGGGACCACCGAGCTCTACCCCGAGTTCGGCACGAAGCTCGCGGCGATCGTGCTCTCGGCGGTATTGATACTGGAACTACTTGGCCCGATCGCCGTAGACTTTGCATTGCGCCGCGCTGGCGAGGCAGTCGCGGAAGAGAAGCCTGCAGTATGAGTGGCGCGAGAAGGCGGCCGGAAAGCGCGAGTGGCCTTCACAAGACAACGGTTATTGAGATGATGAACCCGTCCGAGCTGGAATTCAGTTCCTCTGCCGGCCCCACCATGGGTGTCGAGCTCGAGCTGCAACTCCTCAACTCGCGCGACTACAATCTTGGGCGTGATGCAGCCGATCTGCTCGCCTTGCTCGAAAAGACCGGGCATCCGGGCGCGGTCAAGCCTGAGATCACCGAGAGCATGGTGGAGCTCAACTCCTCCGTCCACACGTCCCACGAATCGCTGGTCAGGGAGCTGCAAGTGCTCCGGGACATGGTGGCCGAAGCCGCGGAGCGGTTGAACCTGCGCGTCTCGGGCGGCGGCTCCCATGCTTTTCATGACTGGAGTGACCGCCGCATCTACCCGACGGAGCGGTTCCAGCATCTGCTCAAGGTATACGGTTACCTTGCCAAGCAGTTCACGATTTTCGGCCAGCATGTTCACGTCGGCTGTCCCGACGGCGACGCCGCGATCTACCTGACGCACATGCTGTCGCGCTACGTGCCGCATTTCATCGCGCTCTCCGCATCCTCGCCGTTTCAGCAGGGGTCGGACACGTCTTATCAGTCCTCGCGCTTGAACACCGTGAGCGCATTTCCTCTGTCGGGCCAGATTCCGTTCGTGCAGACGTGGCGCGAGTTCACCGATTACTTCGAGCGGATGCGCAGCCTCGGCATCGTAGAGAGCATGAAGGATTTTTACTGGGACATCCGGCCCAAGCCGGAATATGGCACGGTCGAGGTCCGCGTGTTCGACACCCCGCTCACGGTCGAGCGCGCGGCGCTGCTCGGCGCCTACGTGCAGACGTTGGCGCGCTACCTGCTCGCGGAGCGGCCGCGCGCGCCGTCGCGGGACGTCTACGAATTCTACCGTTACAACCGCTTCCAGGCGTGCCGCTACGGGCTGGAGGGCAGCCTCATCGACGCGTACAGTGAAAAGCGTTTGAGCCTGCAGGAAGATGTCCTTGCGACGTTGCAGATCATCGCGCCGCACGCGAAGGAGCTCGGCGCCGACGCCGCGCTCCAGGAGATCGCTGCGGGCGTTCAAGAGGGGTATAGCGATGCCGCCTGGTTGCGGCAGGTCCATGGCGAACGCAAATCGCTCAACGACGTTGCCCGCCTGCAAAGCGAGCTGTGGATGGGCAGAACAAAAGTCCATGCGTAGCCGGCGCATCCGGCGAGTCCATTCGGCCTGAGACATGACGAGTCCGCTGAAGATTGGTTTGTCACCTCGTTTCCTTTACCACGTGCCGCGTGAGCTCGGGTTCAGGGGCAAGACCCTGCAATACCTCGAGCAGTCGGTTGCGCATTGGCTGATGACGCTCGACGCGCTGGTGTTCATGTTGCCCTCGATCGAGGGCGGGGGCCTGCTGCGGCGCGGCAACATCCGCCCCGAAGATTATGTTTCCGAGCTCGACGGGCTCGTGCTGCAAGGCGGCGCGGACGTGAGCCCGCTCACCTACGGCGAGACGCCGCTCAGGGCAGAGTGGACCGGAGATCGCGTGCGTGACCTCTACGAGATCGATCTTCTTCAGGGATTCATTTCGCGCGGCAAGCCGGTGCTCGGCATCTGCCGCGGCCTGCAGCTGATCAACGTGGCCTTCGGCGGCGCGCTCTACCAGGACATCGCGTTGCAGCACGGCAGCGCCAAGGAGCATCATGATCCGACGGCCTTCGACCAGCACTTTCACGAGATCACGTTTGTGCCCGGTTCGGGGCTTGCCCGACTCTACCCCGCCGTCGAGGTTACGCGGGTGAACAGCATCCACCATCAGGCGGTCAAAGTCCTCGGGAGCGACCTCAAGGTGGAGGCGCTGTCGGTGCCAGACAAATTGGTCGAGGCGGTGCGCTGGCAGGGCGCGAGCTACGTGCTTGGCGTGCAATGGCACCCGGAATTCCACGATCCCGGCGATTCTCGACTCCTGGACGTATTTCCGCTATTAAAGGAATTCCTGGCGGAGGCGAGACGGGTCAAGCAGGCCTCTGCCGAAACGGTGAAGGCGTGAAGCGATGGTTACGGAGGAGGGCTTGCTGATGCCACACAGCCCTTGGCGCTGGTTGCGCGGCGCCGTGGTGGCGCTCTGCGCCCTGTGGCCGGCGCTTGCCGGGGGAGCAGCCGCGCAGCCCGTGGTGCTGCTGACGCTCGACGGCGCGGTGAGCCCGGCGACAGCTGATTACATGGTGCGCGGCATCCGCCAGGCGGCCGACAAGGGCGCGGGGCTCGTGATCCTGCAGGTCGACACGCCGGGCGGGCTCGATACCTCGATGCGGAGCGTGATCAAGGAGATTCTCGCCTCGCCGGTCCCGGTCGCGGTGTTCGTAGGCCCGAGCGGAGCACGCGCCGCCAGCGCGGGTACGTTCATCCTCTATGCAAGCCACGTGGCCGCCATGGCGCCGGGAACGAACCTCGGCGCCGCAACCCCAGTGCCGATCGGAATTGGCCAGCCGGGCAAAGCGCCGGCCAAGCCGCAGAAGGATGACGCCAAAAAGACGGAGTCAAAAGACAAGGAAGCAAAAGACAAGGAAGCGTTGGCGCCCGAAGGCGCGATGGGCCGCAAGCAGGTTCACGATGCCGCGGCCTACATTCGCAGCCTCGCGCAGCTGCGAGGCCGCAATGCAAAGTGGGGCGAGCGCGCGGTGCGGGAAGCGGTGAGCCTGTCCGCGAAAGATGCGCTGAAGATGCACGTCATCGACCTCATTGCGCAGGACGTGAAGGATCTCCTCGTCAAGCTGCACGGGCGCAAAGTCACGGTGCAGGGCGTGGAGCGGGTGCTCGAGACCAAGGATGCCGAGGTGCTCGCGGTGGAGCCCGATTGGCGCAGCCGGTTACTGGCGGTGATCGCCAATCCAAGCGTGGCGCTGATCCTGATGATGCTGGGCATCTACGGCCTCATTCTGGAGATGATGAATCCCGGCTTCGTCGTGCCGGGCGTGATCGGCGGGATTTGTCTGCTGCTCGCGCTCTACGCCTTGCAGCTGCTTCCGGTCAATTACGCGGGGCTCGGCCTCATCCTGCTGGGGATGGCATTTATCGTGGCAGAGGCTTTCCTGCCGAGCTTCGGCGCGCTCGGAATCGGCGGCGTCATTGCGCTCGCGATCGGTGCGGTCATCCTGATCGACCCGGAAGCGGGCGCCGGGTACAGCGTGCCGCTGCCGCTGGTGGCCGTCATGTCAGCTATCGGCGGGGGGGTTGTGTTCTTCACGGTCCTGTTCGCTTTGAAAGCGCGCACGCGGCCTGTCGTAAGCGGGCAGGAGCAGATGATTGGTAGCATCGGCGAGGCACTCGAAGATCTGGAAACCGAAGGATGGGCGCGGGTTGAGAGTGAGCGCTGGCGGGTCGTGAGTGCGCGCCCGCTCCATCGCGGCCAGAAAGTAAAAGTAGTGGGCGTCACGGGCCTCACGCTACGCGTCGAGGCGGAAGCGGACGACAACAGCGGGAGGCACACATGATGTGGGATCTGGGCATCACGGGTTTCATAGTACTGGCGATTGTTGTCCTGGTGTTTGCAACGCTGCGCATTCTGCGCGAGTACGAACGCGGCGTGATTTTCATGCTGGGGCGTTTCTGGAAGGTCAAGGGTCCCGGGATGATCATCGTCGTGCCGGGCATCCAGCAGATGGTGCGCGTGGACCTGCGCACCGTCGTGATGGATGTGCCCAGTCAGGACGTGATTACGCGCGACAACGTATCGGTCAAGGTCAACGCGGTGCTCTATTTCCGGGTGCTCGACCCGCAGCGGGCGATCATCCAGGTAGTGAACTTCCTGGAGGCGACCAGCCAGCTCGCGCAGACTACGCTGCGCGCGGTGCTCGGCAAGCACGAGCTCGACGAGCTGCTCGCCGAGCGCGACAAGCTTAACCTCGATATCCAACATATACTGGACACCCAGACAGACGCTTGGGGCATCAAGGTCTCCAACGTCGAGATCAAGCACGTCGACATTGATGTCTCGATGGTGCGCGCGATCGCGCAGCAGGCCGAGGCGGAGCGTACACGGCGCGCCAAGATCATTCACGCCGAGGGCGAAATGCAGGCCGCACAGAAACTGCTGGAGGCGGCACAGCTGCTCGCGCGGCAGCCTGAGGCGATGCAGTTGCGCTATCTCCAGACGCTCACCAGCATTGCCGGCGACAAGAGCTCGACCATCGTCTTCCCGGTTCCGATGGACCTCCTCTCGTCGTTCGTGAATCTGGATCGCGGAAAGCGCGACGGCTGACGCGCCGGTCACAGACTTGAGGGGCCGTGCTCGGTCGCGGTCCTCACTTCCATTTCGGGGTAGTGGTCTCAGCCACGCCCCCAGCCCGTTGAATGTCCTCTCTTCGGCGATGGTGCCGATCGGCAGCGCCGAGAGGCGCCGACGATACCGCTGATTAGCGCGCCGCGGGCGAGCACGCGCGCGAACCCCTTCATATCGAAGTCCGTGACGAGATCGATGGACTAAACCCTCATTGGCGAAGGGTTGAGCAGGGCGAAGAGCGGGAGGGAAGAGGCTGCGTGAGGATCGCGCCACAGGGCGTTTTCCGGGTTTGTCCTAATTGAAAACGTTTTTCCAAAACGAGTCATCTAGTTGATTTATAAGTAGTTTATAGGTTGACACTCGCGCCATAATTGCTTACAATGCAAATGATTTGAGTTGAAATGATTGGAGCAGATAGGTATTGTTGTTCGGGAAAGCGGTTTTCAGGTTTCCGAGGAGGAAGGGCGAATGAGTTTCCCGATCACGGCCGGTGCCCCGTCGTCGACCCTCCCCCGAAACGAGGGGGGCAGCGGCGAGCTCGTGCCGGAGGCAGGCTCGGCGGGAGACATACCCGCCGCGGCTAACAGTGCTGCTGCGCTTGCCCGGTACGACCTGCGGATACTGCGCTCACTACGTCGCATCATCCATAGCGTTGACCTGTATTCCAAGCAGCTCGCGGCCACGAACCAGATCACCGCCCCGCAGCTGATCTGTCTGCTGCATGTGGTGAACAACGGGCCGGTTTCGGCAACCGCGATCGGGCGTGAAGTGCACCTGAGCCCCAGCACCGTGGTCGGCATTCTCGACCGCCTCGAAGAAAAGAGCCTGGTGGAACGGCAGCGGTCGCACGAGGACCGGCGCATCGTGCGGGTGACGGCAACCAGCAAAGGTGTCGAGGTTGCTCGAAAGGCGCCGTCGCCCTTGCAGCAGGCGCTGGCCAATTCGCTCAGCGAATTGCCGGAGCTCGAGCAGGCGACGATTGCGCTTTCGCTGGAACGAATCGTGGCGTTGATGGAGGCACCGGAGATCGATGCCGCGCCGATCCTGGCGACCGGCCCGATCAGTCCCGACGGGACATGACGCCGGCCGAAAGTTCTGACGTGTCGAAAGGGTAACCACTTGAAATCGACGGACTGTGCGGGGTCCAACGGGATGCAACAGGCGAATCGGGCGTTCGGAGCGGTGCGTCATGGCGCCGTACCGGGCGTCGTCCTCGGCGCACCGCGGGTGCGCGATGGCGCCGCGATCCACCGGTTGGTGGACGCGTGCAAGCCGCTCGATCTCAACTCTACCTACGCCTACCTGCTGCTCTGCGAGCACTACGCCGAGACCTGCGTGCATGCGGAGCGAGCAGGGCGCACGGTCGGCTTCGTTTCGGCCTACCGTCCGCCGCAGCGCGACGAGGCCATTTTCGTGTGGCAGGTCGCCGTCGCGGAAGAGATGCGCGGCCAGGGACTTGCGCGCGCCATGCTGCGGGAACTGCTGGCTCGTCCCGCGCTGCACGGCTGCTGCTATCTCGAGACGACCGTGTCGCCGTCCAATGAGCCATCGCGCCGGGTATTTCACGGGCTCGCGCGCGAGATCCGGGCGCCGATTACCGAGCGCGTGCTGTTTGCCGCGCAGGATTTCGGAGACGAGCATCACGAGTGTGAAATGTTGATTCGTATCGGCCCGTTCGCGGGGGAATAACTATTACAACTACTAAGAGGAGAGCACGCCAATGAATCTCCAGATCTTCGAACGTCTCGAATCAGAAGTGCGGGGCTACATCCGTTCCTTCCCCACGCTGTTCGCGAAATCGCGCGGATCGATACTGACAGATGCGGAAGGACGCAGCTACATCGACTTCTTTAGCGGTGCCGGGACGCTCAATTACGGGCACAACAATCCCGTGCTCAAGCAGCGCCTCCTCGAATATATCGAGTCGGATGGCGTGGTCCACGGCCTCGACATGGCGACCGTCGCCAAGAAGGAGTTCCTCGAGACTTTCGAGCGCGTGATCCTGCGGCCCCGGGACATGGAGTACAAGATCCAGTTCCCCGGGCCGACGGGAACGAACGCGGTGGAGGCCGCGCTCAAGCTTGCGCGGCTGGCCAAGGGGCGCACCAATATCATTTCGTTCACGAACGGATTCCACGGGGTGACTGGCGCGTCGCTCGCGGCGACTGGAAATTCCAAGTTTCGCGACGCGGCCGGCATGCCGCTTGCCAACACCACGTTCATGCCGTACGACGGCTACCTGGGCGAGGGCGTCGACACGATGGAGTACCTGGACCGTGTCATCGCCGACCAGAGCAGCGGCGTGGATGCCCCGGCCGCGGTCATCGTCGAAACGGTACAGGGCGAGGGCGGTGTCAACGTGGCGAGCTTCCGCTGGTTGAAGGCGCTCGAGCAGGTATGCCGCCGCCATAACATGCTGCTCATCATCGACGACATCCAGGTCGGGTGCGGACGGACCGACACCTTCTTCAGCTTCGAGGGTGCGGGCATTTCGCCCGACATCATCACGCTCTCGAAGTCCATCAGCGGCTACGGGCTGCCGATGGCCCTGGTCTTGATGAAGCCGGAACTCGACATCTGGTCGCCCGGCCAGCACAACGGCACGTTCCGCGGCAACAATCTGGCGTTCGTCACCGCCAAGGAGGCGCTCGTTCACTACTGGACGACGCGGGAATTCGAGGACACGCTGCGCCGGAAAGGAAAAATCATGAGCGCGTGGCTTGAGCATATTGCGCGCGGTTATCCCCAGGGCGGGTTCAGCGTGCGCGGACGCGGCATGATCCAGGGCCTGGTCGCGGAGGCTCCGGAGATTGCCGGCAAGATCACCGTGCGTGCGTTCGAAGACGGCCTCGTCGTCGAAACCTCGGGCTCGCAGGACCAGGTGATCAAGCTGCTGCCGCCCCTCACCATCGACGAGCAGACCCTGCGTCGCGGCCTCGACATCCTGGAGCGCAGCACGGCCGCCGTGCTCGGCGTGCCACACGCCGTGGATACGATCCGGTACATCCATTTCGGAAGCGCCCGGTGATCGTGCGCAGTCTCGAGGAGGTCAAGGGCACGACGCGCGACGTCGAGACACCCAACTGGATAAGCCGGCGCTTGCTGCTGCGAAGCGACGGCATGGGGTTCTCGCTGCACGAGACCACGGTCTATCCGGGCACCGAGACCTACATCTGGTACGCGAACCACCTCGAAGCCGTGTATTGCGTCGAGGGTGAAGGCGAGGTCGAAACGATCCCGGACAAGAAGATCCATCCGATCCGGCCCGGCGTGGTCTACGCGCTCGATCAGCACGAAAAGCATTTTCTGCGCGCTCGGACCCAGATGCGCCTGGTGTGTGTTTTCAACCCGCCTCTGACGGGCCGCGAGGTGCACGATGAGAACGGCGTGTATCCGCTGGTCACGAAAGAGGCGCCTGCCGCGCAGGCTGGTTGAAACACAGCCCCGATAACACACGTTCAGGAGAAGAGCTAATGGTACTGGTTACCGACACCTATCAATCGCGAGTCGACAACGAGACCGCCATCCTGCTGCGCCAGGATCCGATCATCTACTCGGACCCCCGTACGGAAGTTCCGCGCGGCCTCACCCACCATCAGCTGAAGAACTACCAGAAAAACGGGTTCATCCTGCTAAAGGGGCTGTTCAGTGAGCAGGAGGCCGCGCTGTTCCTCGAGGAGGCGCGCAAGATGACCGCGGACCCGAAAATCCGTGCGCGCGAGGAGGCCATCGCCGAGCCGGGCAGCGACGAAGTGCGCTCGGTATTCATGGTGCACCGGCTGAACGAGCTTTACCGGCAGCTGGTGGCCGATGTCCGTCTTGCCAACATCGCGCGCCAGATCCTCGGCAGCGAGGTCTACCTCCACCAGTCGCGGGTCAATCTGAAGTCGGGCTTCCTGGGCAAGGAATTCTACTGGCATTCGGATTTCGAGACCTGGCACGTCGAGGACGGGATGTCGCGGATGCGCGCGGTGAGTTGCGTCGTTCTGCTGACGGAGAACAACGAGTTCAACGGTCCGCTGATGCTCATGCCGGGGTCGCATACGCACTACATTTCATGCACTGGTGAGACGCCCGAGGATCATTACAAACAGTCCCTGAGGAAGCAGGAGCACGGCATCGCCGATCCGGCGGCGCTGGCATTCCTTGCCGAGCGCGGTGGCATCCAGTCGATGAAGGGACCGGCGGGCTCGGTGGTGTTTTTCGATTGCAACACCATGCACGGGTCGAACAGCAACATCTCCCCCTATCCGCGGGCCAACGCTTTTTTCGTCTACAACAGCGTCGAGAACACGCTCGAGAGCCCGCGCGGAGGGCTCAAGCCGAGGCCCGAATTCATCGCGACGCGGGAGGACTTCTCGCCCATCGTTCCGGTGGAGCCCACCTACGGCGAGCGGAGATGACGGGGTTGCGTCCTCAGCATTAGGATGAGCGCGCGCGCAGGGGAGGGCGTTTGGCGCAAGACGATGGGTGCGGCGCTGCTGACAGTGGCGCTGCTCGCGCCAGGATGTTCCGAGCAGGCCGACACGCCCGCAGGGCAAACGCTCAGCACGCTCAAGCGCGCGCAGCAGGACGGGACGATCCGCGTCGGCTACGCGAACGAGGCGCCCTACGCCTATCTCGAAAGCGCGTCCCGCAGATTGACCGGCGAGGCACCCGAGATCGCGCGAGTGGTGCTTGTCGAGATGGGCATAGGCAAGGTCGAAGGCGTTCTCACCGAGTTTGGCTCGCTCATACCGGGTCTCAAGGCGGGGCGCTTCGATATCATTGCCGCCGGGATGTACATCCTGCCGCAACGGTGCAAGGAGATCGCTTTTTCCAACCCCACCTATTCCGTGGGCGAGGCTTTCATCGTGGCGCAGGGCAATCCGCTGGCGTTGCACGGCTACGAAGGCGTCGTGCCTCACTCCGAGGCGCGGCTCGGCGTGGTCACCGGAACTGTCGAGCGTGAATATGCGCGGCGGGTGGGCATTCCCAATGCGCGCGTGGTCGTGTTTCCCGATGCCCCGAGCGCGCTCGAGGGCGTTATTGCCGGGCGCGTCGACGCCTACGCGGCGACCAGCCTGACCGCGAACAACCTGCTCGCCCGGGCCAAATCGCCCCGCGTGGAGCGGGCCGTGCCGTTTTCCGACCCGGTCATTGAAGGCAAACCCACGCGCGGCTACGGGGCATTCGGGTTCCGCAAGACCGATCAGGACCTCGTCGCCGCCTTCAACGCGGCCCTCGCGCGGTTCATCGGCACGCCCCGCCACCTCGAGCTGGTCAAGCCGTTTGGCTTCGCCCAGGGCGAGTTGCCCGGTCCGGCCACGGCGGCGGAGCTGTGCCGGGGTTGAGCTCGCTGTCTTCCTGATCCGACGGCCTGTTTCCGAGCGATGAACGAAATGCTCCTGACCCTCCTGCGCGGGTTGGCGGTCACCGTCGAGCTTACCGTTGCCGCGTCCGTGCTTGCGGCTGTCATCGCGCTGGCAGCGGGCCTTGCGCGAATGTCACCACGCCGCGCGCTTGCCTGGCCCGCGGCAGTTTACGTGGAGGTTTTCCGCGGTACGTCGGCCCTCGTGCAGCTGTTCTGGTTCTTCTTCGTCCTGCCCTTTTTCGGAATCAAGCTGTCGGCGTTCGCCGCGGGCATACTGGTGCTGGCGCTCAACACCGGCGCCTATGGTGCCGAGGTCGTGCGTGGTGCCGTGCTGGCGGTACCGCGCGGCCAACTCGATGCCTCGGCGGCGCTCAATCTGAGCCGCCTGCAGACGCTCTGGCGCATCGTGTTGCCACAGGCGTTCCCGGCCATGCTGCCGCCAGCTGGCAATCTTGCGATCGAGCTCCTCAAGAATAGCGCCCTGGTATCGCTGATCACCATCACGGAGCTGACCTTCGCCGCACAGCTGCTGCGCGCCGAGAGCCTGCGCAGCGCGGAGATATTCGGTCTCGTTCTGGTGCTCTACTTTGCCGTTGCGCTGTGTATTACCGCGGGCATGCGGCTGCTCGAGCGCCGCGCCGCGCGCGGCCTCGAGCGCGGAGGCGCTTAGAGCCCGTAACACAATGAAACACACGCTGCGCTGTCACGATTTTGGCGAGGGAGGTTCTGCGATGTCCAGCGGAGGGCAACATCAGATGGGATCCGACTATCAAGACTTTCGCACAACACTGGAAGTCCTTGAAGGATCGTAAGGAGGAATCTGCGCCAGCCACACCAAAGATCACCAAGACCCTCGACGTGATGAAGTGGACTGAATCTTTTGCCGATTTCCTGAACCGTGTGATAGGAATGAGGA
>JAQBFV010000365.1:0-2919 GCA_032123035.1 Betaproteobacteria bacterium | reverse complement strand
ACCGGCCGTGAACACTGCGATCGCGGCGAGGGCAGCCGACAATCGGGACAGCGTGAGAGCGGTCCTGAAAGAGACTCTGCGAATGGCGACGACGTGGGCACGTTCGTCGGCGCGGGATATTGGCGCGCGACGCACGCTCGCCGAAGCGCACATTTTGCCTCATTTCGTTGTTTTTCGTTGAGCCCGACCGGCCGCTAAAACTTTGCGTATACTTCGCGCCGCGCCGTCTCAAACAAGTCGGAATGCCCATTGTTTGTTTTAGGTCAAATGCCAGCCGCACCCCGGTCCAGACAATTGATTACCCACAAGCATAGGTAGCGCCGCCGGTTCAGCGGTCTGCCAGCTCCGAGCATGAACTTCCCACACGCACAGCTGTTCCGACACCTCATCGTGCTGCTTCTCGCGTGTGCAACGGCGGTCGGTGGTACGGCACGCGCCCAGGACCCCGCATCACCGTTCAAGCCCGAAGAGATCGAGGCGCTGGTGGCGCCGGTCGCGCTCTACCCGGATTCCCTCCTCTCGCAGGTGCTGATGGCCTCGACCTACCCGCTCGAGGTGGTGCAGGCCGCGCGCTGGGTTAAGGCGAACCCGAACGTCAAGGGCGACGCCGCGGTCAAGGCGGTCGAAAACCAGAACTGGGACGTGAGCGTCAAGTCGCTGGTCGCCTTCCCGCAGGCCCTCGAGCCGATGAACGACAAGCTCGACTGGACGCAGAAGCTCGGCGACGCATTCCTCGCCGACCAGAAGTCGGTGCTCGATGCCGTGCAGCGGTTGCGGCAGCGCGCCGATAGTTCGGGCAATCTCAAATCGAGCGAGCAGCAGAAGGTGGTCGTCGAGCAGGAAGCGCAGCAGACAATTATCAAGATCGTGCCGGCTAACCCGCAGGTGATCTACGTGCCGGCCTACAACCCGACCGTCGTATACGGCGTTTGGGGCTATCCCGCGTATCCGCCGTACTACTGGCCGCCATCGCCCTATTACTACCCGGGCGGCGCCCTTGTCCGCGGCTTCGCCTGGGGCGTGGGCATCGCGGCCGCTGGGGCCTTTTACGGCAACTGCAACTGGAGGGGCGGCAACGTCAACGTCAACGTCAACCGGGCCACCAACATCGACCGCAATTTCAATCGCAACAACGTCAGTGGCGGCAAGTGGCAGCACGACGCGAGCCATCGCAAGGGCGTGTCCTACCGGGATTCGGCGAGCCGCGAGAAATACGGCAAAGGCGTCGGCGGCGCAGACGGGCGCCGCGATTATCGCGGGCGTGAGGGCGGTGCCGGGAATCGCGCCGGCGCGGGCGATCGCGGCCGAACGGGGGATCGGGGCGGTGCGAACACGGGGGATCGCGGCCGAACGGGGGATCGGGGCAGCGCAAGCACGGCGGATCGCGGCCGAACGGGCGACCGGGGCAGCGCGAGCGCGTCGGATCGTAGCCGAACGGGCGACCGGGGCGGCGCAGGCACGGCGAATCGCGGCGGCGGTGGCCGCGACAACGCGTTCCAGGGCGTCGGCAGCGGCGGCGCGTCGCAACGCGACATGGACCGTGGCCGTGCCAGCAATCAGTCGATGACGAGCAATCGCGGCGGCGGTGCCAGTGCGGGCTCGCGTCAAAGCAGTGCAGGCTCGCGCCCGAGCGGCGGCGGCGGCAGACGCGGTGGCGGCGGCGGCGGACGCGGCGGCAGGCGCTAAGGAAGGCTCGACAATGCAAACCACCCTGAAACAGTCGCGCGGCATTGCGGCCACGCTCGTTGCGGCGCTCGTGATCGCGCTCGCCTTCACGCCAGCCGCGCGCGCCCAGCAAAAGACGTTCCCAACGCCCGAGGCGGCGATGAACGCGTTCGGCGACGCGGTCGCGACGAGCGACGAAGACGCCATGAAAGCGCTCCTCGGCGCGAACTATCACACGCTCATCCCGCCGGTCGGCGCGGAGATCCGCTACAAGTTCCTTGCCGCCTGGGCCAATGCACATGCGATCAAGCCGGTGGGCGACGCGAAAGCGCTTGTCGCGGTCGGCACCGACGGCTGGACCTTGAGCGTTCCCATCGTGAAAACCGCGCAGGGCTGGCGCTTCGACACCCGCGCCGGCGCCGACGAGATCCGCGTGCGCCGCATCGGGCACAACGAGCGCTCCGTGATGCAGGTGATGCTCGCGATCTACGACGCGCAGCGGGAGTACGCCGCCAAGGACCGCAACGGCGACGGCGTACTCAAGTACGCCGGCAGATTCCGCAGCGCACCCGGCAAGAAGAACGGCCTGTACTGGCCGAGCAAGGCCGGCGAACCCGAAAGCCCGCTCGGCTCCGCGGTCGCTACGGCGCACGCCGCCGGCGGCAGTCGAGCAGCGGGCTACTACGGCTACCGCTATAAGATTCTCAAGTCGCAGGGCAAGAATGCGCCCGGCGGCGCGTACAGCTACGTCGCGCATGGGCGCATGATTGGCGGTTTTGCCGTCGTCGCCTGGCCGCTGCGCTATGGCGAGACCGGGGTGACGACGTTCATGGTGAGCCACGACGGCGTGCTCTATCAGAAGGATCTCGGCCCGACGAGCGCGACGCGCGCGAGTGCGATCACCCGCTTCGATCCGGATTCGAGCTGGCAGAAGGTCCAACCGGGAACCTGACCCCGGAGCGGCCGGTCGGCGCATCAAAGTCGAACCGGAACGCATGACGCCTTCGAGCCTCGTTCCCAGCATCGCCCGCCTGCGCCAGTACCGCAGCGAATATTTGCGACCGGACATTGTCGCCGGGTTGACCGCGACCGCTTCCACAGTCGTTAACACAAGGAAATAGGACAATGAAAGCGAGTGTGAAGAAATCGAAGCAGGCCGCGGCGGCCCCGCAGGAAAAAATCAAGGGCAAGGCCTACGACAAGGCGCTCAGCAAGCTGCACGTCGAGCTGGTCAAGATGCAGGAGTGGATCAAG
>JAQBFV010000364.1:0-14555 GCA_032123035.1 Betaproteobacteria bacterium | reverse complement strand
TGGACCCACCCCTTCCCATTCCGAACAGGGCCGTGAAACGCTTCAGCGCCGATGATAGTACGGTGTATTCCGTGCGAAAGTAGGACATCGTCAGGCACCATAAAAACGAAACCCCCGGGGGCTGTGCCCTCGGGGGTTTTGTTTTTATTAATGCCCTGACGATACCCTACTTGAGCGTAGCGACAACACGCCGCCACCGTTGCCTCATTAGTATCTCGGCCCGATTTTCCGCTGTCATTGATTCAGGGTGACGGAGCTTGCGGCGGCTTGTTGCGGCGCAGGCTAACTTTTTCTCGTCCCTCCGGCAGGAAAAAGTTAAGGCCCGAAGGGCCGGCCGGAGCCAAAGTAGGACATCGTCAGGAAGGCTTTAGCCTGGCCCGGGCAAAAGCGGGACAGTGTCAGGCACCCACAAAGATAGGAGCCTCACCCGGCTTGGGTGGGGCTTCTACGAACTTTTGCCCGCAGGGCAAGGCGAGCTTACGCGGCGCGCGGCGTCGTTTCCGGCGCGCGCCTCATCCGCTGCATGGCGACGATCAGTCCCATGAGCACGAGCCCGATCGCGTACGCCTGGTAGTGATATTCCCCTACGTAGGAAGTCAGGAACGTAAACAGGTGATCGATGGGTAGCATCAGGAACACCGCGGCCACGCCCAACAGGACGCGTTCGGCGACGGTGGTGTACCGGAATAGATAACCTTCCAGGAACGCGCCCCAGGCGACGATCCCGATCACGCAGGCCACGACGGTCGCCGTGATGTCGAGGCCGGTTCCGTCCAGCAGCAGCGGGGTGTAGACGAAGAGAAACGGCATCACGAAGATCCACGAGGCGAGCTTGACCGATTCGATACTGGTCTTCATCGGGTCGCCACCGGCAATTGCACTCGCCGCAAGGGAGGCTAACGCGACCGGTGGGGTAACGGCGCTCGTCACCGCGACCCAGAAGGCGATCAGGTGCGCGGTGAGCGTTGGCACGCCGAGACTGGTCAGCGCGTTCACGCTGAAGATGACGAGGAGCACGTAGCTTGCGGTGATGGGCAGTCCCATCCCGACTATGTATCCAGCGACGATGACCCAGAAGATGGTGAGCGGGAGCAACCCGAAGCTGAATTCGATCAGGAGCGAGGAGATGCGTCCCGGGAGATCGCTCTGCGTGGCACTCGAAAGGAGAATGCCCAGCACGCCGGCGATGCAACCGATGATGAGCGTGTTCGTGGCGCCGGTCTCCATGGAGATCCAGATGCATTTCACAAGGTCCACGAACGCATCGCGCAGCCGCCGCAACGCCCCCGGACCGGAAACGACGCCCGGCTTGGCGGCGGCCTCATGAGCCATGGGGGTGCGCTGCATCGCCGCGAGCAGGATCTCTCCGAGCTTCAACGCGATGAATGCCGCAACCATCCAGACGAGGGCATCGCCCAGGTTCAGCCCCCGGAGGTTATCCGCGAACCATGAAAAAGGCGGCCCTACCTTCAGGCCGAGCGTGTAGGCAAAGGCGCCAAACGCGGCCGACATGAACAAGAATGGCCACGCCGTCCTGTCGGACCAGGGGGTGCGCACGGCCGCGAGCAGATCGGAGGTTTTCAGGAGCACGATCAGGAAGATGGTCTTGACGGCGGCGAGGAACGCGGAATCCCCGATCACCAGGTAAAAAACCATGACCGGAATGGGCAGCAGCAGGTGCAGCCGCGGGATGATCCTGCTCCACGCCGGCAGCTCCTCGACCGGAACGCCGTGCAGGCCGGTGCGCACCGCGCGAATGTAGACGATGAACGCCACGGAGAGGTAATAGAGCAGCGCGGGGATCAGCGCGATCTTGATGACATGAAAATAGCTGGTCTCCGTCAGCTGCGCGAGCAGGAAAGCACCCGCTCCCATGATCGGCGGCATGTAGGTCCCGCCGGTCGAAGCGGCCGCCTCTACGGCGCCGGCGAACTCGGGGCGGTAACCGACCCGCTTCATCAACGGAATGGTGAAGGTTCCGGTCGTCACGACGTTTGCCACGCCGCTGCCCGAAATCATGCCGAACAACCCGCTCGACACTACCGCCGTCATTCCCGGCCCGCCGGTTCTCTGTCCGGTGAGGCGGTAGGTCGTGTCGATGAGAAGCTCGCCGAGGCCGGTCTTCTCGAGGAATGCGCCGACGATGACGAAAATCACCACGTAGGTCGCAAACACGTCGACGATGAGCCCCGTCATGCCGTCGTACTCGAGCATCAAGAATTCCATCACGCGCGCGATGCCGAAACCCTCGTGACGGAAGAGCCCGGGCGAAATCTGCGCAATCGGCTCGAATGAGTAGATCAGGAACAGCAGGCCTATGAGTGGGATGACGGGTCCGACGATGCGCCGCGCGATATCGAAGCTCACGGCGGCCAGCAGGCCCGAGAAAAACACGACTTCCACCGGGACCGGGCTGCCCACCCGTGCCGAGAGCTCCACGTTCGATAACATCCACCACCCGACGGAGGAGATCGCGGATATGAGGAAGAGCCAATCGGAGATCACGGGGCTTTCAGGGATCTCCCGGCGCGTGCCCTCCCACCAGTACAGCGCCATGCCCGCCAGTCCGCCAACGATGGCCGCCATCAATACTCTGGCGCTCGCGAAATCGAGCCACAACTCCGTGTGATCGAACAGGCCCCAGTAGGCCCAGATCGCAAGGAACGCACCCATGAATACGATAGAAAGGAGCGCGATCATCTCATCGAGCCAGACAAAGCCGGCCCGAAGGGGCTTCTGGCGTCCCTTGAAGACCAGTATCGACAGAACCGCAACGCCGAGGAGGTATGTGCCTTTGAAAATCTCCAGTACGGGAGGGCCGAAGAACGAGATGTGAATGAAGAAATACGAAAAAGCGACTGCAATGATCGACAGCAACACGCGGGCGGGGCCCCGGATTTTCCGCGGAACGCTCATGCCCTCAGCGATGAGGCCGAGCTTGGTAAGAAAGGAAATTATCGTGCTGACCATGTCTCGAATAGATGTGGCTGTTAACGCGGCCTGGAACGCGATTGTGCGAAGAGGGCGGCAAGCCGCCCTCTTCGCGCGTGGCTACAAGTTAACGATTGGCCGCAAGGGCCCTGAACCAGCGTTAGTATCCTTTGACGATGGACCCCGGCACGCTGATGCCGCGCTCCTTCCAGTAACGAGCGGCTGCCGGATGGACCAGGATCTTGTGCTCAACGAGGGCATCGAATTTGCCGCTCAGAGCCTTCCAGTAAGCCGCCGCCTTGGTGAGTTGCGCCAGGTTTTCGGGCGCCGCGATGACTTTCAACATATTGTAGACCGCGGCATCCGACATCTGCTTGTGGGCGATCCACCAGACGTCGTAAGCGATGGAGCGAGAGGGCGTGTCCACTCCCTTCACGTCTTTCTGAGGCGGGATCGTGACCGGTGAATAAAAGCGGTATTCGGAGGTCACCTTCTTTTGCTCTTCCGCGGTCAGACTAACGTAACGGACGGGCTTGCTGACAGAAAGCTGTGTCAACGCAGGAATGACGAACGGCACGCCCGCGGAGCAGAAGACATCGATCTGGCGGTCGCCCAGGGCCCGCGCGGACGCCGCGAAACCCAGATACCGCGCCTCGATCTTGTCCGTCAGGCCGAGCGACTTCATGACGTTCATGCAGTTCACGTTGCTGCCCGAGCCGCGCGAGAGCAGATTGACTACCTTGCCCTTCATGTCGGAGAAGGACTGGATGGGGTTGTCGGCGAGTACCGCGAAAATCTGGGACTGCGCGCGCACCCGGGCGACGACGCGGAAGTTCTTGTTGGCGCCGTCTTTCTTGAACAGGCCCTCGCCATTCCACGACTGGTAGACCTGCCCGATATGTCCCCAGGCAGTGGCATACTCCCCGAGACCTACGCGGCGCACGTTCGCCACCGAGCCGCCTGAGGGGGTGTACTGAAACTTGAATTTTCCTTTGAGTTCCTTATTGAGAAGTTGCACGCCGGCGCTGGTGGCCGGATGCCACGCGCCGCCCGAAGGTCCGCCGCCGAATCGGTAAGTGGTGTCGGCTTGCGCGACGCCCGCCATCAGGGCCGTGGATGCGGCGACAGCGGCCATGCAGGTCACTAGTTTTTTCATTGGAAACTTCCTCCTTACGTGGATGAACTTGTTTGAGATTCTGGGGCTCGGCTGAGAACCAGACCGGATCCCATGGGTGCCATTGTCGCTGTCTTCCAAGCGGCAGGCAACGACGGGCCGGTCCTGACAGCTAACAGCGGCTCTTGCCAGAATCATCCCGACTAACCCCGCATCAGACTCGGGCGAACAAACTTCAAGTCATTTCTGAGTTTGTGTTAATAACCAACTGAACGGAAACCGGTTATGGGCATTGCCGTAGCCCATGGAGGCGCATTGTTTCATGATCAGCGCAGCGACCACGGCCAATGACGTATTAGCGGCGGCTTCGTCAAAGCGTCTTGAGTTGCTTCTAATGGAAATCCCTGGACTGCGCCGCGAGCCGGCCGAGCAGCCGGGTGTGGTCAGTCAGCCGCCGGGCAACGAGGTGCACCACTTCTCCTTCCCGCTGGATCTTGCCCTCGACGCCGAGCAGGCTCGATCCGAGCAATTCGCGTCGGTGTTTTTCCACGAGGTCGCGCCACACGACAACGTTCACGTAACCGGTTTCGTCCTCGAGCGTCACGAATACCACGCCCTTGGCGGTCGAGGGGCGCTGGCGGGAAGTGACGATGCCGGCGGTGCGCACGGGCTGTCCATTCGCCAGCCGGTTCAACTCGGAGGCCGTGACGAGACGCATGCGCCGCAGGCGCTGGCGCAGCAGTGCGAGCGGGTGGCGCCCCAGTGTGAACCCCAGGCTGCCGTAATCCGCGATCAGGTCTTCGCCCTCGGTGGGGATAGAGAGTTGCGGTACGCTTTCCCGGATCGGTGCTTCGCTCAGCAGCCGGGGCAGGGCTTCCACACCAGCCGCCTGCCAGTGCGCGAGATGGCGATGTCCGGCCAGCTGGGCGAGCGCACCTGCCGCGGCGAGGCTGCGAAGATCACGCCGGTCGAGGCCGGCGCGTCGCGCAAGCTCTTCGACGTTGGTGAAGGGCGACTGCAGGCGTGCGGCAACGATGCGCTCGGCGTTGGCTTGCGACAGCCCCTTTACCATCAGCAGTCCCAGCCGTACGGCTGGGCGCAAAAGGCGTGACGGGTGACTAGTGACTGGTGACTGGTCGCTTTTTCCTTCTTCGAGGGCGCATTCCCAGTCGCTCGCGGTCACGTCCACCGGCAGCACTTCGACGCCGTGGCGGCGCGCGTCCTGGACGAGTTGGGAGGAGGAGTAGAAGCCGAGCGGCTGGCTGTTCAGCATCGCGGCGAGAAACGCGGCGGGCTCGTGGTGCTTGAGCCATGCCGAGACATAGGCGAGCAGCGCGAAGCTTACCGAGTGGGATTCGGGGAAGCCGTACTCGCCGAAGCCCAGAATCTGCTGGTAGATCTGCTCGGCAAAATGTCGTGTATAGCCGCGTCCGAGCATGCCCTCAATCAGGCGGCCGTAAAAATGCTCGAGCCCGCCCTTGCGCCGCCATGCGGCCATCGAGCGCCGGAGGTTGTCGGCCTCGCCGGGGGTGAAGCCAGCGGCGACGACGGCGAGCTGCATCACCTGCTCCTGAAAGATCGGCACGCCCAGCGTGCGGCTGAGCACCTCTCTCACCGCTTCGGAGGGGTAGGTGACCGGCTCCAGTCCCTGCCGGCGGCGCAGGTAGGGATGGACCATACCGCCCTGGATCGGTCCCGGACGCACGATGGCGACCTCGACCACGAGGTCGTAGAACTCGCGGGGTTTCAATCGCGGCAGCATCGACATTTGCGCGCGGGATTCGATCTGGAACACGCCGATGGTGTCGGCGCGCCGGATCATCTCGTATACCGCCGCGTCATCGCCGCGATCGAGGATGGCCTGCATCGTGAGGGCGCCGCCGCGGTAGCGATCGACGAGCTCGAGACAGCGCCGGATCGCAGAAAGCATGCCGAGCGCGAGAACGTCCACCTTCAGCAGGCCCAGCGCGTCGAGGTCGTCCTTGTCCCATTGAATTACCGAGCGCTCGGGCATTGCCGCGTTCTCGACCGGAACGAGGTGCGACAACGGCCCGCGCGAGATCACGAAGCCGCCGACGTGCTGCGAGAGGTGCCGGGGAAAGCCGACAAGATCATTGACCAGTCTGATCAAGCGCTCGATTACCGGGCTGTCGGGATCGAAGCCGCCTTCCCGCAGGCGCTCCGGCAGTACGTTCCGGCCATTCCACCAGTTCATGGATTTTGCCAGGCGGTCCACCTGGGCGAGCGCGAGGCCGAGCGCCTTGCCCACGTCGCGCAGCGCGCTGCGCGGCCGGTAGGTTATGACGGTCGCGGTGAGGGCGGCGCGGTCGCGGCCGTACTTGCGGTAGACGTACTGGATCACCTCTTCGCGCCGCTGGTGCTCGAAGTCGACGTCGATGTCGGGCGGCTCGTTTCTCTCGCGCGAGATGAAGCGCTCGAACAGCACGCTCATGCGCGCCGGGTCGACTTCAGTGATGCCGAGGGCGTAGCACACCGCGGAATTGGCGGCGCTGCCGCGACCCTGGCACAGAATGCCCTGCGCGCGCGCGTACTGGACGATGTCGTAAACGGTCAGGAAGAAATGCTCGTAGTCGAGCTCCGCGATGAGCTCGAGCTCGTGCTCGACGAGATGGCGCACGTGCTGTGGCGTCCCGCGCGGAAAGCGCCGCAACAGACCCGTCTCGGTCAGGCTGCGCAGATAGCTCGCCGGTGTGTGCCCCGGTGGAACGATCTCGTCCGGATATTCGTAGCGCAGGCTGTCGAGCGAGAAGTCACAGCGCCCGACAATGTTAAGCGTTGTGGCGAGCAGCTCGGGGGGGTAGATCTGGGCAAGCCGCGCCCGCAGTCGTAAATGTCGTTCGGCATTGGGGTAGAGCGCGTGACCGGCCTCGTGGACGGGAATACCGAGACGAATCGCAGTAAGGGTGTCCTGCAGCGGCCGGCGCGAGCGCAGGTGCATGTGCACGTCGCCTGCCGCGACGAGAGGAAGGCCCGAGCGCCCGCTTGTCTCTTGCAGGGCGGCAAGCCGCGCGCGGTCGTTTGGGCCGCACAACAACTCCACGGTGATCCAGGCGCGCCCGGGGAAGCGTTCGGCGACGTAGCGCGCGTCTTCAAGGTCCAGCCGTGCACCCGGCACGAGCAGCACGAGACAGCCCGAAAGCCCGTCCTCAAAGTCGCATCGAGTGAGCTGGTAGCGGCCCTTGGCCGAGCGCATCCGGCCGCGGGTGATGAGCGCGCAGAGATTGCCATAGCCCCTGCGATTGGTCGCGAGCAACACCAGCTTGAGTCCGTCATCGAGCCGGATTTCCGCGCCGATGATGAGCTTGAGCCCTGACTGCTTTGCGGCGACATGCGCGCGCACGGCACCGGCGACGGAGCATTCATCGGTGATGGCGAGCGCGGTGTAGCCGAGCGCCTGCGCGCGCTCGACCAGTTCTTCCGGGCGGGACGCTCCCCGGAGGAAAGTGAAGTTGGAAAGGCAGTGCAACTCGGCGTAGGCAGGTAGAGAAACCATAACGACGGTCAAAAACGTTAACCGCAAAGATCATCGAGCAAACCATTGAACCGCCGAGACGCCGAGAGAAACAGGAACGGAACAATTTGAACCGCGGAGATGGGGAGAGAAGCAAAATCCATGAAATCTGTTCCTTCTACGAATCTCTCCGTGTCTCCGCGGTTCAGTTTAGTGTTTGATCTTGTTTGTATGTCTTGGCGTTTTTGGCGCCTTGGCGGTTCAAGCTTTATTTCGTTTCTCTCGGCGTCTCGGCGGTTCAATTTATCGGCTTTGTTTTTCTCCGCGTTCTCGGCGATCTTTGCGGTTCAGGTTTTTGGTGTTCACGCAAAAAAGCCGTGGAGATACCAGCCGCCATCGTGGCGGCGCTCGCGGTAGACCCACAGCAGGGCGTGAGCCGGATTGCGGGCGATGAAATAGTCGCGCGCAACATCGCCGCCGTCCCACCATCCCGACTCGATACGCTCCGGTCCCGCCAGCAAAGCGAGTGGTCCCTGGTAATGAGGCATGGCCCCGATCTCTCTCAACGGCTGCGGCGAGGCGAGCAGCCACAAGGGGCGGACGACGGGACGCGTCTCCTGCGCGCCGTATCCATTCCCCGGTTCGCAGATTTGCCACGCACGCTCCGGCCGGTAATCGGTGGCGGTGTCCAGTCCCTTGACCGCGCCGGAGCTCAGGCGCGCCCGGAGACGCTCGATCAAGCGGCCAACGGCCTCGGCGTGCTCACGACTGTCGGGAAGGAGCGAGAGATTGCGCGAAGGCGTGGGTAGCAGCAGCTCGCTTTTCAGGGTGATTGCTGTAGCGGGGCGAGGTAGAGCCAGGCGCTCCAGGCGCTCGCGCAGCACGCTCACCAGATGCTCGAGATCGCGGGTCGCTGCCGTGAGATCCAGCGTGAACCATGTCTCGGCGCGATCTTCGTGCGCAAGGGCAAAGGCGAGGCGCTGCGCGCCGTTACCGGTGGCGCAAAGGAAGCCACACAGCTCGGCGAGCAGCCGGCGGGCGGCGAACAGCAGTTGCTCGGCCTCGTGTACCGGCGCTGGCAGCGTCAGTGCCGCCACAAAATCTGCGGGCGGAATGAAATTTGGCCGCGGATCCGGGATATAACCCAGCGCGCGATCGAAGGTGTCGAGCAACTTCTGGCCGAGGCGGCGCGCCACGCCGTCGCGCGGCAGCCGCAGGCAATCATCGAGGGTGCGAACACCGATAGCGCGCAGCAGGGTGCCCGACTCGAGGGGCAGGCCGAATGCGTCCACCGAAAGCTGGCCGAGGCCCGCTCGCAATGCATCGCGGTGCCGGATTCTTGCCGGCAGGCCGGCGCGCGCAAAAAGCTGCGCAGCAAGCGGTGTCGGGGAGCAGGCAAGGACGAAGCTGTAGCCGAGCTCGGCGAGTCCGTTCTCGAGCTGGGCGCGGAGCCGGTTGAGTCCCCCGAACAGCTTGAGCGAGCCCGCGATTTCCAGCAGAACTTCGGCGGGTCGGGCGATGCTCACGGCCGGCGTGAACTGGAGCGCCCATGCGGCGATACGCTCCAGCGCCGTGCGTTCAGCCGCGACATCACGCGCTATCACCACCAGCTCCGAAGACAGTGCGCACGCCGCAGCCAGCGGCATGCCGGACCACACACCGCAGTGGTGCGCGGAATGATTGCAGGTAAGGACGACGGCGTTATTGCCGGGAGAGGAGGCGATAGCGAGCGGTGAAGGCGCGCGCGCGCCGCGCGTGTAGACATCGAGCGCGAGGGTGGGGAAGTGCAGGGCGAGCCACAGCATCTATGGAACCGCAGATAAGCGCCGATCAGGATTTGGTAAGCGGTAAGCGAAAGAGTGACTTTGGCTGCGGTTGCCGCTCACTACTCACCGGGCTTCTTGCTACAGAGGTTGATTTTTCTTTTTTTATCGGCGTCCATCGGCGTTCATCGGCGGCCAAATTGCTCTTGATCTTGCTCCGTTCCACGAGGGTACCGTGCAGGTCGAGCGTGACCGGTGCCGGCATGCCACCGCCGCGGCGCTTGAGGATGCGCACCACCGTCCTGCTTTCGGATCGGCTGACGTGCAACCGCAACGCCGCGGGCGAGGCGGGGATGCTACGAGAGGCACGGAACAGCAGCACCAGCGCGCCGCTTGTCTCTGCGGCGAGTTGCAGGCGCTTGAGCGCACGTTCATGGACCTGGTTCAGCCAGACCATTACGGCGCCGCAGCTGCCCGCACGCAAAGCTTGCTCGCAGGCCCACAGACTTTCATCCACGGCGGGCGCCTGCACCAGCAGAAGGCGGGACAGTTTTACGCCATGGGCGGCGAGCGCGGGCGGGTAGGGAAGATAAGGCGGGGCAACCAGCGTGATCCAGCGTTCCGACTGCGTGAGGCACGCGGCGGCTGGCATGACGAGCTGCAATTCACCGACACCGGGGCGTTCGGCATAGATCTCGGTCAGCGCGCCTGCCGGCCACCCTCCGCCCGGGAGCTGCACATCGAGCTCGGCGAAGCCGCTCGGCACGCTCGGCACAGCCACCCGCGCGCAGTCGTTGCCGCGCCAGATGGCCGGGTTTTGCAGCACGAGATCGAGAGCGGAAGCCATAAAAACAATTTAAACCGCCGATGAACGCCGATAGACGCCGATCAAAATCAAAAACGACCCACAAACCTTGAACCGCCAAGGCGCCGAGAGAAACGGGAACAGAACAATTTGAACCGCGGAGAAAAGGAGAGAAACAAAACCCATAAAATCTGCTCGCTCTGCGAATTTCTCCGCCTCTCCGTGGTTCAGCTTGGTGTTTGATCTTATTTGTGTGCGTTGGCGTTCTTGGCGTCTTGGCGGTTCGATAGGGTTATAAAGGTTTTCCGTTGCGGACGATCCCTACGCCGATCCCTTCGATGACCAGGGCGTCGCGCTGCGGGTTGACGTGGATCGGCCTGAACTCGGGGTTCTCGGGCAGCAGCCGCACGAGGCTGCCCTGGCGCCGGAAGCGCTTGACCGTGACTTCGTCATGCAGGCGTGCCACCACAATCTGTCCGGAACGCGCCTCGCGGGTCGCATGCACCGCTAACAGATCGCCATCGAGAATCCCGGCATCGCGCATGCTCATTCCACGCACCCGGAGCAGGTAATCGGCGCGCGGACTGAACAGGGCGGGATCAAGCTGGTAGCGGCCCTCGATGTGCTGTTCGGCGAGGAGGGGGCTGCCGGCGGCAACGCGCCCCACCACCGGGATGCCCGGCGCTTGCCTCAGCCGGATGCCGCGCGAAGCGCCGGGCGCCATGTCGATCGCGCCCTTGCGGGCAAGCGCCCGCAAGTGCTCCTCCGCGGCGTTGGGGGAGCGAAAGCCCATGGCGCGACAGATTTCGGCGCGCGTCGGCGGGAAGCCGGAATGCTCGAGGTGCTCGCGGATCAGGCGCAGGATCTGCGCCTGGCGGGGGGTCAGTTCGTCCATTTTCCTTTCTCTATCCAGCGCGCGTTGAGCGGCGATCAGTCTGTTTTCAACGCACGCGGTTAAAACCAGCACCCAGGGTCTAATCTTAACTGTAAGTATATACAGTATTCGGCATCAGGCAAGCGCACGGCGCAAGGCTTCGGTCGCGGGCCAGCGCTCTGGATGCCCCGCAATCGGCGTTCAAAGACAACCGCAAATGAATGCAAAGGATTTTCAGTTGAACGTTCAGAGCGCTTTTTCGCGGCTATGTATTGGATTCAGGCGTGATTTTTGTTACACTTTGCACCCCCGATTCAGGGGGAAACAGAAGATGGGCGGTCCGCCCATTTTTTTGTTTGTAGCGTAGATTTGCGATGAATTTTAACGAGTTACTGGAAACGACCGTGACCGGCATGGGCTACGAACTGGTGGGCGTCGAGCGCCCGGCCAAGGGGCAACTGCTGCGTCTCTACATCGACCGGCCCGGCGGTGTGAATGTGGACGACTGCGCTGCGGTCAGCCACCAGGTCAGCCGTGTGTTGACAGTGGAGAACGTGAACTATGAGCGGCTGGAAGTATCTTC
Source organism: Betaproteobacteria bacterium (assembly GCA_032123035.1). Taxonomy (GTDB): domain Bacteria; phylum Pseudomonadota; class Gammaproteobacteria; order Burkholderiales; family SG8-41; genus SG8-41. The sequence goes on along the minus strand of JAQBFV010000364.1, from coordinate 3,013 downwards.
GCCGGGGCTCGACCGCCTGCTCAAGAAGGAAGGAGATTTCGTGCGCTTCGCCGGGCAGCGGGCGCGCGTGAAGATGCGTGTGCCGGTGGACGGGCAGCGCAACTTTCTCGGCGTGGTGCGCGAGGCGAATGCAGGCCGGGTGCAACTCGAGGTCGATGGCAGGGTGGTATCGCTCGAGCTGGGTGACATGGAAACGGCGCGCCTGGTGCCGAACATCTGAACTATGCGGGAGTAACCGATGAGCCGAGAACTTTTGCTGTTGGTGGATGCCCTGGCACGGGAGAAGAACGTCGACAAGGTGACGGTCTTCGGTGCGCTGGAGCTCGCGCTGGCGTCGGCGACCAAGAAGCGGTTTCACGAGGATGTCGACGTGCGCGTGGCGGTCGACCCGTTGACAGGCGATTTTCAGTCGTTCCGGCGCTGGCAGGTGGTGCCGGACGAGACGATCGAGACCCCCGCCCATCAGATCGCGCTGTCGGAGGCGGTGAAGCTCAAGTCGGACATCAACCTCGAGGAGTACATCGAAGAGTCGCTCGAGCCGGTGGAGTTCGGGCGCATCGGTGCGCAGGCGGCGAAGCAGGTGATTCTGCAGAAAATCCGCGACGCCGAGCGCGAGCAGATCCTGAACGACTTTCTCGCGCGCAATGAAAGCCTTGTGACCGGCGTGATCAAGCGCATGGAGCGCGGCAACGCGATCGTCGAGTCCGGGCGCCTCGAGGCCATGCTGCCGCGTGAGCAGATGATCCCCAAAGAGAACCTGCGCGTGGGCGACCGTGTGCGCGCCTACGTCTGGAAGATCGACCGCGTGAACCGGGGTCCGCAACTCATCTTGTCCCGCACCGCGCCGTCATTCGTGACGTCGCTGTTCGAGCTCGAGGTTCCGGAGCTCGAGGATGGCCTGCTCGAGATCCGGGCGGCGGCGCGCGATCCCGGTTCCCGCGCCAAGATCGCCGTGCTATCCAAGGACCGCCGCATCGATCCGATCGGAACCTGTGTTGGCATGCGCGGGTCGCGCGTGCAGGCGGTGACGTCCGAGCTTGCCGGCGAGCGTATCGACATCATTCTCTGGGCAGAAGACCCGGCGCAGTTCGTGATCAATGCGCTGGCGCCGGCGGAAGTGAGCAAGATCAAGGTCGACGAGGAAGCGCACAGCATGGACATCGTCGTCGACGAGGAGAACCTTGCCCAGGCGATCGGCCGCGGCGGGCAGAATGTACGCCTCGCGAGCGAGCTCACCGGCTGGGAGCTGAATCTCATGACGCTCGACGACTCCGAGAAGAAGGGCCAAGAAGACGCGGTGCGTATGCGGAGCCTCTTCATGGAAAAGCTGGATGTCGATGAAGAGGTCGCCGACATCCTGGTTGCGGAAGGCTTCAACACGCTCGAGGAAGTCGCCTACGTGCCGATGCCCGAGATGCTCGAGATCGAGTCGTTCGATGAAGCGACCGTCAACGAGCTTCGCAGCCGCGCGCGCAACGCCCTGCTCACGCAGGCCATCGTGAGCGAGGAGCAAGTCGAGCACGACATCGAGGACCTGCTGAAGGTCGAGGGTATGGATAACGATACGGCGCGCATGCTTGCCGCGAAAGGCGTCGGCACCCAGGAGGCCCTGGCCGATTTCGCGACGGATGACCTGATCGAGCTGACCGCTCTCGACGCCGAGCGCGCAAAAGAGCTCATCATGGCTGCCCGCGCGCCGTGGTTCGCTGAGACCACTGAGACCGCTGAGACCAATTCATAGGCGAAAACCGCAATGGCGCAGATCAATGTCACGGAATTTGCAACGCAGCTTGGGCTGCCGCCGACGTTGCTCATCGAGCAGCTGCATGCGGCGGGCGTGAAGAAGGCGCTCACGGAGGAAACGGCGCTTACGGAGAAAGACAAGACCCAGCTGCTGGATTATCTGCGCCAGTCACACGGTGCCAAGGAAGCCAAGCAGAAGATCACGCTGACGCGGCGGCAGACCAGCGAGATCCGCAAGTCGGACAGCACTGGCAAAGCGCGCACGATCCAGGTGGAGGTGCGCAAGAAGCGCGTGCTGGTCAAGCGCGAAGCGCCCGACGCGGAGGCGGCCGAGGCGCCCAAACCCGTGCTCGACGCGGAGCAGATTGCCCTGCGCGAGGAGGAGGCGAAAAGACAGGGCGAGTTGGCGGCGCGCCAGACCGAGGACGCCGAGAAGAAGCGGCGCAAGAAGGAGACGGAAGTCGCTGTTGAGGCCATGCCCGCGGAGGAAGCGAAACCAGCCGCCGCCGTGGGGGCCGCCGCCGGGCTCGTCGTTGATGGCACGCTGCACAAGCCAACGGTCGATCCCGCGGAAAAGGCGGAAAAGGCACAGAAGAAGGCGAAGAAACAGCCCAAACCCGTTGTTTGGAGGAACGAGGGTGTCAAGCGGCGCACGATCAAGACGCGTGGCGACGCGTCGGGTGGCATGGGCTGGCGCGACCGCAAGGCGCGCCACGGGGCCCACCGCGAGGATAGCGACGGGCAGCGCGCGCTTGCGGCGCCCACCGAGCCAGTCGTGCGTGAGGTTACGGTACCCGAGACGATCACTGTCGGCGATCTTGCGCACAAGATGTCCGTCAAGGCGGCCGAGGTCATCAAGGCGCTCATGAAGATGGGCACTATGGTGACGATCAACCAGGTGCTCGATCAGGAGTCAGCCATGATTCTGGTCGAGGAGATGGGGCACGTTGCCAAGCGCGCAAAACTCGATGAGCCGGATGCGTTCCTGGTCGAGGAGCAGCAAGGGGGCGCAGAGATCAAGCTGGAGCCGCGCGCGCCGGTGGTGACGGTGATGGGGCATGTCGACCACGGCAAGACCTCGCTCCTCGACCACATCCGGCGCACGCGCGTCGCGAGTGACGAAGCCGGGGGCATCACGCAGCATATCGGCGCGTACCACGTCGATACTCCGAAGGGAATGGTTACCTTCCTCGACACCCCGGGCCACGAGGCGTTCACCGCGATGCGGGCGCGCGGCGCCAAGGTGACCGACATCGTGATTCTGGTGGTG
>JAQBFV010000363.1:0-13991 GCA_032123035.1 Betaproteobacteria bacterium | reverse complement strand
CGCTCCATCGCGTCAAGCCCGGCGTGCGGAGCCTCCAGGCTTTCCGCGCCCAGCCGGTGCCGCGCAAGCGCGCGGAACGGGCACGCCGCGTGATCGCGGATAACCGCCGTGCCGCCGCCCACCGTCGGCGCCGCGCCCAGCGCCGGCGCCTTGGCGTCCTCGCCGCGCTCGAGCTTGCGCAAGTTATGGACCGCGTCGCGATAGCTCGCGTAAACGGGCAGCCGCAGCGGCTGTTCGGGCACCGTGACGATGAGCGGGCTCGGTTTGAACTCGCGGTCATCCTCACGCAGCGGGTGGCTCAACACCACTTCTTCGGCACAGGACAGCCATTCCCCCGTAAGCCGGCGCGCGAGTTCGAGCGACTCCGCGGCCGATCCTTGCGGTATTCCAGCCGTGCGCTGCAACTCAACCGGCAGGAACGCGTTTGGGCGCGGGCCGCGCGGCCACGCATCGTCCGACAAACCCATCACCCACAGGTGGTCGAATTCCATGCCAGTGGCTTCGAGCTCGCCGAGGATCTGAATCGGCACTTCGGGCGTCTCCGGCTGGAATAGCGCGTCCGCCGCCGTGCGCCGCAGTCGCGACACCGCATCGGTATATCCGGTGCGCGACAGGACCAGGTCGAGCGCGGCGAAGTCGGCGATGGTTTCGTGCCATTTCGCCAGAGTCTGGAATTCGGTGGAATCGAGGCTGCGCTCTCCGGGAAAGCCGACGAGGGCCAGCGCCTCGGAGATCCCCCTCGCCCACGCGGAGGGCGGCTGCCCGCCGAACAGGCGCGCCTTGCGAAATTCGGAAAGCGCGGACAGGCGCTGGGCAAGGACCGGGCAGCCCACATCGTCATGGGCAACCAGCGCGAGCAGGCGATCCAGCGTGATGACCGGCTCGGCGCGCTTTCTTAGCCATGCATCCAGCCGTGCGCGCCGATCCCGTTCGACATCGGCGCCGGCGAGGAACGGGGAGCGGATCAAGCGGCTCGCGCGCTCGAAGTCGATCTCGCGCCCCGCCAGCTCGAGTATGAGGAACGCAGCGTTGACGAGCGGATACGAGGACAGCGCCTCGCCGAGAGACACGTTGAACGGGAACACCGGGCGCCGGCTGCCCGGCAGCGCATAGTCCGGATCCATGATCGCACTGAAGATACGCTCGACCGCCTTGCGGTGCTTGGCCAGCTCGGGCACGACGATACCGATGCGCGCCGTGCCGTTGGACTCGAGACGGGCCCGCGCCCATGCCGCCGCGTGGCGAATTTCCTCCCCGCCGTCAGCATAGGCCACGCGCCGGCAGTCGCCGCTACGTGACTCCGGCCCGGCGCTGGTGATTTCGCACCCGGCTGCCGCCAGCGCCTCAAACAACGCCGCTTGCTGCAGCATGATGACGTCGAAACCATAATGGAAGAGAGACTTCGGTTTCCTAAGCTCCGGCCGCGCCAGCAACGATGAGATCACGTCGGCAAGGCGCGCGCCGTCTGTGTGCCGCTCGCGCCGGGTAATGCTCTCGTAGCGCTGCGCCCATTGCTGAAACGCCCTGCCGTCCTCATTGAGGGGAAATTCGCCGAGCCGGGGCATGAGACGCCATGCGTGCGCGAGCTGCCACGCTTTACGCGCGAGCGCGGCCGTCTCCGGGACGGCGAGCAGCGCCTTGCCCATCTCCGATTCCCGGATGATGCTTTCCCAGAGCGCCTGCTCCTGGCCGGGGGAAAGCAGGATCGGGAGCCCGGCGGCATGGCTGGAATAGAGCGCGTCTCCGTAGGCGCGCTCGACGAGGGCCGAAAACGGCAGGATGTCGGCGGTGGGCCAGACCGATTTTCCGGCCTCGACCTGCCGCGTGTCGTACTCGCGCTTGAGGTACGCGGCGAGCCGGCGATTGGGGGTGACGACCACGCACCCGGCTTCGATCCGCTGCGCGAGATCCGAGTGCATACGACTACATCGTGAGGAGGCCATGCGCGGTCGGCTGACGATGCCGGCGCAAGCTGTACAGAACCGGGGTTCCCGTCAGGCCAGTCACTTCTCGAGCAGGTGCTCTTGTTCGGTCACCTTCGCCCGCTCGGGGGCGTGGGCGCCTGGACGCGGATCGCACGCAGGCCAGCGACTTCTCGAGAAGATGCCCCTTCTCCTTCACTTTCGCCCACTCGGAGGCGTGGCGCGCGGAGGGTTGAGCAGGGATCGGCGGAGCGAGGAGCAGGGGCCCCTTGGGGGATGCGACCGCGTAGCCGATCATAGGCGCGTCGGGTGAAACCGATCCCACGCGCGTCTTCGGGGTCAGATCCCAGAGGGTCCCTCTTCCGCCCTTCGACGCGCCCCACGTTCTTTGTGGGGATGCGACCCCGGAGCGCGCCGCGGACGCGGATTGAAAACCCATGAGTCACTTCTCTAAGAGAGGCTCCTTGTCCTTCACTTTTGCCCATTCATCAGCGTCCGCCGGAGCGTCCTTCTTCTCGATGATCGCGGGCCAGATCTTTGCCAGCTCGGCGTTTTTCTCGGTCCAGTGGCGCTGATCGTCGGGCACGTCGTCCTCGGCAAAGATGGCCTCGACTGGGCACTCCGCGACGCACAGCGTGCAATCGATACATTCATCGGGGTCAATGACGAGCATGTTCGGCCCTTCGCGGAAGCAGTCGACCGGGCACACATCAACGCAATCGGTGTACTTGCACTTGATGCAGGCCTCGACGACAGTGTAAGTCATAGTATTCCCTTGGGATTTCGCCTGGCTCGACGTTGCAGAAAAGTGCCCTATTTTATCAGACACCCCGCGACCGGGGCTGGTAGTCGGGCACCCGATATGGGTACTATACGAGTAGGGGATTTTCCGATAGCATAGTCTGGCAAGTTCCCTGGCCACCCCGTTCCGTGGCGTTTTCCCACTGATTCCCAAGGCAGCAAGGCATGAGCGAACACATTCATTACGTGACGGATGATACGTTTGACCCGGAAGTTTTGCAGTCTTCGACCCCGGTGCTGGTGGACTATTGGGCGGAATGGTGCGGACCCTGCAAGATGATCGCCCCAATCCTGGACCAAGTTGCGAAGGAATACTCGGGGCGGCTCAAGGTCGCGAAGATCAACATCGACGAGAACCAAGCCACGCCACCGAAGTACGGCATTCGCGGCATCCCCACTCTCATGCTGTTCAAGAACGGGGCCGTGGAGGCGACCAAGGTGGGCGCCGTATCTAAATCACAACTGACCGCATTTATTGACAGCCACATTTAGAGCTTCGAACGTTTCCCTCAAGCGCCCGAGCGATTCCCGCTCGGCTCCCCGAGACCAGAGTGGTCCGGGCGCTGAAGTCCTCTCTTCCCCTTCTTTTCCCGCGTCCACCCATAGAGGGTCGCAGTTTATGCATTTATCCGATCTCAAGAACCTCCACGTCGGCGAGTTGCTGGAGATGGCCGTCAAAAATGACGTCGATGGCGCCAACCGCATGCGCAAACAGGAGCTCATCTTCGCGCTGCTGAAGAACCAGGCGAAAAAGGGCGAGAACATCTACGGCGGGGGCACGCTCGAGGTCCTGCCGGACGGTTTTGGTTTCCTGCGCTCCCCGGACACGTCCTACCTCGCCGGCACCGATGACATCTACGTGTCGCCCTCGCAGATCCGCCGCTTCAATCTGCACACGGGAGACACTATCGAGGGCGAGATCCGCACCCCCAAGGATGGAGAGCGCTACTTCGCCCTGGTCAAGGTGGACAAGGTCAACGACGAGCCGCCGGAAAATTCCAAGCACAAGATCCTCTTCGAAAATCTCACCCCTTACCACCCTACGGAGCCCCTCAAGCTCGAGCGCGACATCAAGGCCGAAGAGAACATCACCGGCCGCATCATCGACATCATCGCGCCGACCGGGAAAGGCCAGCGCGGTCTCATCGTCTCCCCGCCCAAGGCCGGCAAGACGGTACTCATGCAGCACATCGCGCACGCCATCACGGCAAACCATCCCGGGGTGGTGCTGATCGTGCTGCTGATCGACGAGCGCCCCGAGGAGGTGACGGAGATGATCCGCTCGGTGAAGGGCGAGGTCGTGTCGTCGACGTTCGACGAGCCCGCGTCGCGCCACGTCCAGGTCGCCGAGATGGTAATCGAGAAGGCGAAGCGGCTGGTCGAGCACAAGAAGGATGTGGTGATCCTGCTCGACTCGATCACGCGGCTCGCACGCGCCTACAACACCGTGGTACCGGCTTCCGGAAAGGTGCTGACCGGCGGTGTGGACGCCAACGCGCTGCAGCGTCCCAAGCGCTTTTTCGGGGCGGCGCGCAATGTCGAGGAAGGCGGATCGCTCACCATACTCGCGACGGCGCTCATCGACACCGGCAGCCGCATGGACGACGTGATCTACGAGGAATTCAAGGGCACCGGCAACATGGAAATTCACCTCGACCGCCGGATGTACGAAAAGCGCATCTTCCCGGCGATCAACGTGAACCGCTCCGGGACACGCCGCGAGGAACTGTTGATCAAGCAGGAAGTTTTGCAGAAGATCTGGGTGCTGCGGAAGCTCCTCTACCCGATGGACGAACTGGAAGCGACCGAGTTTCTTCTGGACAAGATACGGGCAACCAAAAACAACGCCGATTTCTTCGACTCCATGCGTCGAGGATAATCGGGCAGCGGGCGGTTTCGGTCACTCTGGCTTTTCGACCCTGGCCCAAAGCCGCTGTTCCCGCCCCCGCCGCCTCGATCGACCATGGTGTCTGGGAATAACTCTCGTAGTGTTACTGTTTACGTTTGAAGCATTCCGTATTGGCGTGAACGATTCTTACTGAAACCCTTTCCGCCTCAAGGAGATTGTATGTGGAAAGCCCTGTCGCTTGCATTCGCGTTGATGATCGCTGGCTGCGCCCAGATTCCAGAAAGCCCTCAGGAAATCGAGGCCAAGAAAATGGAGCCCGTGCCGGGCAAAGCAGTTGTCTACATCGTGCAGAATCCATTTGGCAACTACAGCGCTGGGCTTAGAACAGACGATGGCACGCAGTTCACCACGTTCCCAGGCACCTTTTACCGCTGGGTAACCACTCCCGGTACGCACACGATCAAGAGCAGCGAGGGCAATCTGAACGCGTCCGTCAGGGTGCAGGTCGAGGCCGGGCAAATCTACTTCGTGCAACACTATGTCAACGGTGTCCGCGGTAGCACAACCGATTCTGCGCTGCAGAAGATCAGCGACAAGTCCGGGCGCCAATTGGTGAGAGCCAACAGGATGCTGTAGCGCGCCTTCACGAGGGGTGCCCCTGGGGTCGAATCTCCACCGCAGCGGTGGTGCCTGCTCAACGCTCCAGGATCGCATCACCGCGCCACGGAAGGTTGGGAACTGGTGACGGGCTGAATAGGGCGCTCTTCCATCACCCTGTTTCATCACCATTAATCATCACGCTCGTTCATCACCATTGCCGACGATTTGGGTGCGGGTGACAACCGCGCCCAAATCGTGGATAATCCGCCGCTCTCTGTCGGAGACCAGCGGCGCGGAGGCCGTATGAAACCGAAGATCCACCCCGAATACACGACCATCACCGTCACTTGCGGCTGCGGGCACAGCTGGGATACGCGCTCGACGCTGGGCCGTGACCTGCAAGTCGAAGTGTGCTCGCAGTGCCACCCCTTCTACACCGGCAAGCAGAAGCTCCTGGACACCGCCGGCCGCGTCGAGAAGTTCCGCCAGAAGTACGCGAGCAAAACGCCCGCCAAGCCGACCACCGCGTAAGTCAGCCGGTTCTGGCAGATCCGAGGCAGCCTCCGGGCTGCCTTTTGCGTCTTCAGATCGTGCCGGCGCCTGAGAGCACCAGCACCCCCAGCACGGTGAACAGGAGCGCGGCGACGATACGCACCGCGCGCAGCGGTATGTGCTCGGCGAGCGCATTGCCGACGAGCACGACCGGCACATTCGCGATCATCATCCCTAGTGTGGTTCCGAGAACCACTGCGACAAGCTCCTGATACTGCGCCGCGAGAACCACGGTGGCGATCTGCGTCTTGTCGCCCATCTCGACCAGGAAAAAAGCGATCAGCGTGACGATGAATACGCCGTAGCGACCGGCCGGCGCGCGCGTCTCGTTGAGCGTATCCGGCCGCAACGTCCAGGCTGCAATAGCGAGCAACGAGCCCCCGATCAGCCAGCGCAGCGTTTGCGCCTCCATGCGCCCTGCCAGCCATTCGCCCGCGAAACCGGCCGCCGCGTGATTGGCCAGCGTAGCGAACAGGATGCCGGCGATGATCGGCAGCGGACGGCGAAAGCGCGTGGTGAGAAGCAACGCGAGCAACTGCGTCTTGTCACCTATTTCAGCGAGCGCGACGACTGCGGTAGAGACGAGAAAGGATGTCGCCATGAAAAATCGAAGAGACGAGCCCTGCTTTTTCAGTAAGCCGCGACCGCGCCGTCGCTGCGCGGATCGGCGCCGCCCTGGAGCACACCATTCGGATGCCGCACGATGGCGCCCGCGTGTCCCATCGCCTCATCGTAGTCGGCCAGAATCTCGATCTCGTGGCCATAGGCGCCCAGCGTCGCGGGTACGGCCGCCGGGAAGCGCGATTCGAGCTTGAGCGTGTCGCTCGTCTGTCCCCAGGTGCGCCCCAGCAACCAGCGAGGTGCGGCAACCGCGGTCTGGGGATCCATGCCAAAGACGGCGATCCGGGTGAATACCGCGGCCTGCGTCTGCGGCTGCCCGTCTCCGCCCATGGTTCCGTAGACCATAGTGCGCCCGTCTCGAAAGACCGCCAGAGCGGGATTGAGGGTGTGAAACGGCTTGCGCCCGGGCCGGAGGAAATTGAGCGCCCGCTCGTCGAGCGAAAAACTGCAGCCGCGGTTCTGCCAGTTGATCCCTGTCTCCTCGAGCACCACCCCGCTGCCGAACTCGTGATAGATGCTCTGGATCGTACTGACCGCGCGCCCGGCACCGTCGATCACACCCATCCAGACCGTATCCGCGGGCGGTGTGCCGGCACCCCACGGCGCCGCTCTCGTACGATCGATCTCGGCCGCGACTGCACGGATGTGCGCCGGCGCGAGCAGATCCTGCCCTCGCATCGCCATGTACGCCGGGTCTGTGACACAACGGTCGCGGATCGCGAATGCGCGCTTGGTCGCTTCCACCGCCAGGTGCACATAATCGGCGCCATGCGGCGTGGTCCTGCCCACCTCGAGCACGTCGAGCACGCCGAGGATGAGCAGCGAAATCACGCCCTGGGTCGGTGGCGGCATGTTGTATACGGTGCCAAGACTGTGCGTAAGCGCGAGCGGCGTGACGAGCTTTGCCCGGTGGCGCTCGAGGTCCTTGAGGGTAAGCGGGCTGCCGATCGCGGCAAGGTCAGCCGCGATCGCCCGCGCTAGCCGGCCGCGGTAGAAATCCTCCAGCCCCGCGCGTGCGAGCCGCTTCAGGGTCGCCGCCATGCGGGGCTGTTTTTGCACACTCCCCGGCGCCGGTGCCGATCCTCCCGGCAGAAATGCGTCCCGGAAACCCGGTTGTGCCTCGAGCTCGCCCTGCTTCCTCGCCGTATTGTCCGATTGGCTCTTCGTCACCGCGATCCCGTGATCGGCGTAGTAAATGGCGTCGGCCAGCAGTCGCCCCCGGGGCAGCCGCCCGCCCCACTCGCGGCTCAACTTGAATGCGGCCTGCCAGCCGTTGATCGTGCCGGCGACCGTGTTCGCCGCCACGCCGCCCCGAAACGGAATCGCCGCCGTGATGCCGCGCCCGGCGTACCATTCGCGCGACGCTGTCTGGGCCGCGGCCCCACAAGCATCGATGCCACGGGGCGCGCGTCGCGGCGCGTGAAGCAGCCAGAACGAATCGCCACCAATCCCGTTCATGTGCGGATAGACAACCGCGATCGTCGCGGCGGCGGAAATCATCGCCTCGAGCGCGTTGCCCCCTTCGCGCAGCACGTGCTGAGCAGACTGGGCGGCAAGCGCATGCGGCGCGACCGACATGCCGCGAGTGGCGGAGATGGAATGCATCATGGAAAATCCGGGGCGTGTTGACGCCGCGATTGTACGCGACGGCGCCCGGGCCTTCCAAAACTGGGTTGACTCTCCTGCCTATGGTCCGCCGCGCCGGCAGTAGAATAGCGGCAGCGCGCTCCGTGGCTCGTGACGCGAGCCACGGGCACGCCATGCAGGGTCACCGGGCCTCGCCTTTAACCGTCCCCAAGTCGAACATCACTTGACGCCAAGCAAATTTACTCGCCTCATCCTGCTGCTCGCCGCGGCTGCATTGACGGACTGCGCGCAGAACCCGGTGAGCGGTCAGTCCAACCTGGTGCTCGTATCGGAGACCGAAGAGCTCGCGATTGGACGGCGCGAGGACCCGAAAGTCCGCAAGCAGTACGGCGTCTACAATGACCCGGCGCTCCAGCAATACGTGAGCGGGATCGGGCAGCGGCTGGCCAAGGCAAGCCATCGGCCCGGCATCAAGTATCACTTCCTGGTCGTGGACAGCCCCGAGGTGAACGCCTTCGCGCTCCCCGGCGGCTATATCTACGTGACGCGCGGGCTGATCGCGTATCTGAACTCGGAAGCGGAGCTCGCGGCAGTGCTCGGACACGAACTCGGCCATGTTACGGCGCGCCACTCGGTGCAGCAGATTACGGCGGCAACTGCAGCTGGCGTCGGTGCAACCGTCCTGCAGATTTTCGTACCGGAGACGCGCGGGGCGGCGGGAGGCAACGCCGTCAATGTTCTCGGTTCCGCGGTGCTCTCGGGTTACGGCCGGGAGCACGAGCTCGAGGCGGACCGGCTCGGTGCCGAGTATCTTGCCCGCACTGGTTACGATCCGCAGGCGATGGTGCGCGTGGTCGGCGTGCTCAAGAACCAGGAACTGCTCGACGCCAAGATCGCGAAAGCAGAAGGCCGCGAGCCGCGCCGTTATCACGGGCTGTTTGCATCGCATCCCGACAACGATACACGCCTGCAGCAGGTCGTCGGCGAAGCGGCACGCTTCAAGCAGCGCTCCACGCGCACAGGCCGTAAAGCGTTCCTGCGCAAGACCGATAACCTCGTATTCGCGGACAGCGCGGAACAGGGCATCGTGCGCAACAGCAACTTTTACCACTCGGGATTAGGGTTTGCCCTGCGTTTTCCGTCCAGCTGGCGCGTCGAGAACCGGCCTGACCACGTCCGCGCCGTGGGCCCCCGCGGTGACGCGCTGATCGACCTGCGGCTCGTTGGCCCCGCGAAAGGCAGTCCGGCCCAGGTCCTGCGCCAGAGCATCGGGGCGAGCAAAGCCGCCCGGATCAGCTCGACGACGATCAACGGACTTCGCGCCGCAATCGCGACCACAACGATCGACGGCTATCCGACACGGGTGGCCTGCGTGTTTCTCGGGCAGTCCGCTTTTCTATTCGGGGCGCAGGCGCGCTCGCAGGCGGCATTCAACCAGCAGCGCGGCGAGATCGAAGCGACGCTGAGCAGCTTTCACGCCTTAACCAATGAAGAGCGTGCCCGGGCAAAGCCGTTGCGGCTGCGCGTGACCACGGCACGCGCGGGCCTTACATTTGCCGAGCTCGCTCGCCGCTCGCCGCTCGATCGCTTTGCCGATGATCAACTGAGAGTCATCAACGGAATGTATCCATCCGGCGAGCCGGTCGCTGGACAACCGCTCAAGATAGTCGAATGAAGCCGTGAGTTCGGGAGATCGCGAGATCGCGAGATCGGGAGATTGGAAGATCGAGACACCGTGAGCTCGGGAGATAGAAAGGGGCGTGCTTTCCCCTTCGCTCTCACGCGCGAAGAGGTGCGATAATGCCAGCGCGACCATGCATAAAATTACAAGCAATGTGCCGGCGCCGGGACGAACCGAGCCCGTGAGGAGCCGTCGCCACCGATGATGTCATCCCGCACCGCCTTCGTTACCTTGCTGTGCGTCGCCTGGATACTCACGGGCCTCGTTGGTCACGATCCGTGGAAGCCGGACGAAGCGTACACGTTCGGGGTGGTTTACTCGATTCTCGAGGGCGGCTCGTGGGTGGTGCCGCATCTCGCCGGAGAACCATTCCTCGACAAGCCCCCGCTCTTTTACCTCAGCGCCGCCGCGGCCGCACAGGCGTTCCCGGCGCTGTTACCGTTGCATGACGCGGCGCGCCTGGTGACCGGGCTCTGGATGGCCCTCACTTTCATCTTTCTCGGCGCGGCGGCGCGTGAGCTCCACGGCGAAGGGCGAGGCGCGATAGCCGTGCTGCTGCTGCTCGGCAGCTTCGGCCTCGTTGTGCGTTCCCATCAGCTTATCACCGACGTAGCGATGCTGGCCGGGTTTGCCATGGCCTACTACGGCTGGGCACTCGCCCTGCGCCGCGCCGCGGTCGGCGGATTCTGGACAGGCACAGGGATCGGCATCGCGTTCCTAGCCAACGGCCTGCTGCCGCTTGTCATCTCGAGCTGCATCGCACTCTTGTTGCCCGCGATCTCGCGCCACTGGCGCAGCCGCGGCTACGGCGCAGCGTTCCTGGTCGCGGCGCTCGCCGCGGCGCCGTGGCTCTTCATCTGGCCGGTACTGCTTTACCGGCAGGCGCCGGCGTTGTTCTACAGCTGGCTCTGGGATGAGAACATCGCCACCTATCTGGGCTACGCGCCGGGGATGAGCGCCGGCAACGCGCGCTACTTTGAAATCCTGCCCTGGCACGCTTTTCCCACGTGGATTCTCGCGCTCTGGGTGCTTTGGCGGGCGCGCGGCGCCGGCCTGGCGCAGGCCGCCATCGTGCTGCCGCTTGTGGGCTTTGCCGTCACGCTCGCGCTCCTGTCCGGCTCGGCCAACGCGCGCGAGCTGCTGGCGCTGCCGCTGTTGCTGCCGCTCGCGCTACTCGCGGTGCCGGGCCCCGATTCGCTACGGCGCGGCGCGTCGAATGCATGGTACTGGTTTGGCGCCATGGTCTTTTCCTTCTTCATCGCGGTCTTCTGGTTTTACTGGAGCGGCCTTGAGCTGGGCGTGCCGGCCCGCCTGCATGCACACTTGCACCGCATCCGCCCCGGCTACACGCCAGGGTTCCGCTGGCTTCCCTTCGTTCTGGGGCTCGCGTACACGTTGGCGTGGTGCGCCATTCTGGTTTGGCTGAAACGTAGCACCGAGCGCCCGTTACTGGCATGGGCGGCGGGCATCACCGCAATGTGGGCGCTGCTCACCACGCTGTTTTTGGGCTGGGCCGACACGTCAAAGAGCTACCGGGCGATGATCGCGTCCATGCAGCAGGCGCTGCCCAAGCACTATGACTGCATCGCCAGCCGCGACCTGGCCGAGGCGCCGCGCGCGATGCTGCACTATTTTGCGGGCATCATCACGTATCGCGAGGAAGTTCCCGGGCGGCAACGGCGCTGCCAGCTGCTGCTCACCCAGGGCGCACCCCAATACGAAGTCATACCGCGGGGAGCGTGGCGCAAGCTATGGGAAGGCAGTCGCCCGCGGGACAAGGACGAGCGCTACCGGCTCTACCAGCGGGAAGTCCCGTCAACTAAACCCTGACGGGCAGGCGTTCCAGGTTCCAGGTTCCAGGTTCCAGGTTCCAGGTTCCAGGTTCCAGCAAGATGGACGACATTGGTTTACGCAGTTCCTCGCTTTGAACCTCGAACTTGGAACATTGAACTTTGAACGGTTCATCAGCCATCACGGAAGTTAATGTCCGACTACGTCCGGCGCTTTCTCTTCGAGCGCGCGCCCATTCGCGGCGAGATCGCGCACCTCGAGGCTACCTGGCAGGCCGTTCTCGAGCGCCACGACTATCCGCCGGTGCTGCGAGGGCTGCTTGGCGAAATGATGGTGGCCGCGGCGCTGCTGGCGGCCACCATCAAATTCGAAGGCTCGCTGATCATGCAGATGCACGGAAGCGGTCCGGTCCGTTTGCTCGTAGTCGAATGCGAAGACGGCCGCACGCTGCGCGCGACCGCGAAATGGAGCGGTGAGCCGGGACCGGGGCCGCTCGCGGCGCTTCTGGGCGAGGGACGGTTCGCGATCACGCTGGCTGCCGGGCCCGGACAGCCGAGTTACCAGGGTATCGTCGGCCTCGAGGGCGGTAGCGTGGCTGCGGTTCTCGAGCACTACCTGCGCCACTCCGAGCAAATCGAGACGCGGCTGTGGCTCGCCGTCGACGAGCAACGGGCGGGCGGCCTGTTACTGCAGAAGCTGCCCCACCCAGGTGAGGACGAGGACTGGCAGCGGGCGCAGCTCCTGGCGCAAACGCTAACCACGCAGGAGCTGCTTGGACTTCCCGCCTACGCGCTTGTCCAACGCCTCTACCACCACGAGGACGTGCGAATGTTTGAGCCGCGTCCACTCGCCTTTCGCTGCTCGTGCTCGCACGAGCGCGTCGCCACCATGCTGCGCATGCTGGGATACGATGAAGTGCGGGCCATCCTGGCCGAGCGGGGGGCGGTAGACGTCGGCTGCGAGTTCTGCGGCCAGTCCTACCGTTTCGATCGCTCGGACGCCGAGCGAGTATTCGCCATCTCTGCCGGCGAACGGTAAACGGGGAACGGTTGAAGTTCTCCGCCTTCATCCCTCATCCTTCATCCCTCAAATCGCGGCTTCGGCCAGCGATGCTGTGGCGCACAATTTTCTCGACAGTGCTATACCGGAGGCGTAAACTTTGCGTCTCCAGCCCCGGCCCCGGGGCGAGGAATCTTAAAATTACCTCATTTATAATCAGCCAGTTAAGGAGAAGGACATGAGCAGCGGGCGCGAAGTGGTTGTGCTCTCGGGTGTACGGACCGCAATCGGCGAATACGGCGGCGCCTTGAAGGACCTCGCCCCGACTGAGCTCGCCGGTCAGGTGATCCGCGAGGCGGTCAAGCGCGCCAAGATCGATGCCAAAGAGGTGGGCGCATGCGTCGTTGGCAACGTCATCCACACCGAGGCCAAGGACATGTATCTCTCGCGCGTGGCCTGCCTGAAGGGCGGCCTGCCGGACGACTCCACTGCGCTGACGGTGAATCGCTTGTGCGGCAGTGGTCTGCAAGCGATCGTTTCGGCGTCGCAATCGATCATGCTCGGTGACAATGACATTGCCGTCGCGGGCGGCACGGAATCGATGAGCCGCGGCGGCTACCTCATGCCGACGCTGCGCTGGGGCCAGCGCATGAACGACGGCGGCGTCGTGGACATGATGGTTGGCGCGCTCACCGACCCGTTCGATACCGTTCACATGGGTATCACCGCCGAGAACATCGCGGACCAGTGGAAGATCACGCGCGATCAGCAGGACGAATTCGCCGTGGAGAGCCACCGCCGTGCGGTGAATGCCATCGAGAAGGGCTACTTCAAGGACCAGATCCTTCCCATCGAGCTGAAATCGCGCAAAGGCACCGTGGTCTTCGACAAAGACGAGCATCCGCGCGCCGATGCCACGCGCGAGGGCATGGCCAAACTGCGCGCTGTCTTCAAGAAGGACGGCTCGGTCACCGCAGGCAACGCCTCGGGCATCAACGACGGCGCGGCGGCCGTCGTTCTCATGGAACGCTCGGCGGCCGAGAAACGCGGCCTGAAGCCCATGGCCCGGCTCGTGTCGTATGGACTCGCCGGTGTTGACCACAAGATCATGGGCATCGGACCGGTGCCGGCAACAACGAACGCGCTCGCCAGGGCCGGCCTGAAGCTCGAGCAGATGGACGTGATCGAATCGAACGAGGCCTTTGCCGTGCAGGCGCTCGCCGTGTCAAGCGATCTTAAGCTCGATCCGAAGAAAACTAATCCCAACGGCGGCGCCGTCGCGTTGGGACATCCCATCGGCGCGACCGGAGCGGTACTCACCGTCAAGGCACTCTACGAGCTGCAGCGCATCGGCGGCCAGTATGCGCTGGTGACGATGTGCATCGGCGGCGGACAAGGCATCGCGGCGATTTTCGAGCGGCTGCACTGACCGCTGAATCGCTCGCCGTAGAAAACGCAGAGGAAGAGCAAGAACAGGAATTGAACCGCCAAGACGCCGAGAGAGACCAACTGGGGTTCAAGGTTCAAGGTTCAAGGTTCAAGGTTCAAGGTTCAAGGTTCAAGGTTCAAGGTTCAAGGTTCAAGGTTC
>JAQBFV010000362.1:0-15047 GCA_032123035.1 Betaproteobacteria bacterium | reverse complement strand
AATCCGATGTTGTACGAGCACGACTGAGAGTGACCAGGGAACAGCACTCCTCGCGATTAGTACTGATTAGACAAGCTCTTACTATTGCGTCGCCTAGAACTAGCAGGTGTTGCACTGACCGGTTGAGATCACCGTGTTTATCTGCGGCTAATAATGATTTTTGAGTTTTTAAACCGCTTCTAGTCACGGGTCGTGGCGATCGGCTAGGAGCGGACGTCCCGCCGCGCCTTCCATAGACGCGTGCGGGCGCCGGATTTGACTGTTCCTTCGATTGTGTCGCCGCGCACCCGGCCGGTGTAGACCGCACCGCCGGCGCCGAACCGGATCTCGTCGCCGCGCAGGCGCCCGCCCGTGACGAGGCTCGTCTTGCTGCCAATCTTGAGCGAGCCGGAGATCATCTGGAATTTCTGCTTGAGCGTGAATTCTCCGTCGCCCATCTGCCAGGTGCCGGCAACCTTGGCTGGAACGATCCAAAGATAGGCCGTGCAATAGGAGGTGCATCCCTTCTCCCTGCTCGCAGTGGCGACCTGATCGGCCTGCCACTCCGCCATCGTGAAGGAATTGGACACCACGCGTGTGCCGGGTCTCATATCGAGGAGTTTCGGACGCAGCTTGAGATTGACGTCCGGCAGCAAAAACATCGTGATGACGGACGCTCTAGAAAAATCCGTCTTGAAGATATCGCCCTTGATGAACCGGGCCTTGTCGCCGACACCCGCCTCCTCCGCCCGGCGATGGGAGAGGTCGACCATTTCCGGGTTGTACTCGATACCAAGGGCGCGCGCGCCTCGTTTGACGGCAGCGATCACCGTGCGGCCGTCGCCCGAGCCGAGGTCGATGACGTAGTCCTTGGGCGTGACCTTGGCGAGGTTCAGCATCCGGTCGACCAGCGCCTGGGGCGTGGGAACCCAGATGACATCCTTGCCCCTCTGACCCACCTCGGGCACGAACTGTTGCGCCCACGTGTCCTGCGCGACGCTGCCGACTGCGACAAACGAAAGAATCAGCGCCCAGAAAACCTGGCGCAGAAGAACAGAAGCACTCATGCTCTTCTCCACTTCGATGCGTAACTAAGTGACTAGGTGACTGAGTGACTAAAAGCTATCTCAGAAACCTATCCGGCGGCCGCCGATGCAAGCGAGTGAATGGTGAATGGAAAAAACCAGAAGCGCCATACCTCGAGATTCGTCCGCTCATTACTCACCATCCGCGATTTACGGAAGTGATCTACGTTTATCTGCGGTTAATAACTCAATCACTATATTTTCCAGCCGAGCCACTCGCACACGCCGCGGCCCATGATCCACTCCTTGTCCTCGGGCGTGAACCAGGAAAGCTCTTCCGTAAACATCGTGATGCCCTGGTGATAGGTGCAAGGCAGGCGCGAGAGATCGGTACCCCAGAACATGCGCTTCGGCCCGAACGCGTCGTAGACCTGTCGGATATAGGGATGCAGGCGGCGATAGGGATAGCTGTCCGCGGTGAAACAGGGCAGACAGCTCGCCTTGGCCGCGATGTTCGGGTGCTTGGCGAGCGCGAGGAACTTGTCGAACTCGGCAAACGCCTCCTCATCCTTGCCGGCGTTGAGCCCGAGGTGGTCCATCACGATCCTCAAGCCCGGATAGCGCCCGGCAATGTCCGCCACCAAGTGTGCAAGCGCATGGGGAACCAGCACCATGATTGGCACGCCGGCCTTTTCCGCCGCGGGCCACAGCCAGTCGACGCGGCCTTCGGTGAGAAGCTCCCTCAGCCCCGGCCGGTGAAAGGTAAAGCGCAGCCCCAACATGCCCGGCTGCTTGCGCCACCCCGGTATCGCTGCGCGTGCCTCCGGTCCCTCAGGGTCGAGCCGTCCCATGACGGCAAACCGGTCCGGGTCCGCGTGCGCGGCAGCCAGCGCAACATCGTTGCGCTCTCCTTCCCACGAGGGCGGCACGATCACGGCGCGGCTCACGCCTGCCGCGTCCATCTCTTTCAACAGCTCCTCCTTGCCCAGCGGTTCCGGACGTTGAGGCTTGTGGCGCGCCGGCCACGGGCGCTCGGGTGTGCTCGCCGCCCAGATATGGACCTGCGAATCGACAATCAGCATCGGAATCTCACTCCATCAGACCCGGTTTTCGAGGAGGCGCAGTATACCGCGGCAGGGCGGAGCCATTTCAAGGAGGAAGGCGAAAGGCAGAAGGTGAAAGTCTACGTACCCTACGTAATGGTTTTTTTGATCCTCCAAACTTCCCCCTTCCTCCTTTCGACTTTCGACTTTGGCTAAGCGGCGGCAAGACTGTCCGCGAGAAGTTTCAGGGCCGCGGCGGCGAAGGCATGCATGTTGGCCAGACGGTCGCTGTCGCCGGTCCGGAGCACCAGCGCGCGCTCGATCGGCCCGGTGATGGCGACAACCGTGTGGCCGGCGGGGTCACCGTAGCGGTTGCCGGTGGGACCCGCCGCTCCGCTCTCTCCCACGCCCCAGACCGTCCGGTACCGCTCTCGGACCGAGCGCGCGGCGAGCAACGTGAACTCCTCAGTTGCTCCGTTCAGCTTTGCGAGCTCGTCCGCGCCCCGGCCCGAAAGGTGAAGCAGAACCGGGCGCGTGTAGTTGACGGCTCCTCCCACGTAGTAGACGGATGCCCCCGGCATCGCCAGTAGCGCCGCCGAAATCAGCCCGCCAGCCGAGGACTCGGCGACCGCGACTGTTTCCTTCCGCGCCTTGAGCAGCGAGGCCGCCCGCTCCGCGTGTGGCAATAGATCCAGCAGCGTCATCTTCTCCCTCCCTGTCCTATCGGATAACTCGTTTCAGGTTGCAATGGGCCGTCTCAAAAGCCGCCTTCGAGCCGCAGATTCGCGCGCCCAAAACCGGTGAATGGTGAACGGTGAACGGTGAACGGTGAACGGTGAACCGAAACAATGATAACAACTTCGCCACTGGGTTCGTCCACCCACGTTTCACGATTCACGATTCACGATTCACGATTCACGGCAATTGGACCGGTCACGGGTCACTGGTTACGGTGTCTCCGATGAACTGCAATCGCGCCAGGTGCGCGTAAAGCCCGTTCGCGCGCAGCAGCTCGCTGTGCGTGCCGACCGCGTGTATGCGACCCCGGTCCATGACGATGATGCGGTCAGCATGGCGAACGGTTGCCAGCCGGTGCGCGATCACCAACGTCGTGCGGCCGCGCGCAAGCCGCTCGAGCGCGGCGGCAACCTGGCGCTCGCTTTCCGCGTCGAGCGAACTCGTCGCTTCGTCGAGCAGAAGGATGGGACGGTCAGCCAGGAGTGCGCGTGCAATGGAGACACGCTGGCGCTGCCCGCCCGAGAGCTTGACGCCGCGTTCGCCCAGATCCGTATCGAAGCCCTGGGGCAGCCGCTCGATAAACTCGAGCGCGTGTGCTGCTGCGCAGGCCTCGCGCACTTCCTCCAGCGTTGCGCCGGGACGGCCGAAGTGCACGTTCTCCGTCACGCTCGTGGCGAATATGACCGGGTCCTGGGGCACCAGCGCGACCGCGCGGCGAAGATCGTGAGGATCGCAGTGCCGGAGGTCGGCGCCGTCCACCAGGATGCGGCCCGAGAGGGGATCGTAAAAGCGCAGGATCAGCGCGAACAACGTGGACTTGCCCGCGCCCGATGGCCCGACCAGCGCGACCCGCTCGCCCGGACCGACGGAAAACGAGACCGGTCCGAGCGCGGTGATTTCAGGGCGGCTCGGATACGCGAAGACTACCTCGTCGAAGCGAATCGCGCCCGCGACACGCGGGGGAAGCTGGATCCGCGGAACCGCGGGCGCTAGCTCGGGTCTTGTGTCGAGCAGCTCCATCAGCCGCTCGGCCGCTCCCGCCGCACGCTGGATCTCGCCCCACACTTCCGAGACCGTTCCGGCTCCGCTTGCCACGATCGCGGCGTAAAAGACGAATGCCGACAGCTCGCCGGCCGTAATTTTTCCGGCAAACACGTCATGGCCGCCGATCCAGAAAATCACGCCGATCGCGCAGAAGCCAATGAGCATAACGAGCGAAATGAGCCACGCCTTCACGCGGACGCGGTGCACGCCGGCGGCGAGCGCAGCATCGGTCGCTTCCCCGAAGAACTGGCGCGTTCGCTCTTCATGTACGTAAGCCTGCACCGTGCGGATCTCGTGCAGCGACTCGTCGATATGCGCGGAGACATCTGCGACACGGTCCTGATTCACGCGGGAGAGCCGCCGCACGCGCCGGCCCATGAGGACGATCGGGATCAGCGTCGCGGGAATGCCCAGCACGATCAGCGCGGCAAGTTTTCCACTGGTGGCAAAAAGGAGCATGAGCGCGCCCAGCATCATCAGGCCATTGCGGAGAAACATTGAGAACCCGAAGCCGATCACCTGGCGGATCTGCTCGCTGTCGTTGGTAAGACGCGAGCCAAGTTCGCCTGTGCGCGCGGAATCGAAAAATGCCGGCGAAAGCGAAACGACGTGGGCAAACACCGCCTTGCGCAGGTCGGCGATGACCCGCTCGCCCACGCTCATCATGAAATAGAACCGCACCCAGGTCGCCGCCGCAAGCACGACCGCGATCGCCACGACGCCCGCGAGCGCGGCATTGAGGAGTTGCGGATCCTTGCTGCCAAACCCCGCGTCGATTACGTAGCGCAGGCCCTGACCAAGAGCGAGCACCGAGCTTGCGGCGATGAGCAGAGCGACCATCGCGGCCGCAACGCGCCAACGGTACGGAGCGAGGAAGCGGCCGAGCCGCAGGAGGTACACGAGCTCACCCTTCGGCGGAGACACAAAAGACGGGACCATGGCCATGCGCCTATCCTAACACCCGTGAGTCATGATTCGTGAGTCGTGATTCGACTGGTGAATCACTCTCAAAGCTGAACCGCCAAGGACGCGGAGGGCGCTAAGGAAAACCAAAGCCTCATTGCTAAGGACGCAGAGGACGCCAAGGAATAATAATCAATAGAAAATCTAAAGGACGCTAAGGTAACGCTAAGAGGGGCAGACAGGAAAGCCGATGGTTTCGACGCGGCCCTTGCTGCGCTCTTTAAGTCCTATTCGTAATCCTTTGCGTCCTTAGCGACCTCTGCGGTAAAGATTTTCTGTTCCTCCGCGTCCTTGGCGACCTCTGCGGTGAAGCTTGTGGGCGAAATGTTGGCGCGCTTGGTGCCTTAGCGGTTCAATCATGTCTTGTTTCTCTCGGCGTCTCGGCGGTTCAATTATTATGCTTGCTTCTCTTGGCGTGCTTGGCGGTTCAATTTTGATTCTGCTTCTCTCCGTGCCTCCGCGGTTCAATTACTTCTTTTCGTTCAGAACTTCAAAAGCGATGTGGTGCGCCTGGATCGAAGCGGGGAAACCGCAGTAGATCGCGACGAGCAAGAGCACTTCCCGGATTTCTTCAATCGTGCAGCCGTTGGCGAGCGCGCCTTTCACGTGCACGCGGAATTCGGCGGGGCGATTGAGCGCCGCGTTGATGCCCAGCACAGCGAGGCTCTTGGTCTTCAGCGGAAGCGCCGTGCGGCTCCAAACGTCGCCGTAAGCATGGGCGTTGATCATGTTATCAAGTGGTGCCCCGAAATCGCCGAGCGCGTTCATGCGCTTGTCCACTGCCTCGTTCCCGAAGATCTGCCGACGGAGTTTCTCCCCGCGATCGTAGAGTTCCTGCGTATCCATGGTCCTGTCTCCTCTTCGCTATGGTTTTCCAGCCGTCGGCTCATGCCGCCGCCAAACTCCATGATCTCACGAACCCCCCGCGCATAGCTGGTCCCTGCCGCGTAGCGGCGCCCGGGGGAATGGGGCCCATCCCCGCGCCGCAAACCGATTTGATGTACGACGGGACGTGGACTAACATGAAGTTTCCAAGCTCTTTCGATCACGTGTGCCAACCAGCGGGAGATCAACATGGCGGCGAGAAAGAAAGCAAAATCCAGAAAGAAGACCAAGGCCAAGGTGAAGCGGAGCAAGGCGCCGGCGCGCAAGCCGGCCGCGCGGCGGAAAACCGCGAAGCCCCGCAAGAAGGCCGCCAGGAAAACAGCGGCCAGACGTGCGCCCGGAAGGAAACCTGTCCGCGTCGCCTCCCGCAAGTCCAAGCCGGTGGCGCGGC
Source organism: Betaproteobacteria bacterium (assembly GCA_032123035.1). Taxonomy (GTDB): domain Bacteria; phylum Pseudomonadota; class Gammaproteobacteria; order Burkholderiales; family SG8-41; genus SG8-41. The sequence goes on along the minus strand of JAQBFV010000362.1, from coordinate 8,979 downwards.
CCGTCCGCGTGGCACCGCCGGAGACGGTCCCCGGCGAGCGCATCGGCGTCGTGACCCATTACTTCAGCCACCTCACCGTCGCGGTGATCCGGCTGGACGCGGGCATCACGCTGCGGGTGGGCGACCGCCTTCACATCAAGGGACACACGACCGATTTCGCGCAGCGCGTGGATTCACTGCAGGTCGAGCATCAGTCGGTCATGGAAGTCGGGCCGGCCGATGATTTCGGCATCAAGGTGATCGACCACGCGCGAGAGCACGACATCGTCTACAGAGTGTCGTGAGACCGGCGACAGCACGCTGTGGGCCTCACGCCGGCTCGATCAGCTCCGGCCCATCGTTACGCGTGTTGTTGACGCGCGCGCTGATCGGGTAGGCGCGCATCTCCTCGGCCGGAAAGGGCGTGAGCAGTTCGCTCAGCGCCTCCAGCTTTTCATTTCTCGGGTCGAGCCATGCCTCGTAGTCGCGCTCGTGCAGGATGACCGGCATCCGGTCATGCACTGCGCGCATCAGTTCGTTCGGGCCAGTGGTGAGGATCGTGTAGCTTTCAATCGGCGCCGCGCCGTCCTTTCCCGGCCAATACTCGTAGAGACCCGCGGCCGCGAATACGTCCGTGTTGAGCAAGCGCACGAAATGCGGCACCTTGCGCGCGCCGGCCTTCTGCCATTCGTAGAAACCGGACATCGGCACCAGGCAGCGCCGGCGCCGGAAGGCCGCCCGGAACGACGGCTTCTCCGCGACCGTTTCCGAGCGGGCGTTGATCATGCGGGCGCCGATGGCCGGATCCTTCGCCCATGACGGAGCCAGGCCCCAGCGCAGCATCGTGAGCTTCCGCCCGTCCTCGAGACTTACGCGAAAGACGGGCAGGTTCTGCGTCGGCGCCGCGTTGAAGGTCGGATGAAAAGCGATTTCCTCGCCGAGGAACTCGATTGCGTCTCGGTTCGTGCGTGAGACGGGGCCGTAAATCGCGTAGCGTCCGCACATTCTGGCCATTCTAGCTTACGCTGCGCGCGGACAAAGGGTCTGCCGCAGGGTATAGTTCGACAGTCCAGCAGCCAGATTGTCTATGGGCACGATCCACTCCGACTCACAGATGCGTCTGACCACGACGCCCAAGAATAAATTCGAGGAGAGCCGTCGCATGCGAACATTCAGATTCGTTCTTGTTCTGCTTCTGGGGATCACCGGCAGCGTTTTCGCACAGGTCTACCCTGCCAAGAAGGTTACCGTGATCGTGCCGTTCTCAGCCGGCGGGTCGGTCGACCTTGTTGCCCGCACGTTGGGTAAACGCATGGGCGAGGTCTGGCGCCAGCCCGTGGTCATCGTCAACCGGCCAGGCGCCTCGGGTAACATCGGCGCGGAATTGGTATCACGCGCGGCCCCGGACGGCTATACGCTGCTATGCGGCTCAACGGCACTGTCGATCAGCCCGAGCAGCTATAAAAAGCTCAGCTATGACGTGTTGAAGGACCTCGCGCCGATTAGCCAGCTCGTGGCGACGCCGAATCTCCTCGTCGTGCACCCCGTCATGCCGGCGAAATCTGTGCGGGAGCTGGTCGCGCTAGCCAAGGCCAAGCCCGATCACCTCACGGCGGCATCAGCGGGCGCAGGAACTTCGGCTCACTTCTCGCTCGAGCTCTTCAAGAGCATGGCGGGCGTGGAGATCACGCATATTCCGTACAAAGGCGCGGCACCCTCGGCCGTAGCCGTGGTGGGTGGTGAAGTCGACATGGCGCTGCTGCCAATCGTAGCGGTGGTGTCGCTCGTGAAGGCCGGCAAGCTGCGCGCGCTTGGGGTCACGACCTTGAAGCGCTCGCCCGCCCTTCCCGGCATTCCGACGATTAGCGAGGCCGGCGTTAAAGGCTACGAGGCAGCATCCTGGAGCGCGATGCTTGCGCCCGCCGGCACACCGCGCCGCATCATCGACATGATTCACGCTGCAATCGTGGACGCCCTCCATTCATCCCAGGTGACATCGGTACTGTCCAGACTGGGCGGAGAGCCGATCGGCAGCAGCCCGGATGAATTCGCGCGTACGCTGCGCGCGGAAATCGCGAAATGGCGAAAGGTTGCGAAGCGGGCGGGAATCAAGCCCCGCTAGGCCTGAACGATCGTCGCGCGGACAGGCGTTTGCCGAAACACCTGTTTGAAGCCGCAGATACACGCAATGGCCTCGATTTCTAAAGCACGCCCTACGAGTTCGCCCAGTAAGCGGGATTGCTGCGAAACAGGCGCTTCGGTACCGCGCCGTAGACCATGAGCACGTTGTTGACGGCCTCGCCGATGCGAAAATCAACTGCGAGGCTGCACAGCGCATAAGCCTCCGCCGTCGAAAGGCTCGCGTGCTGCTGCAGGAATGCCGTGGTCTCTTTCACAGCCCGCGCGAGAGCTTCGTCGAGGTCCGCGCCCAATCCCATCGAGTAATAGTGGGCCGCATCCTCCGCGCGCGGGGCGCTCATGCTCCCGCCCGCGCCCTTGCGGACGATAAGCTGCACGGTCGGCGTGAGGGAGATCTCGATCGCCGTGCCGTCCACTTCGCCGTCACCCTGGCACGCGTGGCCGTCGCCGATGTAGAACAGCGCGCCGGAGTTAAACACCGGCAGGTAGAGCGTGGCGCCTGACGTGAGATGTTTGAAATCGAGGTTGCCGCCAAAGGCCCCCGGCGGCTTGGTGTTCGCCGGCGAGCGATCCGGCGGCGGCGCGACGGCAACGATCCCCATGAACGGCGCGAGCGGCACTTCGACCTCGGGCGCAAAGAGCGCCACGCCGCGCGTGAGATCGAGCTTGATGATTTTTTGCGCCGGCTCATGGAGCAAATCCGGCGCCGCCCCCGAGCCCGGCCCGGTGGCATTCACGCCGTAGGGCACGCGGATCTCGACGTCGAGCATGCGCACTTCCAGCAGGTCACCAGGCTCGGCGCCCTCGACGTAGATCGGGCCGGTCACGATGTGCGGGCCGGCGCCTTCGGCACGCTTCACGCCGGCATAGACGTCGCGCGCGTCCTGCAGCACGGCGTCGGGTGCGATGCCAGCTTGACCGAAGAAGGCGACGGGATCGAGCTGCGTGTTGAGCCCCTGGTGCGACACCGTGTCGATCCGCACCGTCTGCTCCGAGCGCACGCGCAGCACCGGTATCCGTTGCGCGGCAATCCACCCCCAACTCACCGTTTCGGGAGTCGAGCGCAGCGTCGCGTCAGGCGTTAGTGTCTTTGCCATTGTTCACAGAGGATAATGCAAACAACCGTGCGCCCCAAGCGTCCTGGCGCTCAGCGAACGTTCTCCAGGAGAAGCAGCAGCCCGCCCACTATCGCGATGCCGTTCAGCAGGAGCAGCCGCAAGGTGTGGCGCCGCGCCGGGTCCGTCACGCGCCAGAAGCGGTGAAACATCGCGTTGGCAACGACAGTGAACACGATCAGGCACCACACGCCGATGTCAGCACGCCAGTTCGCCAGCACGAGCGCACAGCCAGTGAATTGCAGCGTCATTCCGAACCAGAACGCGGCCACCGGCAGCGGCACACCGAGCGCCGCTATGCGCTCGATGTGGCCTCTGGCCGTCGCAGGACCGACGTTGTACAGGCCCGCCGCCAGGAAAAAGAACACAATAAGCAGCCTGCCAGCCGTATCGAGCCATGAAGCGTCGCCGATCATTCCTTTTCCCTCCAAATTCGTGACTCGTGACTAGAACCAGTCTCAAAAGCCCCCAGCAACTCGAAAAACATCACCCACGGAACCACACGGAACGGCACGGAATGTAACCCCGTCCTTGTCTGTTTTTGACTTTCGTCCGTGTGTTTCCGTGTGATTCCGTGGCTGTAGGGGTTTTTGAGATCGCTTTTAGTGCCTCGTGCGTACAACCCGCCTCGGACATACCGACAGCGACATCTGTTGAATGGATGGAATGGTAATGGATAAAATGGGCTGCGGGAGATTCATCGACCTCGGGCGCAAGGCCTCACCACCAGAAAGGCAGTCGATGCGAGATTACTGGGCAAGCAAGCTTTTCTTCGACCTTCAGACTCCGGCAGCGGCCGATGAGTACCGGGCCGATCGGACGAAGGTGCTCGACCGCTACCCGCTCAAGCCCGAGGTCCGTGCCGCGATCGAGGCCGACGACGTGGCCTACCTCTCGCGGCTGGTCAATCCGTACCAGCTGCGTTTCTACTTCTTGGTGGCTGGCATGGGGGAGGCGGATTTCCTGCACCGGATACGGGGCGCGGGCGAGCAGACGAAAGCCGCTGATGGCTAAGCTCGTCGGCGTCTACGCGGCAAGCCACGGGCCGCTCATCGTTCGCAACTGGCAGGAGATCAGGCCCGCCAACCAGCAGAGCATCTCGGCGGCATTCTCGGAGCTCGGGCGCCGCGTCAACGCAGCGCACCCGGACGTGCTGATCGTGATCTCGCCCGATCACTGGACCAATTTCTTCATCGACAATCTGCCGTCGATCTGCGTGGGGGTGGGCGAAGTCCATGAGGGTCCCAACGAACCCTGGCTCAAGGATTTCCCCCACCGCGAGATCCCCGGCCATCCGCGGCTCGCGGACCATATTCTCAAGACCGCGCTCGAGCGCGATTTCGAGCCTTCGGTATCGCATCACTTGATTCTCGACCACGGATTCTGCATCCCGCTGTGGAAAGCCGGGATCGAGCCGCTCCCCGCCATTGTGCCGGTCGTGCTCAACGATATCGAACCGCCCTTCCCCACCGTGAAACGCTGCTATGCGTGGGGCGCGATGCTGGCCGAGGCAATAGCGACCTATCCGGAAGAGCTGCGAGTGGCAGTGCTTGGCACTGGCGGTCTCAGCCACTCCATCGGCGAGCCGACGATGGGTCTCATCGAGGAAGATTTCGACCGTGACTGCCTCCGGCTTTTCGAATCGGGCGACCAGCGGCCGCTAATCGAGTTCCTGACGAAGCGCCTGCCGACCGTCGGTAACGGCGCCTCCGAGATCCGCAACTGGATCGCGGCGCACGGTGCGGCGGGGGGCAACGGCTTCGAATTAATTAACTACAAGGCGATCCCCGAGGTCTACGTCGGCTTCGGCGTCGCCTCGTGGAATCTCGGAAATTCGTGAGTGGCGAGTGGACTAAACCGTCCGCGAATCGTCGGTCGCAGCGCATTCACACCTGAGCCTTAGCCGCAGATAAACGAAGGTTCACCTATACAAGAACCGCGAACCCCGTTACTTAGCCGCCGATGAACGCCGATACACGCCGATGAGCAAGACAAGAATCGATCAAAAACTCGGTTCAGCCGCAGTTTAAAGCCGATAAACGCGGATATAACAACAATCAAAAACCAAAACGTCAGCAACTCCTGTCTGGCTTGGCTTTGCGGTTTTCGTTCTTCGAATATGAAGTTCTATCGGCGTTCATCGGCGTTCATCGGCGGCTAAATTTCCACTACGCGCGTTTAAACGCCTCCGCGAGTTCCGGATCGAATTCGCCGTCAATCAGCACATAGAGCATGCGCACGGGCTTGCCGGAGCGGTTGCTCCACGCGTGGTTCGTGCCGCGCTGGATGACGACGTCACCCGTGGTGAGCTTCACCTCGGTATCGTCGAGCACGAGGTAGATCTCGCCGTCAAGCACCACGGCATAGTCCACGGTCTCGGTGCGGTGCATGAGCGGATGGTGTCCGCCGCGGCCAAATGTCGAGGCCTCCTCGTTTCCGTTTGCCTTGAAAATCTCGCGCGCCTTTTCCGGAGTGAGATTGCGGATCGCGTCCGTTTCCGGACCGACTTCCGAAATGCGGAACACCGTGCCGCCCGGCCCCGGATGGAGCCGGCGCGGGCCGGTCGTCGGTTCCGGCTCGTCGCGAGTGACCGATACCGGCGCCGCGGTCGTCCTCCAAACGTCATTCGAAACGTGGCCGGGGCGCAAGGGGTTGGTGTGTACCGTTGGTACGGCGCCGTCCGAGATGACGATCGCCTTGCCGTCCTTGTCATGCCCCGTCACAACCCGCCGGATCTTGCCTCGCTCTGTCATGGGCTCCTCTACGGTTTTCGATTACTGCGACGCCGCGGCCCAGTCGGGAGCGGCCTGGGATCATCGGCCGTCATCACCCTAATGACGATAAGGGCGGCAACAGCAAACACCAGCAGCAAAATGATGATCCCGAACTGCCACAACGGCGCGCACTCGCCCGACGGTAGCTGATTGCCCAGGCAGGAACCCACGTACTGCCAGACGAATTGCACCCTGTTCACGCCGTGCGCCTAACCGGTCAATGAGCCGCGGCAGGTTCCATGACCCTTGCCGCCTGCACCTTCGCCTTGAACTCGTCCACCGTCATCACCCAGGCGATTGAGCGCGACATAAGCTCTAACGCCATCCAATGGTGATCGAGCCCGCGCATGCTGGCGACGCAGTCGGAGATCACTACGGGCCGGTAGCCCCGATTCTGCGCCGAGAAAGCCGTCGAGTAGACACAGGTGTCCGTATTGATTCCCGTGATGACGACGGTCTCGGCCTTGAACGTCCGGCCGACGAGCGTATCGAGGTCGGTTCCAAGAAACGCGTCCATCGAGCGCTTGGTGGTCACGTGTATGTCTCCCGGCTCGACCAGTTCCGCCGGGATCTCGGCGGCCGGGGTGCCGTCGATCCGGTCCGGGCCTTTGCGCGCCTCGGCCTGCGCGTTCTGGGAGAGCCGCGCCTGCCGGCTCGCTTCAGTCATCACGCCGGTGACGAAGAAGCCGCGCTCGACTTCCGCCGGGCGCCGCTTGACGTAGGCGTGGATCACCGGCAGGCCTTCCACCCGGGCGAACGCGAGCAGCTTCTTCGCGTAACCGATGACCCGTTTCGACTCGTCGGGCGCGACCGGAGAGGTGGCGACTTTCATGTCGAGGTACTCGTTTTGCATGTCCACGGTCAGAACAACGGTCCGGCGCAGGTCGATCCTGAGCAGCTCGTTCATTCGACGCTGGTAATCGGAACGGTCCCTGATCTCAACCGGCGGTTTCATTCAAACCTCTTGAATGTCGTAAGGCATGACTCGTGACTGCTGACTCGTGCCGAGCCTGTTCGCTGCGGGTAACACCCCGCTTCGCCGGCCAGGTCCCGGCTATCTGGGCTGAGTGTACACTACCGTCGCATCATTCCCTGGCCCGGCAATCCTGACCGAGGAACAAATGCACCTTGCGTTCGCGGCACGGGCCGCCTCCAGGATGCGATAGGGACTATGTGATGGCGGATTTGAGAAGGATACGCTGGGACCGGTTTCCCGCCCGGCCGAAGCACCATGACCGCGTGTCGAAGAATTTCTGGTTTGGCGACCTTACGCGCTCCGACCTCGCCGACCGGCTCGGCATACGCAATTCGTTCACAAGCGTGACGCACGTGCGCGCGGCGGTTTACCTGTGCCGCAGCGTGCTGCAGCCGATGCGCGATGAATTCGGGGCGTTCTCTCCCAACAGCGTGTACCGGTGTCAGGGGCTCGAGCGCGCGCTCAAGAAAAAACCGCCGAGCTGGTCCAGCAGCAGCCAGCACACCGCCGGGGAAGCATGCGATGTGACCATTCCGGGCGTCGCGACGCTGGAACTTGCGCGGTGGGTGGAAAGAAACCTCGAGTTCGACCAGCTGATCTGCGAGTGCTACGACCCGGCCAAGGGACCCAGCTCTGGCTGGGTCCATGTGTCACTGCGACCCCCAGGCGCCAGGGAAAACCGCCGCCAGCTTTTAAGCTACATCTTCGACCACGATCGCCGCAGCTACGTCTACGTGGACGGGCTGCGGGCCATGGCCTGAGCCCAAAGGCAGAAGTCAGAAGTCAGAAGGATGAAGGATCGAGTTTCAGGTTTCAGGTTTCAGGTTTCAGGCTTCAGGCTTCTAGGATCGATCGCTTTTCTCCTCTCGCCTCTCGGGTTAATCAATCTGCGTTTTTCCGCGTTTATCTGCGGCAACAACTGCCGTGACTTGTGATTCGTGATTTGTGATTGGTGGCTTGTCCTTGGCGCTCAGCGCATCGCTGTTTGATCGTATGGTTGTTGCCAACTCGAATCACGACTCACGACTCACGAATCACGGCTGTTAGGGTTTAAGGCCGAGCGCTTCGCGCAGCTCGCGCGCCGTATGCGCCCGCCCGTAGACCTCAGTGCCCACGTCGAACTCCCGCGCGCGGGAGAGCGGGCCCACGAAGACCGGGTCAAATCCCGCGTTACGCACCAACCATTCCGCAATCCTCAAGGCGCCCGCATCGTCGGCGGCCAGCGGTATCGCCGCCTTCTCGCCCGCGCGATGCGCTTCGCTCTTAAGCTCCCAGTGCGGCAGCGAGTTGAACGCGCGCACCAGGCGTACGCCCGGGAAAAACTCCGCGTCCGCGACGCCGGTCCCCTTTTTCCGCGCGGCGTAGGCCATGTCGCCATCGCGCGAGGGATAAGGATTGCCGGGGTCGAGCACAACCTTTCCCTTCAGCTCCCGCGCGTAGTCGCGGCCCACCTGCGGGAACGCCCCGTACGGCACGGCAACCAATACGACCTCGCCAAAGGCCGCCGCTTCTCGCGGCGTACCGGCCCGCACTTTTGGCCCGAGGCGCCCGGCAAGGTCCTTGAGCTGGTCGGGATGCCGGGACGAAATCAGCAGCTCGTGCCCCGCCTTCGCCCACAGTTCGGCTAACGTGCCGCCAATCTGGCCCGTGCCGATGATGCCGATTTTCATGGCACGACCGCCGGCGTTGTCGGCAGCGCGACCTGCCCGCTGCAGCGCGCCCAAAATCAGTCCGGCCCCCGCGGCGACAAGGATTTCGCGGCGCTTTCGATTGCAATGAGTACTTTTCATAACATTCGCGTTTATCTGCGGCGGTCCCCAAAGTCAGAAGGCAGAAGGCAGAAGGCAGAACAGGTTTTGATTTCTGTAATGAAATATCTGCGTTTATCTGCGTTTATCTGCGTGTATCTGCGGTTAAAACACGTCTTACGATTTACGATTCACGACTCATTAATCCGCGTCCGCCAATGTTACTCTACCCTTCTGAGCCGAGGATG
>JAQBFV010000361.1:0-44522 GCA_032123035.1 Betaproteobacteria bacterium | reverse complement strand
CTTAAGAAACGACCGCGTTTGAGGTTGGAAACACGACTCACCTGTCAGGGTCGCGGGTCACCGGTCACCGGTCACCGCTCACTTGTCACGGGTCACGGGTCACGGGTCACTGTTTTTAGTAGAATAGCTCCATGGCTGACGCCCCCGTCATGAACGAACGAGCCCAGCTCCTGCTCAAAACGCTGATCGAACACTATATCGCGGAGGGTCAGCCGGTAGGATCGCGCGCCTTGTCGAAATTCTCCGGGCTCGACCTGAGCCCGGCAAGTATCCGCAATATCATGGCGGACCTGGAGGACATAGGCTTTATTGCAAGCCCCCATACGTCAGCGGGACGGGTGCCGACGGCGCGCGGATACCGGTTTTTCGTGGATACGCTGCTCACCATCAAACCGCTCGATCGAGTGGAAGTCCATCAGCTGGAAGAGCAGCTCGACACCGAGAACCGGCAAAGACTCGTGACGTCGGCCTCGCACCTCCTTTCCGGGTTGACGCATTTCGCGGGGGTGGTGATGACGCCGCGCCGCAACGCCGGGTTCCGTCACATCGAGTTCCTGCGACTCTCCGAGAACCGCATCCTCCTCATCATCGTCACCCCCGAAGGCGACGTGCAAAACCGGATCCTGCAGACGGACAGGCCGTTCACGCCTTCGGAGCTGACGGAAGCCGCCAATATCCTCAACCAGCACTACGCCGGCCTGAACTTCGACGAGATCCGTCGCCGTATCCGGGACGAGTTGAGGCAGATGACCGAGGACATGACGCGGCTGATGACGGCCGCGCTGGACGCGGGAAGCCGCGCGGCAAGCGAATCTTCCGAGGACGTCGTGATCTCGGGCGAAAGTAACCTGCTCGATTCGCAGGACCTCTCGTCCAACATGTCCAATCTCCGCAAGCTCTTCGAGCTTTTCGACCACAGAACCGGTCTGCTGCAGCTGCTCGACATCTCGAGCCGCGCCGAGGGTGTCCAGATCTTCATCGGCGGCGAATCCGGCGTGGCGCCGCTCGACGAATGCAGCGTTATCGCCGCTCCCTACACCGTGGACGGCCAGGTGGTCGGCACCGTTGGCGTGATCGGCCCGACGCGCATGGCCTACGAGCGCGTGATCCCTCTCGTGGATATCACGGCGAAGCTCCTCAGCACCGTGCTCACCCAGCGCTGAACTTCACGTTCCAAGTTCCAAGTTCAACGTTCAATACCCTTGGATCCGATCCTTGAACCTTGAACCCGGAACGTTGAACCGGCAACCGTGAACCCGGAACCGCCTTACGCGCACGGCACCGATCCCCGCATCGGCGTGCTGCTCGTCAACCTCGGCACGCCGGACGCGCCGAACTCCGGCGCGGTACGTGCCTATCTCCGGGAGTTCCTGTCCGACCCAAGAGTGGTCGAAATTCCCCGCCTCGTATGGTGGCCGATCCTGCATTGCTTCGTGCTTACAACACGGCCCAGGAAGTCGGCCGAACGCTACGCCCAGGTGTGGATGAGCGACGGCTCACCGCTCAAAGTGCATACCGAGCGGCAAACCAAGCTCGTGCGCGGTTATCTCGGCGATCGCACCCAGCAGATGCCCATCGTGCTCGACTACGCGATGCGCTACGGCTCGCCTTCGATCGCGGACAAGATCCGTGAGATGAAGCTTCATCATTGCAACCGCATTCTCGTCGTCCCGCTCTATCCGCAGTACTCGGCCAGCGCCACGGCTTCCGTCGTCGATGCCGTCACCGGCTGCCTTGCGGCCATGCGCAATCAGCCTGCGTTGCGAACAGTACGCAGCTTTCACGACCATCCCGGCTACATCGGCGCGCTGGCGCAAAGTGTCCGCGACTACTGGATGAGGAACCACCGCCCCGACGTGCTTCTGATGAGTTTTCACGGGGTGCCGCGCCACACGCTCCACAAGGGTGATCCTTACCACTGCGAATGCCAGAAAACGGGGCGCTTGCTCGCGGAGGCGCTGTCGCTGCGCCCGGAGCAATATCGAATCACGTTCCAGTCGCGTTTTGGCAGGACCGAGTGGCTGAAGCCCTACACTGCCGACGTTCTGAAAGAGCTCGGCAAGCAGAAGCTCGGGCGCGCCGACGTCATGTGCCCGGGTTTCGTCAGCGATTGCCTGGAAACTCTCGAGGAAATCGCGATCGAGGGCAAGACGATCTTCCTCAAGGCCGGGGGGCGCGAGTTTCATCACATCCCGTGCCTCAACGAGCGCGACGACTGGATCCACACGCTCACCGACATCGTGTTGCGAAACCTCCTTGGCTGGGAGCACAAGGTCTCGAACGAGCAACTCGAGAAATCGCGCCTGAGCGCGCTTGCCATGGGCGCAGAGAGCTAAGAGCCCCGAACACAATGAAACACACGCTGCGCTGTCACGATTTTGGCTCGCAACGCACGCGCGTTTCATTGTGTTAGGGGCTCTTAGGCACCCGCCAGCGTGAGGGGTTGAGGTTTCTCGACCGCATAGAATGCCGCGCCCTGCACGCGACTCGCGAGCTCGCCGGTGGTATCCACGATCTCGTGGTCCGTTCTTGGCCATGAAAATCTCAATTCTGACAACCGGTTACAAAAATACCTCTGTTCCCTTGAAATGGGCACGGTTAGCCCAATCTTTCCCAGGTTGAGAGGGAGACCCTGATGCAGGAAACACCCGATGCCCGCACGGCTGGCTTGAACCAGCAGGAAGAGCCGGCCGGCGAACTGACCGAGCAACCCGGTGCGCCCGAAACGCCGCAGCAAACACCCGAGGCCCCCGCTGCCGAAACGATGCCGAGCCCCGAGGTGCTGCTCAAGCGCGCCGAGCTCGCGGCGCAGGAACACCATGATGCTTGGCTGCGTGCGAGGGCAGAAGCGGACAACATCCGCAAGCGCGCGCAGGCCGACATTGCCGGCGCCCACAAGTTTGCGGTGGAAAATTTTGCGACCGAGATGCTTGCAGTCAAAGACAGCCTCGAAGCGGCTCTTGTCGTCGAGAACGCATCCGTCGAGAGCATGAAAAGCGGCATCGAGCTGACGCTGAAGCAGCTCCGAAGCGTATTCGAGAGGTTCAGCCTGGTGGAAATCGACCCCGCCGGCCAGAAATTTGATCCCCATCGGCACCAGGCCATCAGCGTGGTCGAGTGCGAAGCCGAGCCCAACACCGTGGTCCAGGTCCTGCAGAAGGGCTACCTGCTGCACGACCGGGTGGTCCGGCCTGCGCTGGTGACGGTGGCGAAGGCAAAAAGCGTTGAAAGTTGAGGGTTGACCCCCATATCCCTCTTATGAAAGATTTTTCAGGAAAACCAACGAGGTAGAAACATGGCAAAGATCATCGGGATTGACCTGGGGACCACGAATTCGTGCGTGGCCGTGATGGAAAACGGCCAGCCTAAAGTGATCGAGAACTCGGAGGGCGCGCGAACCACGCCCTCAACCGTCGCGTACATGGACGATGGAGAGATTCTTACCGGTGCGCCGGCGAAGCGCCAGGCGGTCACCAACCCCCAATACACCCTTTACGCGGTTAAACGCCTGATCGGCCGGCGGTTCGCGGAAAGCGAAGTGCAGAAGGCCGTCAAGGTCGTTCCCTACAAGATCGTGGAGGCGGGCAACAAGGACGCTTGGGTCGAGGTGCGGAGCAAGAAGATGGCGCCGCCCGAGGTCTCGGCGCAGGTGCTCGCGAAAATGAAGAAAACCGCGGAAGACTACCTGGGTGAGTCCGTCACCGAGGCGGTGATCACGGTGCCCGCCTACTTCAACGATTCCCAGCGCCAGGCGACGAAGGACGCCGGCCGCATCGCGGGCCTCGACGTCAAGCGCATCATCAACGAGCCGACGGCGGCCGCGCTCGCCTTCGGCATGGACAAGCAAGGCAAGGGCGACCGCAAGGTCGCGGTCTACGACCTCGGCGGGGGCACCTTCGACGTCTCGATCATCGAGCTCGCCGATGTCGAAGGCGAGAAGCAGTTCGAAGTGCTCTCCACCAACGGCGACACGTTCCTCGGAGGCGAGGATTTCGACCAGCGGGTAATCGATTACCTGTGCGACGAATTCAAGAAGGAAAGCGGCCTCGATCTGCACAAGGACATGCTCGCGCTGCAGCGGCTCAAGGACGCGGCGGAAAAGGCCAAGATCGAGCTCTCCTCGTCGCAGCAGACCGAGATCAACCTGCCCTACATCACGGCCGATCAATCCGGGCCCAAGCACCTGGGGATCAAGATCACCCGCGCAAAATTCGAAAGCCTGGTCGAGGACCTCATCGACCGGACCATCGAGCCTTGCCGCATCGCGATGAAGGACGCCGGCATCCAGTCCTCGGATATCAGCGATGTCATTCTCGTGGGCGGACAGTCCCGCATGCCCAAAGTCCAGGAGAAGGTCAAGGCGTTCTTTGGGCGGGAGCCGCGCAAGGACGTCAACCCGGATGAGGCCGTGGCTGTCGGCGCCGCGGTCCAGGCGGGCGTGCTGAAAGGCGACGTCAAGGACGTGCTGTTGCTCGACGTAACGCCGCTCTCGCTCGGCATCGAGACGCTCGGGGGCGTGATGACCAAGCTCATCCAGAAGAACACCACGATCCCGACCAAGGCCACGCAGGTGTTCTCGACGGCGGACGACAACCAGACCGCGGTCACGATTCACGTGCTGCAGGGCGAGCGTGAAATGGCGCGTGTGAACAAGAGCCTTGGCCAGTTCAATCTGGCCGACATCCCGACGGCGCCACGCGGCATGCCGCAGATCGAGGTCACGTTCGACATCGACGCGAACGGCATCCTGCACGTGTCCGCGAAGGACAAGGCGACGGGCAAGGAGAACAAGATCAAGATCCAGGCGAGCTCGGGTCTCAGCGAAGAGGAGATCCAGCGCATGGTGAAGGACGCGGAGGCGAACGCCGAGGAAGACCGCAAGATGCGCGAGCTCGTGGACGCCCGCAACCAGTGCGATCACATCCTTCACGGCGTGAAGAAATCACTCAAGGACCACGGCGACGAGCTCACCGCTGAGGAAAAGGCGCAGATCGAGCAGGCGCTGAAGGAGGCCGAGGAAACGCTGAAAGGCGAGGACAAGGCCGAGATCGAGGCCAAGACGCAGGCGCTCGCGCAGGCGGCGCACAAGCTCGCGGAGAAGATGTACGCCAAGGAACAGGCCAAGCAGCCGGCCCAGGGCGAGGAAGGCGCGAAGCCCGAGGGCGAGACGAAGGACGACGGCAATGTCGTCGATGCAGAGTACTCGGAAGTGAAAGACGCAAAGAAATAACGATCAACCACAGAGGCACAGAGACACTGACAATCTCATTGAGTCTTGATTGCGGAGACGCAAGCAGGGTCTGGGGCTCCTTGACCTGCGCTTGCGTTTTTTCGCGTTGAAAGAACGCAGCGGCCTCCGTGATTTCTGACTCCGTGTCTCTGTGGTGAAGAAGACAAATGGCGAAAAGAGACTACTACGATGTGCTGGGGCTGAACCGGGACGCCTCTGAAGAGGACATCAAGAAGGCGTACCGCAAGCTCGCCATGAAATGGCATCCGGATCGCAATCCGGACAATCCCAAGGCCGAGGAGCACTTCAAGGAAGCAAAGGAAGCCTACGAGATCCTGTCCGACGCCCAGAAACGCGGGGCGTATGACCAGTTCGGCCACGCCGGCGTGGATCCGTCCATGGCAGCGGGAGCCGGCGGTTTCGGCCCTGGAGCCGGCGGCTTTGCCGATGCGTTCGGCGACATCTTCGGCGACATCTTGGGCGGGGGTCGCTCGCGCTCGAACGTGTTCCGCGGGGCAGACCTCCGTTACAACCTCGAGATCTCGCTCGAGGAGGCGGCGCGTGGCACCGAGACGCGCATCCGCATTCCCGCGATGGAGCAGTGCGACACCTGCCACGGTACTGGCGCCAAGTCGGGCACCGCGCCCAGCACCTGCCCCACCTGTCAGGGCCACGGCCAGGTGCGCATGCAGCAGGGTTTCTTTTCCATCCAGCAGACCTGCCCGCGCTGCCACGGCAAAGGCAAGATCGTCGCTTCACCGTGCCAAAGCTGCAGCGGGGCCGGGCGCGTCAAGCGGCACAAGACGCTCTCAGTGAAAATCCCCGCCGGGGTGGACGAAGGCGACCGCATCCGCCTCTCGGGCGAAGGCGAGGCCGGCATGAACGGCGGCCCCCCTGGCGATCTCTACGTGGTGATCCACATCCGCCCGCACTCGGTTTTCACGCGCGACCACAATGACATGCACTGCGAAATGCCCATCAGCATCACGGTGGCGGCGCTCGGCGGCGAGATCGAGATTCCGACACTTGATGGTTTCGCCAAGATCAAGGTGCCGTCGGGCACGCAAGCCGGCCAGATGTTCCGGTTGCGGAACAAAGGCATCAAAGGGGTGCGCTCCGCGAGCCACGGCGATCTCATCTGCCACGTGATGGTCGAGACACCGGTGAACCTCACCGCGCGCCAGCGTGAGCTCCTGGCCGAGCTCGAGCAGATCAACCAGACCGGCGCAGGACGCCACAATCCACGCGCCAAGTCCTGGATGGACAAGGTCAAGGAATTCTTCGCGCATTAGGCGCCCCTCACCCGGTGCGGCGCAAGAGAGGCCAAGCTGGAATCTCGCGCGCAAGGTCCGGCGCGGTGCTGCCCTCTGGCAAAACTCGTCTAAGGAACCACGCCAATGAAAATGAAACTGCACTACGCCCCGGCTTCTCCGTTCGCGCGTAAAGTGCGCATGGTCGCACTCGAAACCGGGCTCGATCGCGATATTGAGCCGCACGTGATCACGGTCTCGCCCGTCAATCCCAATCTCGAGCTGGCCCGCGACAACCCGTTGATAAAAGTCCCGACGCTGATCACCGCGGATGGTAGCGCCCTTTTCGACTCGCGGGTGATCTGCGAGTACCTGGATGAATTGCATACGGGCCGGAAGTTTTTTCCCGCGAACGGGCCGGCCCGGTGGCAGGCGCTCCGCCAGCAGGCCCTGTGCGACGGAGTCCTCGACGCAGCGGTGCTGTGCCGCTACGAGGCCGCCGTCCGGCCCAAGGAGTTTCAATGGAGCGAGTGGCGCGCAGGGCAGCTTGGCAAGATCGCCGCTGCGCTCGCAGCACTGGAGCGCGAGGCGGCGTCGCTCGAAGGCGAACTCACCATCGGGAGCGTAACGGCCGCCTGCGCGCTCGGTTACCTCGATTTCCGGCTGCCCGAGATGAAGTGGCGCGACAGCGCGCCCGCGCTCGCGCGGTGGTTCGCGAAGGTATCCACGCGCCCGTCGTTCCTGGCGACGGCGCCAGCGGTCTGAGCATCACGGAGCGCTGAACCTGACGCGATCGCGACCCGCGCCGACAGCGGCTAGCCTTTCCCGAGTGCGAGCTTCGTGAAGTTCGGTTCCGGATGCGGTAGCGGCGGCAGCGACCACGTGCCGGTGCCAACGGGCCGTATCTCGCGATCGACCGGGACCTCCACAAGGTAGGGCTTGTTCGCCTTGATTGCCGTCTCCAGTATCCCCTCGAGGTCCGCGGTGCGTTCCACGCGGGCCGAATCGACGCCGAACGAGCGTGCCATCATTGCAAAATCGGGGCTGTACAACTCGCCTGTCTTATTTTTCTGGAAGCTCGTCGCCAGCTCCTTGCCGAAGAATCCGAGCTGGAGGTCGCGAATCGAGCAGTAGCCGTTGTTGTTCCAGACCACCCACACTGCGGGAATGTCGTACTCGACCGCCGTGGCAAGAATGTGCGGCGTCATGAGAAACGATCCGTCTCCGACCACGGCGACGGCGGGGCTCTCGGGCCGGGCGAGCTTCGCGCCCAGTATCCCCGAGGTCGCGTAACCCATGCAGGCAAAGCCCCACGACTGCAGCAGGTGGCGCGGTCGCCGGCTCTCCCAGAGCTGTATGACCCAGTTATGGTGCACGCCCACGTCGGTTGCGAGAATCGCGTTCTCGGGCACGACACGTGAAAGCCCCTTCATCAGCCGCTCGGGACGCAACGGAACCTGCTCGCTGCCGACGAACTGGTCCTGATAGTCATCCCAGATCTTGCGGCACTCGCGAAGTTTCGCGAGCCAGTCGCCGTATCCCTTGCCCTGCCCCCTTCGTTTGTCCCGAACCAGACGGATCATGAACTCGAGACTCGCGCGAGCATCACCCAGTATCCCGAGATAGGCTGGATAGTTGCGCCCGATCTCGTCCGGGTCCGTATCGACCTGGATGAGCTTCGTCGGCGGAATGGAAAATGTGTAGCCATCGATCCAGGCGCTCGACGTGCGGTCATCGAAGCTGCAGCCGATGGCAAGCATGACGTCGGCGTTGCGCGCCGCCTCCGTCGCGGCATAGGTGCCGTTGCGGCCGATCGCGCCGAACGCCAGCTCGTGTGTTTCGTCGATGGCGCCTTTGCCGTTCGGGCTGGTGACGACAGGGATCTTTGTCAGCGCAACAAAATCGAGCAGTGCCTCGCTCGCCTCGCTGAGCAGCCCGCCCTGGCCGACGAGGATCACCGGTCGCTGTGCGCCCAGCAGCAAATTCACGGCCTGCTCCAAGGCCGCGAGGTCGCCCGGGAAGCGCTGGCTCACGAGCGGGTAGGGATCCGGCACCTCAACCTCGGCTGTCTCCTGGAAGACATTGAGCGGAACGTCGATATTGACCGGGCCCGGCCGGCCGGAGCGCATGAGCGTAAACGCCTGCTGCACCGCAAGCGGGATCATGTCCACGCGGGTTGGCTGGAAGCTTTTCTTGACGTAGGGCCGGATCACCGAAGGGAAATCGCCCTGAAAGTAACGGCCGGTCTCCTGGAACGGCAGGCGATTGAACTGACCCGTGGGCACGTTGGCCGTGATCGCGAGAAACGCGGAGGAGTCCATCATCGCGCCGGCGAGCGCAACCGGCAAATTGCACGATCCAGGCCCGCACGAGGTGTAGGTCGCCACGGGTTCGTGGCGCATCTTGTAATACGCATCCGCCATGTAACCCGCCGATTGCTCGTGATGGGTGGAAATCGTCTTGATGCGGTCGGCCGCACCGAGCGCCGAGTCGAGCAGCCCCACGTTCCCGTGCCCGCAGACACCGAACAAATAGGGAACGCGCTCCTTCACCAGGTACTCGATCAGGATATCGGCGCCCTTGAGCGTCCGTGCCTTCCCACTCGGCGTTGCCAACGCCGTTGTCGTGCCGTCGGCCTGGCTCTCCGGTGCATTCATCGACCTCTCCTTTGGTAAGCGATCCGAAAACTGTGATGACCTGGAACCTATTCTACTGTCACCCCCTGTGCAGGAGTCGTGTGCGTGGCCGGGGCTCGCGCCGCTACGCCCGGTTTTTCTGAACGTAACTCCAGTCGATTTCCACGCCAAAACCTGGCTTGTCGCTGAGATGCACATATCCGTCGCGCACCTGAGCGCGTTCGGTAAACAGCTGGAACCAGAGCGGATCGCGCTCGGGGCCCCCGTGCGTCTCGACGCCGAACGCCGCGCCCGGAAAGGCTGCCACCAAGTGCGCATGGATCTCGGGTGCCAGGTGAGGCGCAATCCGGACGCCATGCTGTTCGGCGAACTGGGCGACGCGCAAGGCTTCGGTGAAACCGGCGGCCCGGGTCGAGTCGAACTGCACGTAACGGATCGCGCCGCTGGCGATGAAGTCGCGCATCGTGAAGCGCGTCAGTTCCCGCTCCCCGTGCGCAAGCGGGATCGTCGTTGCCTGCGCAAGCCGCACGAAATCGGCTGGCTGCAGATACCAGTGCAGCGGCTCTTCCAGCCAGTGAATGTTCGAGGGCTCGACGGCGCGCGCGAACGCCATGCACGTGTCCAGATCGTACGGCGCGTTCATGTCGAGCATGAGCGAGACGTCCTGTCCGATCGCCTGGCGCACGGCGCGCACCCGCTGTGCCTCGTCAGAAACGCTCTCCGCCCCCGTCTTTAACTTGACGGCCCGATATCCCCGGCTGACGAAACCGGCGAGTTCCCGTGCATAGTCTTCGACCGAAGCACCTTCGTGATAGTAACCACCGGTTGCGTAACTGAAGACCGGCTGCGCGCTTCCGCCCAGGAGCTGATACACCGGCATGCCCGCGCGCTTGCCCTTGATGTCCCATAACGCGATATCGATGCCCGCCATGGCAGCCATGATCTGCGGACGTTGCCCGCGCGGCAGTGGCGGCGGCAGCCCATCACGCCCCGCATAACCCCCAGGACGCGGCGATGTGAGAGCGAACAGTTTCTCCCAGACGTCCACATTGGCTGTTGCCTCCATCCCTCGAACAATCTGCCCGAAACGGTCCACCCATTCGCAGATGGCCTTCATGGGCGCACCATGAATCTGGCCACAACCGGCGAGGCCGTCGTCCGTCTTCACTTCGACGAGAATCACGTTCGCGGAATCCAGCGGCTCGTGCGCGGTCCACAGCGGGCGCGCAAGCGGCACCGATACGGCGTGCGTCTTGATCTCTTTTATCCGGCTCATGAATTTTCACTTGTCAGATTTGCCCGGCCGACGCGCGTCGGTGCCGATGGAACGGCAAACAGCCATGGTAGGATAGCGCTGCCATCATACGCCATGCTGTTCAAAACGCTCATCACTGCGGCGAAGTCACTGGTTCAGGGTCGCGGCGCGGCGCCGGAGCATCCGCTCGAAACCGAAGACAAGCTCAACCGGCTGCACGGAAGGGCCGGGATCGGGCAGCATCTCGCGATCCTCTATCGCGACATCAAGGTTGGGCCCGAGAATTTCGCCGAGCTCTACGCCCGCTGCCTGCATCACACCGGCACCGGGGTCACGCCATTCAATACGATGCAGCGGTTCCAGACGCGGCTCGAGCTCGTACAGTATTTTCTCGCGACGCTGGCGCTGCCCGGCGCGCGGGCCGAGTGCGGTGTCTACCGCGGCGCGACGGCGCTGCTGTTGTGCCACGCGTGGCGTAGCCGCCAGCCCGAGTTCCGGGGCAACGACTTCCATCTCATCGATAGCTACTCCGGGACAAGCGCGTCGGTCGCGCAGGATCGGATACCGGTGCGCGATGCCGACGGCCCGACGCGCATGGAAGAATTCTTTCCGGCTGGCAAAACGGACACGTCGCCCGAACTCGTGCGTGGGTTCTTCGGTGAATTTCCCAACGTGAACGTCTGCGCCGGATGGATCCCGCAGGTCTTCGCCACACTGCCCGAGCGTGAATGGGCATTCGTGCACCTCGACCTCTCGCTCTACGAGCCGACGCTGGCCTCGCTCGAATACTTCTATCCGCGGCTGACCAAGGGCGGCGTAATCCTGTGCGACGGCTCGATCTTTTGTCCCGGGGTAACGCAAGCCTGGGAGGACTACTGCGGGGGCCACGACCTTCCCTACGTGCTGCTTGGCCACCGCGAGATGGTCCTTATAAAGTGACTGAGTTACTAAGTGACTAAGCGACTAGGTAGCTGCGTGACCGTGTGGCAGCGATTTTGCGCGTTGCGGGCTCCATCAAATGCTTTAACACCTAGTCACCTAGTCACCTAGTCACCTAGTCACGGACAAAATGCTGGGAAGCCTGCTCAAGCGGCTGCTGCGGCGCGGCGCCGACCCTCCTTCCGGGACGCGGACCGGACTAGCTGCTCCTGGCGCGGGAGCTGAAGCCTGGCTTGAAGAAGCCTTGCGTCTCCAGCAGGGCGCGCGACACGGAGAACTGGTCGCGCTTTGCGAGTCCATCCTGCAACGCAAGCCCCAAGACGTTGAGGCGCTGCAACTACTCGCGGTCGCCCTGTGCGCCTTGGGACGGTCGCGAGAGGGCCTTGCCCACTTGCACCGAGTCACCGAACTCACCCCCGAACTAGCGGAGGCCCATGCCAATCTCGCCACTGTTCTCGCGGCAACGGGTGACGCCGAGGGCGCAATCGCCGGTTTCCGGGAAGCCGTGCGTCTCCGCCCGGACTTCGGAGAGGCGTGGAACGGCCTGGCAGCCTTGCTGAAAACGCAGGGACGCTATGACGAAGCAGAGCATTGCTGCCGCTCCGGCTTGAGCGCCAACGGGCACTACGCCGGCCTGTATCACGTACTGTCCGGCGCACTCTTCGAGCAAGGCCGCGTCGATGAGGCGATCTCTGCCGTGCGCGCCGCGCTGGCGGCCGCGCCCGACCTTCCCGCGGCGCACAGTGATCTCGTGCGCATGCTTAATTATGCCGACAACCAGGAGCCAGCCGCGATTTATGAAGAGCATCGCGCCTGGGGCGAGCGTCATGCGCGCACGCTGACCGAGGCAGCGTTGCCCCATCGCAATGACCCTGACCCGGCGCGGCAGCTGCGGGTCGGATTCGTGTCGCCCTATTTCCGCAAACACGCGATGACTTTCTTCTTCGAGTCGGTCGTCGAGCACCACGACCGCGGGAGCACGAACATTTTTCTCTTTGCCGACGTCGCACAGCCGGACGAATATTCGGAGCGGCTTAAAGCCTACGGCGCGAAGTGGCGATCGACGGTCGGCCTCAACGACGATCAACTTGCTCAGGCCGTGCGAGACGACGCGATCGATATCCTGGTCGACCTCAGCGGGCACACGCCCTACCATCGTCTGCTGGCATTCGCGCGTCGTCCGGCCCCGGTCCAGGTGACCTGGAACGGCTATCCGAACACGACCGGGATGACGGCGATGGACTATCGCATTACCGACGCCTTCAGCGATCCGCCCGGGACGACCGAAGCGCTGCATTCCGAAACGCTCGCGCGCCTGCCCGACATCTACATGACGTGGCGCCCGCCCGCCGACGCGCCGGACGTCGGCGCGTTGCCGGCATCGGCGTCCGGGCACATTACGTTCGGCTCGTTCAATTCCTGTTTCAAGATCACGCCGGCGCTCGTCGCCCTGTGGGCCCGCCTCCTGCAGGCGGTGCCGCAGTCCCGGTTGATGCTGCTCACCATCACGAGCCGTGGCGCCGAGCGTCACATTCGCAATCTCTTCGCCGGCCACGGTGTCAGTCCCGATCGGCTGGAACTCCTGCCGCGTATGACTCATGAGGAATTCCTCGCCGCTCACCAGCGCGCGGATATCGCACTCGACACCTATCCGTACCACGGAACGACGACGACCTGTTTCTCGCTATGGATGGGCCTGCCGGTAGTCGCTCTCGCGGGCCCGACCCATGTCTCGCGTGTCGGCGTCTCGCTGCTCAGCAATCTCGGCATGCGGGAGTGGATCGCGCACAGCCGCGACGAGTACGTGGACGTCGCCACGAAGCTCGCCTCTGACCTGTCCGCGCTGGCAGCTACCCGGTCGGGACTACGCCAGAAAATGCTCGATTCACCCATCACCGATGGCGTACGCGGGGCGCGTGCGCTGGAAAGCGCATTCCGAAAAATATGGTCGGCTTGGTGCGCGACCAGGTGAGCGGGTCCCGCGCACAAAGTACCGCGGCGGACCGGCGGCGGACTCGGGGGTTCTAGATGAGCGTGGCGAGCGTCCCCGCCACGATCGAGCACAGGCCGAGCGCGTAACACATCATTTCGGCTTTGCCCCGTTTACTGTTTACCGTTCACTGTTCACTGCTTGTCCTGAGCCGCCGATGGACGCCGATGAACGCCGATGAACGCCGATAAGATCGAAGCGAGAAACATCAGCCAACCTCAACTTCGGCGCCAAATCGTACCCTGTGGCGCGTCTTCGAGCGCCACGCCCGCCGCCAGCAGCTCGTCTCGAATACGGTCGGCTTCCGCAAAATTACGGCTCTTACGGGCAGCGGCGCGCGCCGCAATCCACTCCTCGATCTGCTCTACCGAAAGGCCGCCACCCACCGGCAAGGCCTGGAGGAAAGCCTGCGGCTCGCGCTGCAGCAGACCGAGGATCGCGCCCAGAGATTTAAGCAGCTGCGCCTGCTCCCCCGAATGGCTGCGATTCACCTCGTTGGCGAGTTCGAACAGCACGGCGACTGCCTCCGGTGTATTGAAGTCATCGTCCATCGCCTCGCGGAAACGCAGGGCGTAGGGCTGCCCCCAGTCGACCGGGCTCGAGGCCGCGGCAATGTCCTTGAGCGCAGTATAAAGACGCGTCAATGCCTGCTTCGCATCGTCCAGGTGCTGATCGGAATAATTGAGCGGGCTGCGGTACTGCGCGCGCACGATGAAAAAGCGCACCACTTCCGCGTCGTAGCGCGCCAGAATTTCGCGCACGGTGAAGAAGTTGCCGAGCGATTTCGACATCTTCTCGTTATCGACGCGGACGAAGCCGTTGTGCATCCAGTAATTGACGAACGTTCCCTGGTTCGCGCCTTCCGACTGCGCGATCTCGTTCTCATGATGGGGAAATTGCAGGTCCTGGCCGCCGCCGTGGATGTCGAAATGCTTTCCGAGCAGGGCGCTCGACATGACGGAGCATTCGATGTGCCAACCGGGCCGCCCCCTGCCCCACGCCGACTCCCAAAACGGTTCATTTTCCTTGGCGCGTTTCCACAGCACAAAGTCGAGCGGATCCTGCTTGCCCGCATCCACCTCGACGCGCTCACCGGCGCGCAGGTCGTCGAGCGACTTCCCGGAAAGCTTGCCGTAGCCGGGAAACTTGCGTACAGAGTAGTTGACGTCGCCATTGGCCGCGCGATACGCGAGCCCCCGGCGCTCCAGCATGCCGATCATTTCCTGCATGCCCGAAACGTAATCGGTCGCACGCGGTTCGAAGTCCGGCTTCTCGACGCCGAGGACGGCGTTGTCCTCGTCCATTGCCTGGATGAAGCGCGCCGTAAGCGCAGCGACGGTCTCGCCGTTCTCCTGTGCCCGCTTGATAATCTTGTCGTCGATGTCGGTAATGTTGCGCACGTAGGTAACCTGATAACCGAGCGCACGCAACCAGCATCGCGCCACGTCGAACGCCACCATCACACGCGCGTGCCCGAGATGGCAATAGTCGTAGACCGTCATGCCGCACACATACAGGCGTACGCGGCCGGGTTCGATCGGCACGAACGTCTGTTTTTCCCGGGTCAGCGAGTTATAGATCTTCAGCATGATCCGGCGTCGGTCTGGTCCATGGAGCAGCGCCCCTCCAGGCTACCGGGAACACATGCAAAACCGGTCCCGACGTACCCTCGGGGCGTCCTTTCCGGCTGTTCGCGGGCGAGCGAGATAGGGTCCTGAGCATCGGGATGGATGGGTCTCGGCGGAACGCACAAATTGAAGGCCGCCGCAACGGGCACGATAAGACTGAAGACCGCGGTAAATGTCGAGTTTGATTTACCCGACGTTCTTGGTAGAATTTCGAGGTTCCCGGCAGTAACCCACTGAAATTATCGGGAAAGTATAGCACAATGGCATTATTTTCCATGCGCGTCCCGGCACTGTTGGCGGCGTTGATCATCGGCTTTGTAGCCGTGACGCCTGCGCTCGCCCAGCGCGACGAATTGCGGGACGCGGGCGAGTTGATCAAGCTCGGCCAGTACGACCGCGCGCTCACGCACGTCGAGACGTACCTCAAGGAGCGGCCGAAAGATGCGCGCGGGCGCTTTCTGAAGGGGCTGATCCTCGTGGAGCAGAAAAAGTTCGACGAAGCAATCGCCGTCTTTACGGAACTCACGCAGGATTTCCCCGAGCTGCCCGAGCCGTTCAACAATCTCGCGGTGCTCTATGCCAACCAGGGTCAATATGACAAGGCGCGTTCGGCGCTCGAGATGGCCATCCGCACTCACCCGAGCTATGCCACGGCGCACGAGAACCTCGGCGACGTCTACGCGAAGATGGCAAGCCAGGCCTACGACAAGGCGCTGCAGCTCGATCGCGGAAACCGGACCGCAAAGACCAAACTTAATCTGATCCGTGAGCTGTTTCCGAGCGCCGCGCCCAAGGCTGGGGCCAGCATGGGCGTGCCGGCCGGAACGTTGGCAGCCAAGCCCCCCACAACCGCGGTGAGCGCAATGCCGGCGAGCCCGGTCGCGAGCTCGACGCCAGCCGTCAGCGCAGCAGCGCCTTCCGCCCCCCGCGCAACCACGCCGAAACCGGCGGTCAAGCCCGCGCAGCCGGCCAACGTCGCGGCCAAATTGCCGCCTCGCGAGGATCCGAAAACCGTCCTGCAAGTGGTCGATCGCTGGGCAAGGGCCTGGTCTGACAACGACGTCGCCACCTACCTGGCGCACTACGCCCCGGACTTCGAGCCGCCCAAAGGCCTCTCACGCGCGGGCTGGGAGGCTCAGCGCAAGGCGCGCATTGCCAAGCCGCGCAAGATCGAGATTACGATCGAAGCGCCCAAGGTCGTGTTCACGGGGAAGAATCGTGTCAAAGTAACTTTACGCCAGCACTACCGTTCCGGTACGCTCAACCTCTGGGGGACCAAGACTCTGGACATGGTGAGACAAGGCGAAAAATGGCTCATCAAACGAGAAATGTTCAAGGGCTGACCCGCGCGCGGGTGGCGATGGTGACGCTGATGGCGGCGGCCGCGTGTGGCGCCTTGCTGGTCGTCGGCGGGCGCCCCAAACCGGCGGTCTCGGCGATCCCGGCGTTGCCCGCCCCCATCCTGAGCAGCGAGTCGAAACGCAACGGGCCGGAGGCGCTGCTCGCCCGCACGATGCGCGAGATCAAGGCGAACCAGCTCGATGGCGCACTCTCTCAGGTCGACAAGATCATCGATGCCTACCCCCACTTCCGGCTCGCGCACCTGATCAAGGGCGATATCCTCCTCGCGCGCGCGCGGCCACTTACCACGCTCGGGAACGCAATCGGCGCGCCCTCCGACGAGATCGAGGACCTGCGGGACGAAGCGCGTGCACGCATCGCGCGTCAACAGCACCAACGCCCGACGGCGCGCGTTCCTCGCTACCTCGTGCAGCTGAACGACGAGCAGCATCATGCGTTCGTGGTGGACACTTCGAAATCCACGCTCTATGTATTCGAGAACGACGGCGGCGAGCTGCGCTACGTCAACGACTATTACGTCAGCATCGGCAAGAATGGGATCGACAAATTTCGTGAGGGAGACAACAAGACGCCGCTCGGCGTCTATCACGTGACGCGCCGGATTTCCCGCGAACAGCTGGCTTCCAGATACGGCAAGCAGAGCGAACTCTACGGCGCGGGTGCGTTCCCGCTCGACTATCCCAATGTCTGGGACCGGCGCGAGGGCCGCAACGGCCACGGCATCTGGCTGCATGGCGTGCCTTATAACACCTACAGCCGTCCTCCGCGCTCGAGCAATGGTTGCGTGGCGCTTACGAACGAGGACCTCCAGGCGCTCACCGGCAGTGTGCAGATCGGGCTCACACCGGTGGTCATCACCAATGGCGTGGAGTGGGTAGCCCCCGGGGCCATCACGACCGTGCGCCACGAGATCACCCGGCAGCTCGATGGCTGGCGCCAGGACTGGGAAAGCCTCGACACCGAGAAATACCTCCGCCATTACGCTGCAGACTTTTCCTCGGGCCGGGACGGGCTCGCGAAATGGTCAGCGCATAAACGCAGGGTCAACGCCCGCAAGGCATGGGTGAAGCTCAAGCTGGACAAGATCAGCATCGTTCTTTATCCCGGCCGCGACGATCTCGCGGTGGTGACTTTCAACCAGGACTACTCGAGCAGCAATTACAGGAAACGGATGCGCAAGCGCCAGTACTGGATCAAGGGCGGCGGGACCTGGCGTATCCTGCATGAGGGCACCGCCTAGCAAACACCGGCTCCCAACCGTTGACGGGAGCTTTCGACGCGGCCGGGCCGCTTTTTTTGTTTTTCAATCGGACAGTCATGCTTAGATTCCTAGTCACACTGATCGCCGTGCTTTGCTCCGCTGTCTCGTTTGCCGCCAATCCGCAGGTCGAGCTCAAGACCAACATGGGTGCCATCGTGCTCGAACTCTATCCAGACCGGGCGCCGGCCACCGTGAAGAACTTCATGCAATACGTGAACGACGGCCACTACAACGGCACCGTTTTTCACCGTGTCATCCCCAAATTCATGATCCAGGGCGGCGGCTTCACCCCGGACTTCAAGCAAAAACCGACGCGCCAGCCGATCCGGAACGAGGCCGCCAACGGAATCAAGAACACCGCGGGCACCGTGGCGATGGCGCGCACCTCCAATCCTCACTCAGCGACCGCGCAATTCTTCATCAACATCGCTGATAATAACTTTCTCGATTTCCGCTATCCTACCCGGGAAGGCCATGGCTACTGCGTGTTCGGCCGGGTGGTCAAGGGCATGAAGGTCCTTGAACGCATTGCCGGCGTCGCCACGGGCCCGGGCCCGGCGCCACACCGCGATGTCCCGCGGCAGCCCGTCGTAATCGAGCACGCGGCAGTCCTGGACGCGGCAGCCCCTGTCGCCAAGGGTCCTCAGAAACCAAGCGTAGCGCCCTAATCTCTGGTCCGCACCCGCACGCGCACGGGCCTCTTTAACATCCGGGGTCATCTGCGCTAATCTCGGGTTGCCGCGCTGCCTTCATAAACCGAAAACAGGAAAAACATGGTCAAGCTGCATACCAATTTCGGCTCCATTTCACTTGAACTCGATGCCGAGCACGCGCCGCAGACGGTCGCCAACTTCTTGCAGTACGTCAGAGACGGCCACTACGACAACACGATCTTTCATCGCGTTATCGAAAACTTCATGATTCAGGGCGGCGGTTTCGAGCCAGGAATGAAACAGAAACCGACGCGGGCAACGATCAAGAACGAAGCCGACAACAAGGCCGCAAACGCGGCCTACACCATCGCGATGGCGCGCACGTCGGAGCCCCATTCGGCATCCGCCCAATTCTTCATCAATGTTGCCAACAACAATTTCCTCAACCACACGGCCCCTACGGCACAGGGGTGGGGCTATTGCGTGTTCGGGCGGGTCGTCGACGGCACCGATGTCGTGGACCGGATCAAAAGCGTCAAGACCGGCAGCAGCGACTCTCACCAGGATGTGCCGGTAGAGGGTGTCGTCATCGAACGTGCGGAGACGACCGAGTAATGCGTGATGCGCGCTGGGTAAACGGCATTAGCTGATTTCTTCCTCACGCGCCACTCATCACGGAAAATGCACAGCATTTTCATATCGGACCTCCATCTCACACCGGAACGCCCGGGCATTGTGGAGACGTTCTTCGCCTTCGTCAGGGACGTGGCCCCGCAAGCAAGCGCGCTCTACGTCCTCGGCGACCTGTTTGAGTACTGGGTCGGAGACGACGATCTCTCGGATTCATTCAATGCCGGGATCGCAGACGCCTTGGAAACGCTGACGCGCCGAGGCGTCACCCTCAACCTGATGCAGGGTAACCGCGATGTGGTACTCGGAGAGCGTTTTGCAAAGCGTTGCGGGGGGCGCCTGATCGCGGATCCGGCGCTATGCGACCTCCACGGCACGCGTACGCTCCTCATGCACGGCGATACGCTGTGCACCGATGATGTCGAATACATGAAATTTCGTGCCAAGGTGCGCGATCCGGATTATCAGGCGAAATTCCTGGAGCAGCCGCTTGCAGCGCGCAAGCAGCAGTCGCAGGGCATGCGTGCCGAGAGCGAGGTCGCCAAACGCGGCAAGACTGCGGAAATTATGGACGTGTCAACCGACACGGTGGCCGAGGTGCTGCGCCAGCACGGTTATCCTCGGCTCATCCACGGCCACACTCACCGCCCAGCGCGTCACGTGCACCGAGTCGACGGGCACGATTGCGAGCGGTGGGTACTCAATGACTGGTATGATCGCGGCGGATACTTGCGCTGCGATGCGAATGGCTGCGCAGCGACGGCACTGTGAGCCAGAGGCCCAATCGCGCGCGCGATGACCTGTGCTTGATCCATGTCAAGGCACGGACGACGCAGGATACGACAATCATTGTAACGTGAGCCTCCGTGCATCTAACTGATCCAGTGAAAAACGCTGTGGCACATGCAGAGGTCGAGGCACGGCCGGCCGCTACGAGCTCGCCGGCTATCCAGGCAGCAGTAGCCCTGCCCAAGTATCTTGAGCAGACCTATTGGTGGGCCTACCTTCACCCGCGGGCGGTGAATTTCTTCGAGCGCCAGTGGCTGGTGAATCTCATCCTATGGGGAAATTACGTCACGTTGCGTGACGCCGCGTTGGCTGAGCTTGCCGCCCTGCGTGACGGCAAGGTGCTGCAAGTCGCATGCGTATATGGCGATTTCACCGTCAAGCTGGCGCAGCAACTCGGTCCCGAAACGCGTCTCGACGTTGTCGACGTCGCGCCGGTTCAGCTCGAAAATCTCCGCAGAAAGATCGGTGCGCGGACCGGTGTTACCCTGCATCACCAGGATTCGGCCGATCTCGCTTTCGCCGATCAGAGCTACGATCGCGTCGTTCTTTTCTTCCTCCTGCACGAACAGCCGGCGCATGCGCGCGCGCGCACGATCAAGGAGGCGCTGCGCGTCACGCGCCGCGGAGGCAAGATCGTGATCGTGGACTACCACCAGCCGGCATGGCTCAATCCGTTCCGCTACATCATGCTGCCCATTTTGCACATGCTGGAGCCGTTCGCGCTGGACATGTGGTTCACGGACGTCGCCGGTTGGCTGCCGGCGGACGCAAAACCGGCCAGCGTTGAAAAGCGCGTCTACTTCGGCGGGCTCTACCAGAAGGTCGTCGTCACCCTGTAGCCCTCGCTCGCTTGATCCGGCGGCCGGTGTCGCCGCCGCTGGTCGCTTTCTTCTTCGCCCCACCTGCGGGCGGAATCAGGCCTTCAGCCCCCGGGCCAGATCCGCCTTGATATCTTCGATGTTTTCAAGGCCCACCGCGACGCGCAGCAAACCATCTCCTAGTCCCGCGGCAGCGCGCGCTTCGGGCGAAATGCGGCCATGGGTGGTCGAGGCCGGGTGTGTGATGGTGCTCCGGGTGTCCCCGAGATTAGCCGTGATCGAGAGCAGGGTCGTCGCATCGACCACGCGCCAGGCCGCGTCCTGCCCTCCCTTCACGTCGAACGACACGATGGCGCCCGGCCCCTTTTGCTGCTTCCTCGCGAGTTCGTGCTGCGGGTGAGAAGCAAGGCCAGGGTAGTAGACGCGTTCGATGGCGGGCTGCTGCTCGAGCCACCGCGCAAGCGCCAACGCTGACGCGGACTGGGCTTCCATCCGGATCCTTAGCGTCTCCAGTCCTTTCAGGATCACCCAGGCGTTGAAGGGACTCAACGTCGGCCCCGCCGTGCGCAGGAAGCCGAACACGCCTTCATGAATCACGTCGCGCCGGCCGAGCACTGCTCCGCCCACTACTCTTCCCTGCCCATCGAGGTACTTGGTCGCGGAATGGATGACGATGTCCGCACCCAAATCCAGGGGACGCTGCAGCACGGGGGTGCAGAAGCAGTTGTCCACGGCCAGCAGCGCACCTGCCTTTTTCGCAAGGCCCGCGAGCGCCGCAATGTCGTAGACCTCGGTGAGCGGGTTCGATGGCGTCTCGACGAAAAGCAAGCGCGTAGCGGGCTTCACCGCTTTCTCCCAGCCGCTGAGGGCGCTGCCCGAAACGAAAGTCGTCTCCACCCCGAAACGCTTCATGATGTTGCCCAGAAGCTGCACGGTCGCGCCGAACACGCCCGCCGAGCACACCACGTGGTCCCCGCTCTTCAGCAGTCCCATTACGGTTGCAAGAATCGCCGCCATGCCCGACCCGGTCGAAATACAGCATTGCGCACCCTCGAGCGCGGCAAGGCGCTCGTCCAGCATGGTCACGGTCGGATTCGTGAAGCGCGAGTAGATGTTGCCCGGCTCCTGGTTCGAGAAGCGGGCTGCGGCTTGCGCAGCGGTCTTGAACACGAAGCTCGAAGTGAGGTAAAGCGCCTCGGAGTGCTCGCCGAACTGGCTGCGCTGCGTCCCCGCCCGCACGGCCAGCGTATCCAGATGGTATTCGTTGCTCATATCACCTACTTTCCGCCTGCTAAAGGCAATAAAAAACCCGTTCAGCTTCCGCGAACGGGTTTTTCCGCCGTCGCTTTAGCCGAATTTTTAACGCGCCCGCAAGCTGATCCTCAAATCGGCGCGAATGAAAACTTACTCTTGCCCCAGAAAATTGTCAATACCTCACTCGATCAACTCGAGCCCGAGGTCAAGTTGCGACGACGACGACGACGTTATTTCCGTCATCATTGCGCCTTCGCGGCGCCTCGCTTCGACGCCATCCAGGTACTCCTGCGTGACATCGCCGGTGACGTACACCCCCGAGAAGCACGAATCCTCGAAGTTGGTGACTTTCGGATTGACGCTCTGCACGTCGCGGCGCAGCGCGTCCAGATCCTGGTAGATGAGCTCGTCGCAGCCGATCTCGCGCGCGATCTCCGGTTCCGTGCGTCCCGCCGCGATCAGCTCCTCGCGAGTGGGCATGTCGATGCCGTAGACGTTGGGGAAGCGCACCGGCGGCGCGGCCGAGGCGAAGTACACCTTGCGCGCGCCGGATTCGCGGGCCATCTGCACGATCTCGCGGCTCGTGTTGCCCCGCACCACGGAATCATCCACTAGCAGAACGTTTTTGTTACGAAACTCCATCGAGATCGAATTGAGCTTCTGCCGGACGGATCTGCGGCGGGCCGACTGCCCCGCCATGATGAAGGTCCGACCGATGTAGCGATTCTTGATGAAGCCCTCACGGTACGGCAGGTTGAGCTGCTTCGAGAGCTCCATGGCCGCCGGCCGGCTGGAATCCGGGATCGGGATCACGACGTCGATGTCGAGATGGCGATACTGTTGGCTGATTTTCTCGCCGAGACTTTCGCCCATCCGCAGCCGAGTCTCGTAGACCGAGATCCCGTCGATCACCGAATCGGGCCGGGCCAGATAGACGAACTCAAAGATGCAGGGATTGAGCGAGACGGCCGGCACGCACTGGCGACTGTAGAAGTTTCCGTCCTGGTCAATGAAGATCGCCTCGCCGGGAGCGACATCGCGCACCGTTTGGAAACCCAGCGTATCGAGCGCCACGCTCTCCGAGGCCACCATGTATTCGTAGCCGCCCTTGGTCTCCGCGCGCCCGAAAATCAGCGGACGGATGCCGAATGGGTCCCGAAAGGCAAGAAGGCCGTAACCCGCGATCATTGCCACCACGGCGTAAGCGCCGCGGCAGCGCCGGTACACGCCTGACATGGCCGCAAAGATCGTGGCGGGGTCCAGCTTGTAGTTGGTCGCGGTTTCTTGCAGTTCGTGCGCGAGCACGTTGAGCAGCACCTCCGAGTCCGAGTTGGTATTGACGTGCCGCAGGTCCTGCCGGAACAAATCGTTCTTGAGCTGCTCGGTGTTCGTCAGATTGCCGTTGTGGCCGAGCACGATGCCGAACGGCGAATTAACGTAGAACGGCTGCGACTCCGCCGCCGACCAGGCCGAGCCTGCGGTGGGATAGCGTGTGTGGGCAATGCCGGAGAGGCCGATCAACGTGCGCATGTTTCTCGTGCGGAACACGTCACGCACCATGCCCGGTCCCTTGTGCATGTGGAACGTCGAGCCCTCGGCGGTCACGATACCGGCGGCATCCTGTCCCCTGTGCTGCAACACCAGCAGCCCGTCGTACAATAATTGGTTGACCGGGCTATCCTTCGTGACAATGCCGACTATCCCGCACATCGCGTGCCCTCAATCGTAGGTGATGCGTTGCGACAGTCCGCCCGGCAGCCAGGGCTTGACCCTGCCCACGAACGATTCCAGCGGTTTGCTAAATACCGCCTCCCGCCAAACCGGCTGCTTGGGCAATGCCGTTAGACCGGCGAGCAATACCAGAACCACGATCACCAGCATTCCGCGCGCCAGCCCGAAGACGCCTCCCAACACGCGGTCTTCCACGCCAAGACCGGCGTTTTTTACCAGATTAGCGGCGAACATGGCAAGCAGGCTCATCGAAAGCAGGACGACCACGAACGCCGCCCCGAAACCCACCAGAAGACGCACCTCCACGTTCGACATCTCGTCGGGCAGCAGGGTCGCCAGCGGACCGGCAAAGAAGTTCGCGGCGAGGAACGCAACCACCCAGGCGAGCAGGGCAAGTACTTCCCGAACCAGCCCACGAATCACGCTAAGAAGGGTTGAAAGTCCGACGACTGCGATCACGACGTAGTCAAACACGGTCATTTCGTCGTGATGTTCCCGCTCAGGCCAATCGTTTTAAGCTTCTCGTGGGCATTTTCCGCCGCCTTGCGGTTTTCGAATGGCCCGGCGCGGACACGCGTGACGTCTCCTTTCGCGGTCTTGACGACTTCTGTATAGGACTTGATGCCGACTGCCGCGATCTTTTCCCGCAGCTGGTTCGCCTTATCCGCATCAGCCAGCGCAATGACCTGGATGACATACCGCGGGCGGGTGGGCTTGGTTGGCGCCTGGGCGACGGGCTTGGCATCGGCCTTTGCCGCCTTTTGGGGCGCCGGCTTTGGCGCCGGCGGGACGGCTGGCGCCTGTCGCTTCTTCTCTTGCGCTGCTGGCGCCTTGGGCGCCGCTTTCGGCGCCGGGGCCTTGGTCACCAGTTTCGGGGAGAACGTGCCGGAATCGGGGGAAGGAATCCGGACCGCGACTTCCCCGCCGGAAGGCTTGGGCTCGGAGTCGAGCACCATCGGCAGCGCCACCACGATGGCTGTGACCAACACGATGGCGCCGACCAATCGCCGCCGCGCGCGCCGCCTAAGCTGTAACTCTTCGTCGCTAATCGTTCGCGCCATCTGCTGCCGTCGATGCCGCCTCCGCCACCATCATGGCTGTGACTATCACCGGGGTTCTACCCCGAGGCCCGCGCCCTCCGCTGGCGCTCGAGCACGACCATGACCGAAGCCACGGTGTAGAACGACCCGAACACCGCAATTCTATCATTTTCCGTCGCCATATCACAGGCTTGCGCATACGCGTCCGCCACGCTTGCGCACCGCGTGGAGGCCGCGATGCCTGCGGCGCCAAGTGCGCGCTCCAGATCACCTGCGTCCGCGCCACGGGGCCCGGCCAATCCGGCGATTACCCAGTGGGAGATTTGCGGCGCCAGGGCAGCCACCACGCCGGCAACGTCCTTGTCGCCGAACATCGCGAATACCGAAACCGTACGACCGGTGCACCCCATGGCGGCGAGATTCGCCGCCAGTGCGCGCGCCGCGTGCGGGTTGTGCGCCACGTCCAGAATCACCGGCGGGCGCCCCGGCATGACCTGGAATCGGCCCGGCAGCTCCGCCTGCAACAATCCCTGCCGGATGTCGTTCATGGTGACCGGCAACCGTTCGCGCAGACATTCCAGCGCCGTGATTGCTGCCGCGGCGTTGTCCAGTTGGCATGCGCCCCGTAATACAGGATGCGGCAGCGCGCTGCGCCGTCCCCGCGGCCCCCAGTACTGCCAGTGCTTGCCTTGTACATTGGCGCCGAAGTCCTGCCCGATGCGCAAGAGCCCGGCGCCGATTTCTGCCGCGTAACGCACGAGACGCTCGGGCGGGGACGGGTCCGAACAGACCGCTGGCCGGCCCGCCCGGAAAATGCCCGCCTTCTCGGCCCCGATCGACTCGCGATCCACTCCAAGGTATTCGACGTGGTCGATATCGACCGCGGTCACGACGGCGCAATCGGCATCGAACGCATTGACCGCATCAAGGCGCCCGCCGAGGCCAACTTCGAGGACCGCCACATCCACGCGCTGCTCGGCAAACAGCCAGAGGGCCGCAAGCGTGCCATACTCGAAATACGTCAGCTCGACATCGTCGCGCATCCGCTCCACCTCGCCGAATGCCCTCACGAGCGCTGCGTCAGGCAACTCGACGCGGCCGACGCGCACCCGCTCGTTGTAGCGAAAGAAGTGCGGCGAGGTGTAGCACCCCACGCGGTATCCAGCGAGGTGCAAGATCGACTCCAGAATCGCGCAGGTGGAACCCTTGCCGTTGGTACCACCGACCACGATGAGGGGAAAACACGGCTCGAGGGCAAGCCGCTCCTTGACGCGCCCGACCCGCTCAAGGCCGAGCGCGATCGTTTTTGGATGCAGGCGCTCGATGTGCTCGAGCCATTGCCCCAGCGATGCCAGCTCGAGGTTCAAAGTTCAAGGTTCAAGGTTCAACAACCTGTACCATGGAACGTTGAACATGGAACCTGGAATGTTCAAGGGGCGGGCGGGAGCTTCAGCAGAAGCGCGATTATGCTGGCGAGCTTGTCCCGCAATTCTCGGCGGTCCACGATCATGTCAATCGCACCGTGCTGCAGCAGAAACTCCGAGCGCTGGAACCCTTCCGGCAACGTCTCCCGCACTGTTTGCTCGATCACGCGCGGCCCGGCGAATCCAATAAGGGCACCCGGTTCCGCGATGACGATGTCTCCGATCATGGCAAAGCTGGCCGACACCCCGCCCATCGTCGGATCGGTTAGCACCGTGATGAACGGCAGGCGTTCCCGGCCGAGTTGCGTGACAGCTGCGCAGGTTTTCGACATTTGCAGCAATGAGAAAAGCCCTTCCTGCATGCGCGCGCCGCCGCTGGCCGTGACGCAGATGTAGGGCAGACGCTGCTCAAGGCATACCTTCACGCCGCGCACAAACCGCTCTCCCACCACAGCGCCCATCGACCCGCCGAGAAAATCAAACTCGAATGCGGCCGCGATCACGGGATGGGTCTTGATGCTACCCTGCATTACGACGAGCGCATCTTCCTCCGAAGTCTCCCGGCGCGCCTCCTCCAGGCGTTCCGTGTAGCGCCTGCTGTCCTTGAACTTGAGGCTGTCCACCGGCAGGACTTCAGCACCCACTTCGTAACGGCCCTCGCGGTCGAGCAGCCAGTCGAGCCGCTCGCGGGCCGAGATGCGATTGTGATGCGCGCACTTCGGGCAAACGTAGAGGTTCTTCTCGAGGTCCGCCCGGTACAGTACCGCCTCGCATGCCTCGCATTTGCTCCACAGCCCTTCCGGAACCATCTTCCTCGGGCTGCCGGCGTCGCGTTTGATCTTCGGCGGCAGGAGTTTTTGCAGCCAGCTCATGCCGGAGGCCTCTCTTTGGGATGGTCCATGGCGCGGCGAAATCCGGACATCAACGCCTTGACCTTTTCCACCGCCTTGTCGGGGCCCGCGCTCTCGATTTCTTGGACCAGCCGGCTACCGACCACGACCGCGTCCGCGA
This sequence comes from Betaproteobacteria bacterium, assembly GCA_032123035.1. Taxonomy (GTDB): domain Bacteria; phylum Pseudomonadota; class Gammaproteobacteria; order Burkholderiales; family SG8-41; genus SG8-41. The sequence goes on along the minus strand of JAQBFV010000361.1, from coordinate 17,621 downwards.
ACGCCGCCACCGCCTGCGCCGTGGCCGCATCGCGAATGCCGAAGCCCACGCCAACCGGCAGCGCCGAGGCCTGCTGAACGCGCTTCACACGCTCGGCCACGTCGGCGAGATTAATATGGGAGGCACCTGTCACGCCACGCAGCGACACGTAATAAAGGTAGCCCCGCCCCAACCGTGTTACCTCCTCCAACCTCGCATTCGTCGTCGTCGGCGACAGCAGAAAGATCGTATCGAGCCCACGCACTTCGAGCAATTCGACCAGCGGTTGCGCCTCCGCGGGCGGATAGTCCACCACGAGCACGCCGTCGACGCCCGCCGCCTTGGCTGCTTCCGCAAAGCGCTCCAGGCCCATCGCTTCGACTGGATTGGCGTAGCCCATCAGCACGACTGGCGTCGACGCATTCGTTGCGCGAAATTCACGCACGAAATTGATGACGTCCTTGAGCGAAACGCCGTGCTTGAGTGCGCGCTCGCTCGAGCGCTGAATCACGGGCCCGTCGGCCATGGGATCCGAAAACGGAACGCCCAGCTCGAGCACGTCCGCCCCACCGTTGACCAACGCGTGCATCAACGCGACAGTCAGCTTGGGCTCGGGATCGCCTGCCGTAATAAACGGGATCAGCGCTTTTCTCCCCTGCTTCTTCAGCGCCTCGAATGTGGACGCGATGCGGGACATATCAACGGCAATGATGAGTGATGAGTGATGAGCGATGAGCGAAATACCCACCAAGCCTCTTTGCGGAAGCGCGTTCTGCACTCTGCACTTTGCACTCTGCACTCATCGCTAGATTTTCATGCCGGCCATTTCAGCGACCGTCTGCATATCCTTGTCGCCCCGGCCCGAAAGGTTGATAAGCAGCATCTGGTCTTTCTTCATGCGGGGCGCCATTCTTGCTGCATACGCCAGCGCGTGCGCTGATTCGAGAGCGGGAATAATACCCTCGAGCCGGCAAAGATCATGGAATGCCTGGAGCGCGTCCTCGTCCGTGACGGCCACGTACTCCGCGCGCCCGCTGTCCTTCAACCAGGCGTGCTCGGGTCCGACTCCGGGGTAATCGAGCCCCGCAGAGACCGAGTGCGTTTCGATGATCTGACCATTCTCGTCCTGCAGCAAATAGGTGCGGTTGCCGTGCAAGACACCCGGCTTGCCCGTGCACAGGGTTGCCGCATGCTTGCCGCTTTCCAGCCCGCGGCCCGCAGCCTCGACCCCGATCAGGCGGACCTTTTCATCCGTAATGTAGGGATAAAAGATTCCCATCGCATTCGAGCCGCCGCCAACGCAGGCGATAACCGCGTCGGGCTGGCGACCGACTAATTCCTGCATTTGCTCCCGTGCCTCACGCCCGATTACGCATTGGAAGTCGCGCACCATCATCGGATAGGGATGTGGACCGGCAACCGTCCCGATGATGTAGAACGTGTTCTCAACGTTGGTGACCCAGTCGCGCATCGCCTCGTTGAGCGCATCCTTGAGCGTCCGGGATCCGCTCTCCACACGCACGACCGATGCGCCCAGCAGCTTCATGCGATAAACGTTCTGCACTTGCCGCTTCACGTCCTCGACGCCCATGTAGACGACGCACTCCAGACCGTAGCGCGCCGCAATGGTGGCAGCAGCCACACCGTGCATTCCGGCGCCGGTTTCGGCGATGATGCGCGGTTTACCCATGCGGCGTGCGAGCAGCGCCTGGCCGATCACGTTGTTGATCTTATGCGCGCCGGTATGATTGAGATCCTCCCGCTTGAGATAGACCTGCGCCCCGCCAAAGTGCTCGGACCAGCGCCGCGCATGGTAGACCGGGCTGGGCCGCCCCACGTAGTGCTTGAGTTCGTAAGCGAATTCGGCGAGGAACTGGGAATCGTTCTGATAGCGCGCGTAGGCGGCCTTCAGCTGGTCGAGCGCCTCGATCAGCGTCTCGGCAACGAATACCCCGCCGTACTTTCCGAAATGGCCGCTGCGGTCGGGCAGGTCATGCATCTGCATTGCGCACTCCCTTCATGAACGCGGCTATTTTCGAAGCATCCTTGATGCCCTTGGCGGACTCGACGCCACTCGATACATCGACCGCGAGCGGACGCACGCGGCGCACGGCGTCCGTTACATTCTCGGCGGTCAGGCCGCCGGAGAGAATGACCGGCAGCGCCAGGTCGCGCGGGATGAGGCTCCAGTCGAATGTGACGCCGCTGCCGCCTTGCAGCCCCTCGACAAAGGTATCGAGAAGAAGCGCCTTCGCATCGTGGTAGGCCCGGACGTATTGTAGCAAATCCACCCCCGGCCCCACCCGTACCGCCTTGACATACGGCCGCCCGAATTGCCGACAGAACTCGGGCGTCTCCTCGCCGTGAAACTGGAGCAGCTCCACGGGCACCTCAGCGAGCGCTGCCCGCACCTCGTCCGCACTTGCGTTCACGAACAATCCGACGGTGGTGATGAAGGGCGGCAATGCACGGATGATTTCGGCGGCTTTCGCGAGCGTCACGCAACGGGGACTGGCCGCGTAGAAGACGAGACCGATCGCGATCGCACCCGCACGCGCCGCCGCGAGCGCATCCTCGAGCCGGGTGATGCCGCATATCTTGACTGCAGTGGCCATGGCGAGTGAATCGTAAAGGGGAAATGCTACGCTTGAGCGCTGCGTGCTACCACTTCCTGTTTCCTATTCTCTGTCACACAGTTCCATGAAATTGGCGCGCGGCGCCACCGGCAGGCCCCAGTGAGGCCCGTATTCGACCTGGGCCAGGTATAGCCCGGCGGCGGCAAACGTCGGCGCCGCTCGCGTCCGGTCGCGCCCCGCTAACAACTCTCCGAGCCACTCGGGAGGAAACTTGCTTTTGCCGACGTAGACCAGGCAGCCCACGATGTTCCGCACCATGTGGTGCAGGAATGCGTTGGCTTGCACATCGAACACAACGTAGGTGCCGCTGCGGACGAGATCGAGGCGCTTCACCGTTCGCACCGGTGAGCGCGCCTGGCACTCGGCGCTACGAAAGGCGCTGAAATCGTGCTCGCCGATGAGCAGTCGGGCTGCATTACGCATCTTTTCCAGGTCGAGGGGCAGATGGAACCACCCGACACGCGCGTGCGCCGCGGCGGGCCGAACGGGATCGTTGAGAAGAATATATCGATAGGACCGGCTCACCGCGGAGTATCGCGCATGAAAATCCTCAGCCACTTCGCGTGCCCAGGTGACCGCGCAGGGTGGCGGCAGGAGCGCATTCACACCTCGCACCCACGCCGAAGCCGGACGCCGCGCGTCGGTGTCGAAATGAACAACCTGGGCGAGCGCATGCACGCCTGCGTCCGTGCGCCCGGCGCAAATGGTCGCAACCGGCGTGTCGGCAATCTCGCACAATGCGCGCTCGAACGCGTCCTGCACCGCGCAGCCCTCCGGCTGGGTCTGCCAGCCGCAGAATCGGCTACCGTCGTATTCCACACCGAGGGCCATTCTCACTTGGTGTCCCCTGGTTCCACTCGTCTCCAAAAACAAAAACCGCGGCAGCGTGGAGCTGCCGCGGTTCGATCCGACCTGGTGCCCGCTTAGCCCAGACTGTCGAGCAGTGCCTTCGCCTGCGACTTCTGATCGGCGTCACCCTCATTGATCACTTCCTGCAGGATCTCCTTGGCGCCCGCTTTGTCGCCCATTTCCTGGTAGGCCTTGGCCAGATCGAACTTCGTCTGAACATCGTACCAGTGCCCGCTCTTGGTCGTAGGTATGTCCTGCCCCGTCGTGGGCGGCCGGCCGCCGAGATCGAGCCCACCCTCGGGCACTTCAAGCTTGAAATCGACGCCCCCCGGGCTCGTCGCTTCTTTCACGGTCGGTAGTTCGTCGATAGGGGTTCCTGCCGGAGGAAGCTCGATCTGGAAATCGATCGTTCCTCTATCCCGAGCCGACGTCCCTGCATCGAGCTTCAGGTCGGCTTCCGCAGGTTCGGCTGGCGGCACGTCGAGCGTGAAATCCGGCATGTCCCGAGCGCCCGCCGCGCGCTGCGCGCGCGCCACATCAGTCGCCACACCGGTATCGACCACGGTCTGGGTCGCTGCCTGGACGGCAGCGGCCGCCTCGCTGTCGAGCTCGATATCGGTTGAGGTCACGCCGGCTCCGCCGCCGATCCCCAAGTCGAAATCGATATTCTGTCCTGTTCTCGGGCCCGCCGCTGACGGTGCCGCGGCGCCTTTGCCCGCCTCATAAAGCTTGTTGCCCGGATCGATCGCGTAACCCATCGCGGCGACCTTGACCCACTCACCTCCCGAGCTCCCGATCTGCTTCTGCAGGTCACTCGCGAGCTGGCCAAACGCGCTTTTGTCTTTTCGCGCCGTGTAGACCTCGAGCAGCTTCATCTTCACGTCGGCGCGGTTCGGGTTCCGCGCCAGCGCTTCCTTGAGGATCTCTTCTGCCTGCCCGTCCCGACCGTACGCAATGTAGACTTCTGCCTCGGCAAGGGGATCGACGTCGTCGGACGCCCCAGTCGTCCCTGTCGTGCTGGGCGTCGCGGCGGGATCCATGTCGTCAGTTGAGGCGACTACCCCCGCCGCAGCGGCAGCCGCCGAACCCAGAGTCGGTGATTCGCGAGGAAGTCCGGTGTCCATGCCTTCACGCGAGCGTCGCCGGCGCGCCATCAAGAATGCAAGGCCGCCCAGCGCGAGGACACCACCGCCCGCCGCCAGATACATTGGGTCACCCAATGCGTCCATGACCTGGTCCACCAACTCGGGCTGCGGGGGCGCAGGCGATGGCGTGACGACCTTGGGCTTTGGTTTCTGTTTCGGGGGCTCGGGCTTGGCGACAACCCGCGGCTTCTCCGGCGCCGGTTGCGCCACCTTGGGCTTTGCCGGCACACTCACGTCCGGCCGCGCGGGTTCCGGCATGGCGGGGGCGGTCTGCTGAGCCTGCTGTTGCGCGGCCGCCATTCCCGGGCTCCGCAGCGCCATCAGTTTCTGCATGTCCTTGATCGTCTTCTCGAGCTGCACAATGCGCTCGTTGGCTTCCGCCAGTGCTTTTTCACGCGCCACGACTTCTTCCTCGAGCGCGCGGACGCGATCCGCAGTGCTTCGCGGTTTGGCCGTGCCCGCGCCAGCCGCGGGGGGCTCACCCTTGGAAATCTTTACGACCTCTTTCGATCCACCGCCGGTATTGTCCTCGACCTTGGCCACGATCTTTCCGCTCGTAGCACTTCGGCTACCCGCCGGCGTTTCGCCAGCTGCATCGGCCAGGCGTTGGCGATAGGTTCTCCAGACAATCACGTGAGTGCGGTACACCGTGACCGCCTCGCTGTTGGTAATCAACTCGACTTCATCTCGGTCGGGAACACGGAGAATTTTCCCCGCCCGCACCAGATTCAGATTCTTGCGAATGAACGCGTCTTCGTTCGCGCGATACAGTGCCAGCAGCATTTGTTCCAGCGTCACGCCCTCCGGCATCACGCTTCGCGCAATCTTGCCCAGCGTCTCTCCCCGCTCGATGGGTCCGTATTCCTTCGCTCCCGCCGCCGGTGCTGGTGCTGGTGCTGGTGCTGGTCCCGCCGCCGGTGCCGGTGCCGGAGCAATTGGCTCACTCAACGGTGCGCTGACCGGCGGTTCCGGCGCCGCTTGCACCGCTGGCGACGCTGGCGCCAATGGCGCCGCCGGTGCTTCAGGCGCCATGGGCGCGGGACGCATCTCGGGAGCTGCAGAGACGGTGGGGGCCGCTTGACCCAGCGGCATCGAACCGACACCAGGCGGGTCGAGCAGTGCCGTGTATTCACGCACGATGCGCCCGGCTGACCACGTCAGCTCGATCATCAGGTCGATGAACGGCTCCGTCACCGCACGAGACGTCGTGACCTTCAGATACGACCGCCCGTCGGGACGCTTCTCGATGGTGACCCGCGCTCCGGGTAGCGCTACGTTGTATTGCAGGTTGGCTCGGCGATAGGCTTCGGGCGCAGCAATCCGAGCGCTGATGGAGCTAATTTCGGCCTTGCTGACCGAGACCAGCTCAATCTCCGCGCTAAGCGGATGGCCCAGAGCCGATAGCACCGTGAGCCGTCCCAAACCGGCTGCACTTGCAAGCCCGGGCGCCAGCGCCACGAGCAGCACCGCAAGCCATGCCTTCACGATGAGTTCTCGCACAGCGGTCCCCCTCCTTTTCGCGAGGAATAAAAAGACTAACATCAATCAGTTAGCGATGCAAGCTCATGTTCCCGTTAAATGATATTCCTAATCAAACTATTTTTTAACAAATTTCAGCGCGCCGGTGTGACGGATTCCGCGCTGTGTCTCTATGACACCGAATTACGGCCCACGGCGCCGAAGCAACACTTTAGCCGGTTCAAGCGCGAACCGACGTGCTTGTTTTCGCGACTTTCCCCGCGGGAGATGCGCTCGCATCCGCTTCGAGCAGGATCCTCAGCATGCGACGGAGAGGCTCCGCCGCGCCCCACAGCAACTGATCGCCGACGGTAAATGCCGCAAGATAGTGCGCGCCCATCGGCAGCTTGCGCAATCGGCCAATCGGGACCGAGAGCGTTCCGGTTACGGCGGCTGGCGTGAGCTCCGCGAGCGTCGGCTCACGGCGATTCGGAATGACTTTGACCCAGGCATGCGCGGACGCGAGCAGCCCTTCGATTTCGTCCAAGTCGATGTCCCGCGTGAGTTTGATCGTGAGCGCCTGACTGTGACAGCGCATGGCACCCACCCTCACGCAGATGCCATCCATTGGAATCGGGTTGGCGGAGCGCCCCAGTATCCTATTGGCCTCGGCCATCGCCTTCCATTCCTCGCGGCTCTGCCCGTTGCCAAGATCCTTGTCGATCCACGGCAGCAGGCTGCCGGCGAGTGGATACCCGAACTGGGCAACAGGAATGCGGTCGCTGCGAATTGCCTCGGTGACGGCCTTGTCGATCTCCAATATCGCCGCGCCCGGATCATCGGCCAGGTGACGCGCCGTGCCGTACAGATTACCCATCTGTTGCACCAACTCCCGCATGTGCTGCGCACCGGCTCCCGACGCCGCCTGATAGGTCATCGCGGTGAGCCACTCCACGAGACCCGCCTGCACCAGGCCGGCGATTGCCATCAGCATCAGGCTCACCGTGCAGTTGCCGCCGATATAATTGCGGATGCCCCGCGCAAGCGCCTCGTCGATGACCGCTCGATTCACGGGGTCGAGGATGATGATCGCGTCCCGCTCCATGCGCAGCGCGGATGCCGCGTCGATCCAGTAACCGTCCCATCCGGCTGCGCGCAGCTTGGGATGGATCTCGCTGGTATAGTCGCCGCCCTGGCAGGAAATCAGGATGTCCGCTGCAGCGAGCTCATCGAGATTTCGCGCGTCCTTGACGGGCGGCGCTTCTTTGCCGATTCGCGGCGCGCGGCTGCCCATCTGCGAGGTGGAGAAGAACACGGGCTTGATCAGGTCGAAATCGCGCTCCGCGCGCATGCGCTCGATCAACACCGAGCCCACCATGCCGCGCCAGCCGATCAAACCTACCGTTGCCATTGCATCAGCCTCAATACCAAGAGGTTCTATTCTATCAAGGGGTTAACCAGCGTGGGCGGAGGTTGGGCAAAAAACAACAGCGCTGCGCGTTCACAGTGCAGCAACGACCGCGTCGCCCATCTCGCGGGTGCCGACTCTCCGGGTTCCCGCCTCGTGAATATCGGCCGTGCGGTAACCCTGCGCTAGCACAGATTTGACTGCCGCTTCGATTCGGTACGCCCATTCGTCCTTATTGAACGTGTAGCGCAGCATCATGGCTGACGACAAGATCGTCGCCAAAGGATTCGCCAGGTTCTTGCCGACAATGTCCGGCGCCGAACCGTGCACAGGCTCGTAGAGCCCCTTGGAGCGCTCGTCAAGCGAGGCCGAGGGCAGCATCCCGACAGAGCCCGTCAGCATCGAAGCCTCGTCAGACAGGATATCGCCAAACATGTTCCCGGTCACGATCACGTCGAACTGTTTGGGCGCGCGCACGAGTTGCATCGCCGCATTGTCCACGTACATGTGCGATAGCACGACCTGCGGATATTTTTTCGCCACGTCGTTGACGATTTCACGCCAGAAGCGGCTGGTCTCGAGCACGTTTTCCTTGTCCACCGAGCAGAGCTTCTTGCCGCGCTTCATCGCGGTGGAAAAACCGACATCCGCGATGCGCCGGATCTCGGGCTCACTGTAGAGCATGGTGTCATAGCCTTCGCGCTCGTTGCGGGCATTGTTACGCCGGCCGCGCGGCTCGCCGAAGTAGATATCTCCGGTCAGCTCGCGAATGATCATGATGTCGAGACCCGATACGACCTCCGGCTTGAGCGTCGAGGCGCCCACCAGCTCCGGAAACAGCGCCGCCGGCCGCAAATTGGCAAAGAGCCCGAGCTCCTTGCGAATGCGAAGGATCCCCTGCTCCGGCCGCTGCGCACGCGGCAGCGCGTCGTACTGGGGGCCACCCACCGCCCCGCACAGCACGGCATCCGCTGCCTTGGCGAGCTTGAGTGTCGGGCCCGGAAGCGGATCGCCATGCGCGTCGTAGCCGGCCCCGCCGAAAAGCGCTTCCTCCAGTTCTAGCTTGAGCCCGTCGCGCGCGAGCGCCTTCAGGACCTTCACCGCCTGCGCGATGATTTCCGGGCCAATGCCGTCACCTGCCAGGACTGCTATTTTCATGAATGCGTGATGGGTGATGGGTGATGGGTGATGAGTGATGGGCAAATCGAGAAACGCGCTCGCAAGCTCGGCCCCATCCCTCCGACCGTTTTACGTTTTACGTTTTACGTTTCACGTATCACGAGAACAACCAGGGCTGCCGCTCGCGATGCCCGGCTTCAAAAGCCTTGATCTTGTCGGCGCGCTCGAGCGTGAGGGCGATTTCGTCGAGCCCATTCGACAGGCAATGCTTGTTGAATGGGTCGATCTCGAACTCGAAGCTCTCGCCACCCGGCGCATTGACCGTTTGCTGCTCCAGATCAATCGCGAGCCGGTACCCCGATGTCGCCTGAATTTCCTGGAATAGCCGCTCCACGATCTTTGCATCGAGCCGGATCAGCAACAACCCGTTCTTGAGGCTGTTGTTGTAGAAGATGTCTGCAAAACTGGGGGCGATTACGGCCTGAAAACCGTACTGCAACAGCGCCCACGGCGCATGCTCGCGCGAGGAGCCACAGCCGAAGTTCTCGCGCGCGATCAGGACCGTCGCACCCTGGTAGCGCGCCTGGTTGAGGACAAAATCCTTGTTGAGCGGCCGCTTGGAATGATCCATTCCCGGCTCGCCGTGGTCGAGATAGCGCCACTCGTCGAACAGATTCGGGCCGTAGCCGGTGCGCTTGATCGATTTCAGGTACTGCTTGGGGATGATCGCGTCGGTGTCTACGTTGGCGCGATCCATCGGCGCGAGCAGGCCTTCCTGTTTGATGAATTTTTCCATGTCAGAATTTCCGGACGTCGACGAAATGTCCCGCGATGGCCGCCGCGGCGGCCATCGCGGGGCTCACCAGATGGGTCCTGCCGCCAGGACCCTGCCGGCCCTCGAAATTGCGGTTTGAGGTCGACGCGCAGCGTTCTCCCCGCAAAAGCTGGTCGTCGTTCATGCCGAGGCACATCGAGCAGCCCGGCTGGCGCCACTCGAAGCCAGCCGCGGTGAAGATCTTGTCGAGCCCTTCTTGTTCGGCTTGCTGCTTCACCAGGCCCGAGCCGGGCACGACGATCGCCAGCTTGATATTCGACGCGACCCGCTTGTCTTTGACCACCTCGGCCGCGGCACGCAGATCCTCGATGCGCGAGTTGGTGCAGGCGCCGATGAATACTTTGTCGGGCTTGATCTCGGTGATGGGCGTGTTGGGCTTGAGGTCCATGTACTTGAGCGCGCGCTCCATCCACTCGCGCTGCACCGGGTCCTTCTCCTGCGCGGGATCGGGCACCTTCCCGTCGATGGTCGTCACCATCTGCGGGTTGGTGCCCCAGGTGACCTGTGGCTGAATCCGGGCGGCATCGAGCGTGACCACCTTGTCGAATTTCGCATCGGGATCGCTCACGAGGGTGCTCCAGTGGGCAAGCGCCTTGTCCCACATCGCGCCCGCGGGGGCCATGGGACGCCCCTTCACGTACTCGATCGTCGTGTCGTCCACCGCGACCATGCCGGCGCGCGCGCCGGCCTCGATCGACATGTTGCACACGGTCATGCGGCCTTCCATGGAGAGCGCGCGGATGGCGCTCCCGGCAAATTCGATGGTGTAGCCGGTGCCCCCCGCCGTGCCGATTTTTCCGATGATCGCGAGAATGATGTCTTTCGCCGTGACACCGAGGCCGAGCGTTCCCTCCACCTCGATCTTCATGGTCTTCGTCTTTTTCATCACCAGGCACTGGGATGCGAGCACGTGCTCGACCTCGCTCGTGCCGATGCCGAACGCGAGACAACCGAAGGCGCCGTGCGTGCTCGTGTGCGAGTCGCCGCACACCACCGTCATGCCCGGCAGTGTCGCGCCCTGCTCCGGCCCGATCACGTGCACGATGCCCTGCTGCCGGTCGAGAAACGGAAAATAAACCTTGGCGCCGAATTCCTTGATGTTTTTGTCGAGCGTCTCAACCTGCAGCCGCGACACCGCGTCGGCGATGCCCGCGATGCCTCTTTCCCAATTGCGCGTCGGCGTGTTGTGGTCAGCGGTCGCAACGACTGAATCCACGCGCCACGGCTTGCGCCCCGCGAGCTTCAGTCCCTCGTACGCCTGCGGACTGGTTACCTCGTGCACGAGATGCCGGTCGATGTAGATGAGTGCAGTGCCGTCTGGCGCCTGATGCACCAAATGGTTGCCCCACAATTTGTCGTAGAGCGTCTGGGTCGTCATTGGTCACGTAACTTCATAAAAACGTTGAATTATCACATATTCCCTTCCCAATCGGAACAGACCGGGGCCGCCATCGCCGAATTCTGCCCGCCTGCCGCCGGGTGCCAGGTCAGCGGTCGCGCTCATCGAGCTTGAGTTTCCAAAGAACAATCAGCATTCCCAGTCCCGCTGCCCCCGCTGCAAGGGTGAAGGTCTGACCGGCGCCGAATTGCTCCCATCCGTAGCCGCTGGCAAGGCTGCCCACGGTGCCGCCAACGCCGTAGGTCAGGCTACCGTAGATCGCCTGCCCGCGCGCCTGATGCCGGCCCCGAAACAACCGGTGCACGATCCCGATCGCCGCCGCGTGGAAAGACCCGAACGTCGCTGCGTGCAATGTCTGCGCGAACAGCAAGAGCGCGAGACTGTCCGCGCCCCAGCCGATCACGAGAAAGCGCACGACCGCGAGCGCAAAGCTCGCGATCAGGATCTGGCGCAGGGTAAACGCGCCATAGAGCCGGGGCAGCCAGAAAAAAATGCCGATCTCGCACAGAACGCCGAGTGCCCACAGCCACCCCGTCATTCCCTTGCTGTAGCCATGGGACACGAGATGAATCGAATAAAACGAATAATACGGGCCGTGGGCCGCCACCATGAGCGCGCTGCCCGCAATCAACGCCATCACGGCAGGCCGCTTCAATATGTGGGAGATGGGCCCGGCCTCCGTATGCGGTGGCCGATCGGTTTCCGGGATGGAGAGTCCGAGCGCTAGCGTCCCTGCGATCAGCACGAGCACGATCCACAGCAACGCGGATACGTGAAAAAAGTCGAGGAGATAGCCGACCGCGACAACGGCCACCATGTATCCGATCGACCCCCACAACCGGATGCGCCCGTAGTCGCCCGTCCTCTCGCCCAACCGGAGCAGCGTAGTCGAATCAACCAGCGGTATCGCCGCGCTCAGGAAAAAGCTCAGCGCGAATGCAACGGCGCAGATCCACACGAATGCCGTGCCCGCGAACATACCCAGCCAGCACATGAGTCCCGCCAGCGTGGTCGCGCGCACGACGCGCATGACCCCGCCGGCATCGGCCAGCCAACCCCAGAGATGCGGCGCGGTCATCCGCGCAACCGCAGGCAGCGCCATCACGGTCCCGATCTCGACCGGAGAGAGGCCGACCGCTTTCAGGTAAATGCTGAAGAAGGGTGCGAAAGCACCCAGGTAGGCGAAGTAGAAGAAATAGAAGCCGGCGAGGCGCCGGCGAGGCAGATCGGCCATCCCCTCGATGCCGCGGCTAGGCTTCGTCGGGGTCCGGGTTTTCGACCGCTGCCGCGGCGCGCAGCTTATCGATCATTTCAGCAGGCGCCTGAGCTGGCACGCGGGGAGTCTCACACGCCACGTTCGCGTTCTGTGCGCGGTGGCGCAGCGCGTGGTCCATGAGCGTCAATGCCATCATCGCCTCGCAAATCGGCGTGGCGCGAATGCCGACGCAGGGATCGTGGCGCCCGTGCGTCTCGACAATAGTTGGCCTGCCCGCCGTATCGATCGTGCGCCGCGCGAGGCGAATGCTCGAGGTCGGTTTCACCGCGACGTGGACGACGATGTCCTGGCCCGTCGAGATGCCGCCCAGGACACCACCCGCGTTATTGGAGAGAAATCCCTGCGGTGTCATCTCATCGGAGTGCTCCGTGCCCTTCTGGGCCACCGAGCGGAAACCCGCGCCGACCTCCACGCCTTTCACCGCGTTGATGCTCATCATGTTGTAGGCGAGTTCCGCGTCGAGCTTGTCGTAGACCGGCTCGCCCCAGCCCACCGGTACGTTCTGCGCGATGGTCGTGATCCGCGCACCGCAGGAGTCACCCGACTTACGCAGCTTGTCCATGAACGCCTCGAGCTCGGGCACGATCTCGGCGTTGGGCGCGAAGAATGGGTTCACGGCGACCGCATCCCACGTCTTGAAAGGGATTTCGATCGGTCCCAACTGTGCCATCCAGCCGCGCACCACGACCCCATAGCGCTCCCGCAGCCACTTCTTCGCAATCGCAGCGCCCGCGACGCGCACCGCTGTTTCACGCGCGGACTGGCGCCCCCCGCCGCGATAGTCGCGAATGCCGTATTTCTGCCAATAGGTATAGTCGGCATGGCCCGGGCGGAACATGTCCTTGATCTTCGAGTAATCCTTGCTGCGTGCATCGACGTTGCGAATGAGCAAGGCGATGGGCGTGCCGGTCGTCCGGCCTTCGAAGACGCCCGAGAGAATTTCCACGACGTCTTCCTCACGCCGCTGCGTCACGTGGCGCGACGTGCCAGGCTTGCGACGATCGAGTTCGGGCTGGATGTCGGATTCGGAGAGCGTTAATCCTGGCGGACAACCGTCCACCACGCAGCCGATCGCGGGCCCGTGGCTCTCACCGAACGAGGTCACGCAAAAGAGCTTGCCCAGGGTATTTCCCGACATCGCGCGCGCCAAAACTCAAAAAATTCAACGAGAAGTTTAACATAAGGGTCCCGTTATACGGCTCGCCGGCGATGACCTCGAAGCCCGATCCGCACAAGATTAAAGCCCCGGCGACATGACGATGTGTGAACTGCACGAGGAATTGAGGCTTTCGATTCGGGCCAGCATTTCTGCATCGACTACCTGCTGCTCGCATTTCCCGATTTTGTTAGGAGCGCGGAGTTCATTTCCAGTCGCCGCGAAGCGCCAGCACCGTCTGCTGCAATCCTTCTGGCGTGACCTGCTTTGGCGGCACGGCTGGCGCAACGGCAAGCGCAATCCTTGACAGAATGCCGCGCTGAAATGGGCGCGTCATAGCCGATCCCCCCTTCCGGCTGAAGAAGCTGCCCCACAGGCCGCGCAATGCCATCGGTACGACCGGCACCGGTGTGCGTTCCACGATGCGCTTGATTCCCGGGCGGAACGGATAAAGCTCGCCGTTGTCGGTGATACGGCCCTCGGGGAAGATGCCGATGAGGTCACCTTCTTCCAGAGCCTGCGCAATTTCATCGTAGGCACGCTCGAGCAACTGCGGACCCTCCCGGGCTGATGCGATCGGGATCGCTCGCCCCGTACGGAAAACGAAATTGAGCACCGGGATCTTGAAAATACCGCGATCCATGACGAAGCGGACCGGCCGGCGGCAGGCGGCGGCGATGAGAAGGCCGTCCACGAAGCTCACGTGGTTGCACACCAGCACAGCCGCCCCCTCCTCGGGAATGTTGTCGAGTCCGCCCTTGTCGAGCCGGTAGACCGAATGGATCAGCAGCCACACCAGGAACCGCATCAGGAATTCGGGCACCAAAGTGTAGATGTAGGCCGCCACGGCAGCGTTGAACAGCGCCGTCACCAGGAACAGCTGCGGGATCGTGAGCCCCACGCGAAACAACACGATCGCAACAAGCGCTGCCGCCACCATGAACAATGCATTGAGAATATTGTTGCCGGCGATGACGCGCGAGCGATGACTGACCTCGCTACGGGTCTGAATCAGTGCATAGAGCGGAACGATATAAAAGCCGCCGAAGACGCCGATCAGCGCCAGGTCGGCGAGGATGCGCCAATTCCGGGCTTCCTGTACGAACTCGCCGAGACTCACCGATCCGTGCCCGACGTAATCAGAGAGCACGGAGTAGAGATCCAGGGAGAAAAGCGTGAGGCCGATCGAGCCGAAGGGCACCAGCCCGATCTCGATCTTGTGGCCCGAAAGCCGTTCGCATAAGAGCGAGCCGACTCCGATGCCGATCGAGAACATAACGAGAAGCAGAGTCACAACCTGCTCGTCAGCGGTGAGGACGTTGCGGCTCAGGTTGGGGAACTGCGTCACGAAAGTCGCGCCGAAGAACCAGAACCACGAGATCCCCAACACCGAAAGGAACACCGTACGGTTCGTCCGCAGAAAACTGAAGTTGCGCCAGGTCTCGGTGACCGGGTTCCAATTGATTCTTAGCTGCGGCGCGGGGGCCGGCGCGAATGGAATGTTCCGGCTCAAGACGAGCCCCGCGGCGGAGAGGGCGATCGTAGCGATCGCGACGCCTGCGACGCCCCATCCAGGTTGCGCGACCATCCAGCCCCCGAGTATCAAGCCAAAGAGGATGGCGATCGATGTGCCGGTCTCTACCAAGGCATTGCCCCCGATAAGCTCCTCCTTCTTCAAGAACTGCGGCAGGATCGCGTACTTGACGGGACCGAATAGCGCCGATTGCGTGCCGCTCAGGAACAATGCGAGCAGTAGCACCTCGAGGCTGCGCATGAACAGACCGGCTGCCCCGAGCACCATTACCAGGAGCTCGATAAGCACCGTCACCGAGATCAGACGCGATTTCTCGAACTTGTCGGCGAGCTGGCCGGCCGTGGCCGAAAAGAGGAAGAACGGCAGAACGAAAAGCGCCTGCGCCAGGTTCTGCAGCACGTCGGACCGCAGCGTCGAGAAACCCGCCGTTTGATAGGCAAGCAGGATGAGGAGAGCCTGCTTGAAAACGTTGTCATTGAGCGCGCCGAGGAACTGCACCCCGAAGAAAGGCGCGAACCGGCGCTCGAGCAGCAGGCGAAACTGGCTACGCTCGCGCACAGCTCGCATGTCCCGGCCGCATCGGGCGCCAGCCCCGGTCCGCCCAGGCAGCCATGCCGCTCGACCGAACTTGCCGACTTCCGCCTCGAGCAGGGTCCAGGTACTGGCACCGAGGCGCGATTTCCCTCATTGATGAAATCCGGCGCCGAGCCGCCGCCGGAATGATTCCGTATCCGCGGCAGCTTCTCCTCATCCCGACACGCGGCCGCTCAGCGCGCCGCGCCCAGAAGCGCCCGTAGCAACTCGATGCCCCAGGCCACGCCGAAACCGGTGACATCCGTCCCGACCGCGCCGAGGCCTCCCTTGCAGCTCGAGCCCGAAAGATCCACGTGTATCCACGGCGTGTCTCCCACGAAGCGCTTGAGGAAACGGGTTGCGAGAATATGGTCGGCCTGTCCTTCGATACTGCACTGTTTAACGTCGGCGATCTGGCTGTCGAGCGCCGCGTCGTAATCCGCATCGAAAGGAAAGGCGCAGACGCGCTCACCGCTCGCCCGGCCCGCCGCCACTGCGCGCCGCGCGAGTTCCTCAGTCGTGGCAAACACGCCGCTATAGCGGTCACCGAGCGCGACGTGCATGCTCCCCGTGAGCGTGGCGAAATCCGCGATTAGCGCGGGCTTGGCGCGCGCGGCCAGCACGAGCGTATCGGCCAGCGCCATGCGGCCCTCGGCATCCGTGTGCACGATCTCGATGGTCGTTCCGTCTAGGGCCGTCACCACCTCGTTTTGCTTGTAGGCGCGCGGGCTCAGATGGTTCTGCGCGATCGCCATCCAGCAATCGATCTCGACCGGCAGCCTGAGCTCCGACGCGGCGAGCAGGATGCCCAGTGCCACGGCGGATCCATTCATGTCCTCATGCATCCCGTGCATGGTGCGCGCGCTCTTCAGATTGTGCCCGCCAGTGTCGAAGCAAATGCCCTTGCCGACCAGCGCGATACGCTTGCGCGGCCGACGACCGCGATACGCGAGATGCACGATGGCTGCATCGTCGTCGGCGCTGCCTTGAGCGACCGCGACGAAAGCGCCCGCACCCATCTTTCTCAGGCGCTTCATGTCGTAGTCCTCGTGCCGCCAGCCATGCTCGCGCGCGAGCTTGCGCACGCGCGCGCGGTAGCTGGCGGGGTTGAGCTCGTTCGGCGGCAGCACCGTCAGCTCGCGGCACAGCGTATTGCCGGACGCAATGGCGCGTTGGGCACCGAATCCGCCTGCCGAGCGATGTCCATGCAGCCGGATCGAACGCAAGGCAGCCTCCTCCGGCTCCTTTTTGCGCTCGGGCAGGCGGGCGCCGTTCACCCAGGCCGCATAGACCGCCATTTCAGCCGCGCGCTGGCGCTCGGCTGCGGTCCCGAAGACGCCGATGGCAAGGGACTCGGGCTTCTCCGCCAGAAGGAGCTGCACTGCCTTGCGGATCGCGGTGAGCCGCTCGAACGCCGATTTTCTGGCGTCGAGCATGACCCAAGCGGCTAGTCCCCCCTGCGGCAAGTCCGTCGCGATGGGCGAATTAACCAGGTCCTCCGGTTTCTTCTTGCGCCGGGCGAGCGCCCGCGAAAGCGTGTCCGCGAATGGCAACCCGCGCAGCGACTCCACGCGCGACGCCTTGGGCAACACCATCAGCACGTGCCGAACGCGCGCGAGATTCGCAGCCGTCATGGGCCCGCTTATTTGCTCCAGCTTCGCCAACATCGGAGGTCCTAACTTTCTGATCGACAGGTGCGCGGATTATAACCTTCCATCTCACGCGCCACGGACTGCGCCGAAGTAGAATGACTCGCTGTTGCGCTGGCTGCCGCTCGTTACATTCCTGGCCGACCGCTATCTGCTCATCTCGGTTTCGGGAGGCTTGTCGCCGCAGTCCGCTCCGTGCCAAGCGATGAGCGCACATGCCTTTATTGGCCGGGAGCCGAGACCGTACGGGAAATCGTGAACGGGATGCTTAAGCGGCCGTTCCGCAAGAAAATAGACTAGAATTTCTGTCACGTCGCTCCTTAGAGTCCCTAACATGATGAAACGCGCGTGCGTTGCGGCCAGAATCGTCGATAGCGCGAAGCGAGGTGCAGCCAATATGTCGATATTGGCAAGCCGAGCGACAAAGCGTCCCGCGAAGGGCGGAGCAGGTTCCAAGCGTTGTGTGCTTGGATGCGACCCCGGAGCGGGACATGAGCGCGCCATCATACGCGGGACTCACACGCGCCTACGCGGTCGCATCCCCGAAAACGGGGCGCGTCGAAGGGCGGAAGAGGGGCCCCTTGGGGGATCTGACCCCGGAGACG
>JAQBFV010000360.1:0-5094 GCA_032123035.1 Betaproteobacteria bacterium | reverse complement strand
CGGTCCAGATAGCCGTGCGCAATAAGGATGAAGGATGACACCCGCAATGCGAGAGTCAAGACTAGATCATCCTTCCGCCTTCCGCCTTCCGCCTTCCGCCTTCATCCTTTGTTTTCCCTACCGCACCGGTTTGAGCGAAATGATTGGCTTCCCGTCCGCTGTCACGCGCGGTTGCGGTTTCCAGGCGTGGCCGTAGACGACCTCGAAGGTCGCCGGCAGCTTCCCGTCCTGGCGGTAGGTCTCGTAGCCCTGCGCGACCTTCGCGAGCAGAGACTTGCCGCTCAGCGCGGCGGGCCGCCCGTGCGTCACGTTGTGCGCGCCAATAGCCTTCAGGTCGCGCATGAGATCGCGCACATCCGCGTAGGTCAGCGTGACGTACTCCATATCCATCACCGGATCGGCAAAACCCTGCGCGATCAGAGCGTCGCCGATGTTATGCATGTCGATGAAGCGGTTCACGTGCGTATGGCGGTCGGCGCCCTGGAAGGCAGCCCGCAGCTCCTTCAGCGTGTCCGGCCCGAAGCTGCTGAACATGAGCAGCCCGCCGGGCGCAAGCGCCCGCTGCATCTCGGCAAAGGCCCGTTGCGGTTCGTTAACCCATTGCAGCGTCAGGTTCGACCAGATCAGGCCGGCGGCGCCGCTGGCAACGGGCAACTGCTCTATATCGCCGCAAACCGCGGCGAGGCGGGCGCCCCGCCAGTCGAGCAGGCGGCGCCACCCCGCACGCCGGAGGCGGGCGCGGCGCACCATGGCCAGCGCCAGATCGAATGCCACCACGCGCGCGCGTGGAAAACGGGTGAGCAAACCCGGCACGGCGTTGCCGGTTCCGCTGCCGGCATCGACCACCCAGTCGGGTTCAAGCTTGATGTAATCCAGACGCTCGAGCATCCGCCGACAGATTTCGTTCTGCAGCACTGAACCCGCATCGTACGTTTCGGCTGCGCGCTCGAAGGAGCGCCGCACCTGATGTTTATCAACGGTGAACTCGGCACTCATTGAAAGAATCGCGTGAGGTGCGCGCTTACTTCCGGCAAAGCGGTGACGAACGGCGCGTGCGCAGCGCCGGGTATCACGATCAACTCCGCGTTGGGCAGGCTGCGGCCCAGGTGCTCGCCCGCCCCGAGCGGCGCGACGTGGTCGCGTTCGCCGTGCAGCACCAGCACGGGCTGGGAAATGCCGGCGAGTTCGGCGCGCTGATCCGCCTCGAGAAGGATGTTCAGACCGCCGGCGAGCGCTGCGAGGCTCGGCGCACCGCGCCGCCTCAGGCAGGCGCGCAGTCGTGCCGCCACGTCGCGCGCGTGCTCGTCGCCGAGTGCCTGGAGCGAGAAAAACCGCTGCAGCGTGCCGAGGCAATCCGTGGCCAACGCGCGCCCGAACTCCTGCAGGACCTCGCCCGATACCGCGTGCGGCCAGTCCTCGCGCCGGGCAAAACAAGGATTAGTTGCAATCAGCGCAACACGATCGATCTGGTGCGGGGCCTTCTGTGCCCACGCCAGCGCGATCTGGCCGCCGAGCGACCACCCCACCACGCCGCAACGCGGCGGCATGTCGCGCGCGAGCACCGCGGCAACGTGATCGAGGCTGTACGGCTCGCAGTCCGGACTCTCGCCGCAGCCCGGCAAGTCGACCACGTGCACGCGGAAACGCTGTGCGAGGCCGTCTGCCAGCTCCGACCAGATGCCGCCGTCGGTGCCCCAGCCGTGCAGCAACACGACATCGGGCCTGTCGTGTTGCCGTTCCGGGTTCCGGGTTCCGGGTTCCGGGTTCGGCCTTTGAACTTTGAACTTTGAACTCAGAACTCGGAACATGGAACGGCGCGCTCGATCTCGTTCAAAGCCGCTGCCAGCCGCTCAACATCCTCGAAGGAGTGGGCGGCGGATAATGAGATTCGCAAGCGCGCAGTTCCTTGTGGCACCGTGGGCGGTCGAATCGCCGGCACGAGCAGCCCCTCGGCTGCGAGCGCGCTCGACACCGCCATGGCCTCCTCGTTGCTGCCAATCAGGAGCGGCTGGATCGGCGTCGAGGACGGGGCGAGGCGCCAGCGCCGCGGTTCGAAGCCCTCGCGCAAGACCTCCACCAGCGCCCGCAACCGCTCGCGGCGCCACTCCTCACGCTCGATCAACTCGAGGCTGCGAACGAGCGCGTGCGCCAGCATCGGCGGCGTGGCCGTCGTGTACACATAAGAACGAGCGCGCTGGGCAAGCGTTTCGACGAGGTCCGGTTCCCCTGCGACGAAGGCTCCGAATACGCCGGCCGCTTTGCCGAGGGTCGCCATGTAGATCACGCGCGGGGACCTCACGTCGAAATGCGCGAGCGTTCCCCTGCCGCCGCGGCCAAGGACACCGAAACCGTGCGCGTCGTCGATCAGCAGCCAGCCATCGTGGCGCTCGCACAATTGGAGCAAGCCGGGCACGTCAGCCAGATCACCGTCCATGCTAAAGACGGCGTCGGTCACGATGAGCTTGCGGCGCGCGCGCGATGCGGCCAGTTGGCGCTCCAGCGCTCCGAGATCGAGATGCGCGTAGCGGCTGAACTTCGCGCGCGCCAGCAACGCCGCATCGTTGAGAGAAGCGTGATTGAGGCGATCAGCGAACACCGCGTCGCCGCGTCCCACGAGCGCGCTCACGACCCCGATGTTGGCCATGTAGCCGGTGGAGAAGAGCAGCGCCCGCGGCAGCCCCACGAAGGCGGCCAGCCCCTCCTCGAGCGCGTGATGCACTTTGGTATGGCCGAGCACAAGGTGGGATGCGCCCGCGCCGACCCCGTGACGCGCTGCGCCCTCGCGCGCCGCTTCGATCAGTTCGGGGTGGCTGGCAAGGCCAAGGTAGTCGTTGCTGCAAAACGCGACGTAGTCGCGGCCATCGACCGTGACGTGCGCCGCCTGCGGAGTCTCCAGCACGCGCCGCGTGCGCCGCAGGCCGTTCGCTTCAAGCCCGGCCAGCTCGCTCGCCAGCGCGGAAAATGGCGCGTCCATCCTGGCGTCACCCGTCACCCGAGGCTGTGTCAAAAGACCAATTACAGCCGCCGATGAACGCCGATAGACGCCGATAAAGGAAGAAATGCATTGGTATACACGGGTTTTCTGTCCGCGTTTATCTGCGGTAAAAAATCTTTTCGGTTTTCGAAAACCGCTCTAGTCACGCGACAGCGGGCGAAGTCCACGGCGCGCGAAGAGCGCGCGGTCCGCTTCGACATCAGGGTTACCGGTTGTCAGCAGCTTCTCGCCGTAGAAAATCGAGTTGGCGCCGGCGAAGAAGCACAACGCCTGGATGCCATCCGTCATTTCCTGCCGGCCGGCCGAGAGCCGCACCATCGCCCGCGGCATCGTAATCCGCGCGCACGCGATGGTGCGCACGAACTCGAGCGGGTCCAGCGGATCGGTGCCATTGAGCGGCGTGCCCGCGACTTGCACCAGATTGTTGATCGGCACCGACTCGGGCTGGGGATCGAGGTTGGCCAGCTGCACGATCAACGCGGCGCGCGTGCGCCGCGTCTCGCCCATGCCGATGATGCCGCCGCAGCAGACGTGGAGGCCCGCGGCACGCACGCGCTCGAGCGTCTCCAGCCGGTCGCCCTGCGTGCGCGTCTTGATGATCTCGCCGTAGAATTCCGGCGCGGTGTCGAGGTTGTGGTTGTAGTAATCGAGCCCCGCCGCCTTGAGCTGCTCGGCCTGCCCTTCCTTGAGCAGTCCGAGGGTCGCGCAGGTCTCGAGCCCGAGGGCTCGCACCGCTTTTACCATTTCCACAACGCGCTCGAGGTCGCGCTGCTTCGGGCCGCGCCAGGCTGCGCCCATGCAAAAGCGCGTGGCGCCGCTCTCCTTCGCAAGGCGCGCGGCCTCGACCACGCGCTCGAGCGGGAGCGTGTCCTCGTTGGCAACGCCGGTGTCGTAGCGCGCCGCCTGCGGACAATAGCCGCAATCCTCCGGGCAGCCGCCGGTCTTGACCGAGAGCAGCGTCGAGAGCTGGACTGCATTGGCGTCGAAGTGCTGCCGGTGCACGCCGTGCGCGCGGTAGACGAGATCGTTGAAGGGCAAATCGTAGAGCGTCTCGACCTGCGCAATGCTCCAGCGCGGGTTGTCGGCGACCTCGGGGCTCGAAGCGTTAAGGCGGATAGTGTCCATGGCGTACCTGCTGGAAAATCTGGCAAAAACACATGCGTTTTGAACCACTTGAATCATCGGCCGTTCGCGCGCCGCTGTCAAATCTTGCCTCGGGCGTTTTAAACGTCTGTACATTTATTTTGCGGCAGATGTTGCCGCGCCGTTGCGTCCTTTGCGACGCGCCGACGCGTGATGAGCGGATCTGCGCCGGTTGCGAAGCCGAGCTGCCTCGACTCCCGCTCACGCGCTGCGCGGTGTGCGCGGTGCCGCTCGTCACGGGGGAGGTGTGCGGCGCGTGTCTGCGAGAATCGCCTTCGTTCGATCGCGTCTCGGCGGCATTTACCTATGACTTTCCCATTGACGCGCTGATCCATGCCTTCAAATACGGGCGACGCCTCGCCCTCGCGCCGGTGCTGGGCGAAGCGCTCGCAGACGCCGGCGCACCCCACGCCGACGTGCTCGTGCCGATGCCGCTCGCGCCGCGGCGGCTATCGGAACGTGGCTTCAATCAGGCGCTGGAGATCGCGCGCTTTGTGTCGCGGCGGCATGGCATCCCGATTGTCGCGACCGGCTGCCGCAAGGTCATCGAGACGCCGCCGCAGGCGGCTTTGCCGTGGAAGGCGCGCGCGAAGAACGTGCGCCGCGCCTTTGTCTGCGATGCCGATTTCAGCGGACTGCGCGTGGCCGTGATCGATGATGTCCTCACGACCGGCGCGACCCTGAATGAGCTCGCGCGCGTTCTGCGCAAGTCGGGCGCTGTCAGCGTCGCGGGCTGCGTCGTCGCGCGAACGCTACCGCGCTAACTTTAGTTTCGAGTTTTCAGTTTCCAGTTTCGAGTTCAAAGTTCAGTGATTCAAGTTTAAAGCACCATTCGAGGAACTTTGCATACAGCAGTCCTCCGAACTGGAAACTGGAAACTGGAAACTGGAAACTGGAAACTGGAAACTGGAAACTGGAAACTGGAAACTGGAAACTGGAAACTGGAAACTGGAAAC
>JAQBFV010000359.1:0-5247 GCA_032123035.1 Betaproteobacteria bacterium | reverse complement strand
GGCCGGCGCGCAAGCTCTACGCGCTGGACGATGAGGAGCTCAAATCCATTCGCGACCGCGCGCGCGACGACGGCATCCGGGCCGAGTCGATCTTGATCCAGCGCTTCAAAGGGCTGGGCGAGATGAACCCGGGGCAGCTTTGGGAGACGACGCTGTGCCCGGACACGCGGCGCCTGCTGCAGGTGAGGATCGAGGACCGCGACAAGACCTACGCGCTCTTCAACATGCTCATGTCGCGAAAGGAAGCCGAGCGGCGCTGCGCGTGGATGGAAGAGAAAGGTGACCAGGTCGAAGCCGACGTATGATGGACACGAAAACCAGGGGAAGAGGCCGCAAACAGGACGACGCGACGCTCGATCTCTTCGCCGCGTCGGGCGGCGGCGGCACGCGCAAGCCGGTAGGCCCGGGCGGCGCGGCGGGCGACGACTTCATCGACATGGCGGCGTTCGCCGAGCGCAGCTACCTCATCTACGCGATGAGCGTGGTGCGCGGGCGGGCGATACCCAACGTCGAAGATGGCGAGAAGCCGGTGCAGCGGCGCATCCTCTACGCTATGCACGAGCTCGGGCTACGCTCGAATGTGCAGCACAGCAAGTCGGCGCGGATCGTCGGCGAAGTGCTCGGAAAGTATCACCCGCACGGCGACGCCTCGACCTACGACGCGCTGGTTCGTATGGCGCAGGATTTCTCGCTGCGCTACCCGCTCATCGACGGGCAGGGCAACTTTGGCACGCAGGACGGCGACGCCGCTGCGGCCTACCGCTACACCGAGGCGCGGTTGACCCCGATTGCCACTTTGCTGCTCTCCGGGATCGACCAGGATACGGTCGATTTCCGCCCGAACTACGACGGGCGGCTGAAGGAGCCGGAAATCCTGCCGGCGCGCCTGCCGATGTTGCTGCTCAACGGCGCCTCGGGCGTCGCGGTTGGCATGGCGTGCGAGCTGCCCCCGCACAACATGCACGAAGTCGCCGAGGCGGCAGTGCAGCTGATCAAACACCCGAAGACGACGCCCAAGGCCCTGCTGGACATCATCCAGGGGCCCGATTTCCCCGGCGGCGGCCAGATCATCAGCCCGCGGCAGGCGATCGCTGAGGCCTATACGACGGGACGCGGCTCGCTGCGGGCGCGCTGCCGTTGGAAGGTCGAGAACCTCGCGCGCGGACAATGGCAAGTCGCGGTCTACGAGCTGCCGCCCACCACCTCCGCCAAACGCGTGATGTCGGAGATCGAGGAACTCACCAATCCCAAGGTGAAGGAGCGCGGCGGCAAGGTGAGCGCGGCACAAACGAACCTGAAGCAGCTCATTCTTGGCGTGCTGGAGAAAGTCAACGACGAGTCGGACAAGGCCAGCCGCGTGCGGCTGGTGCTCGAGCCCCGCTCTTCGCGCCAGGACCCCGACGAATTCATGCGCCTGATGCTCTCGCACACGAGCCTCGAGGAGAACTTCTCCGTGAACCTGGTGGCGCTCGGGCTCGACGGGCGGCCCGGGCGCAAGAACATCCACCAGCTGCTCGAGGAGTGGGTCCAGTTCCGGATCGCCACCGTCAACCGGCGCACAAAGTTCCGGCTCTCGCAGGTCGAGCGGCGCCTTCACATCCTCGAGGGCCGGAGAATCGTATTTCTCAACATCGACAAGGTGATCAAGCTGATCCGCGGGTCGGACGAGCCCAAGCCCGCGTTGATGAAGCAGTTCAAGCTGACCGATGTCCAGGCGGAGGACATCCTCGAGATCCGGCTGCGCCAGCTTGCGCGCCTTGAGGGCATCAAGATCGAGAACGAGTTGAAGGAGTTGAAGAGCGAGCGCAAGGACTTGAAAGCGCTGCTCGGCAGCGATACCGAAATGAAGAAGCTCGTTGCGAAAGAGATTCGCGACGACGCGAAGCAGTACGGCGATAACCGCCGCACGGTGATCGAAGAGGCGGGGCGCGCGATCTTCGAGCGGCAGGTGGTGGACGAGCCGCTCACCGTCATCGTCTCCCGCAACGGCTGGGTACGCTCGCGGCAGGGACATGGGCTGGATCTCTCGGGGGTCACCTACAAGACGGGGGACGGCCCCTACGCGATCATCGAGGCGCGCTCGGTGCATTATCTCGCGCTCATCGACTCGACGGGTCGTGCCTTCAGTGTGCAGGCAGCGGAGCTGCCCGGCAGCCGCGGCGATGGCGTGCCACTCACCTCCCTCGTCGACCTTGCGCCGGGCGCGCGATTTGCGCACGCAGTGGACGCGCAGCCTGGCCGCCGCTATCTCGTCGCAAACTCGGCTGGCTACGGTTTCATCGTGAAAGCGGAAGAGCTGCTATCGCGGGTGCGGGCCGGCAAGGCGTTCATGACGGTGCCGGAGGGCGCCGGCGTCCTGCGGCCAGCGCTCGTGCCAGAGAAGCCCGAGATGGCGGTCGCCTTTTCGGAGAAGGGCCGGATGCTGCTCTTCCCGGCCTCCGAGTTGAAGGAACTCGCCCGTGGTCGTGGGATCACGCTGATGGGCCTCGACAAGGGCGAGAAAATGGTTGCGGTGGGCTTCGCCGACTCGAAGTCCGTGACGGTTATCGGAAGATCGCGTTCGGACAAGGAGCGCGCAGTGACCGTGAGCGGCGAAAACCTGCAGAAACACATCCTGCATCGCGCGCGGAAGGGCTGTTTGCTGCCGGGGAAATTGACGCCGATTGGCGTCAAGCCGTAGTGACGGGTGACGACTGGCAAAAAAGCTTCACCGCGGAGGACGCCAAGGATTAATTGGAAACGCCTTACCCGTCACGCTGGATCAATCGGGGAGATAAAAAGGCCCCAATCCTGCCACCGCCCCGTGGTTTGCTTCGCACATAGGGATTTGCGCCCAGCCATCATACGGACTAAATCCTCCCGCGGAGGGCAGACGCCAGTGCTTTTGTTTGTTCCAGTTTAGTTTTTATAATCCTTAAGTAGCACGAAATAACAGCCACTGCAGTGCAACATTTGTCATATCTCCCGTTCTAATCTTTCGTGTAACCTACTGACATGACTAATAAGTGTCGTCATTTGGCGACGCATCGGTCAGAATCGGAACGGAGTTAATATGAAACAGGCTGTTAAGAGAGAAATTAGAACATTTGAGCTTTTGGCGGAAGTCCAACTCACGGAAGTTGAGCGCTGGAAGGCCGACGGCTACGCGGCACGCGGTGAAGCTTTCGCGAATCTGGTCATCGCGGCCATGCGGGGCGTTCGCTCGCTCGCGCACGCCATCGAGCGCACGTCCCGTTTGCCGGCGCGCGCTGCTAACTAAGCCGCAGATCCACCCCGCCAGCGTATGGCGGGAAAGCACGTAGCAGGGGTGTCAGGAACCTGATTTAAAGGTTCCTGACGCCTTTCTTGACCCCACTGCACCGGATGGCGCGCCGTGCATGCGCTGACGGACATCTACAACGACCCTGTGCTGACGCCGGCGGCGGTGGGGAGGCAGTTTCTCTTCTGATGAAGCGTGAGGACTGGCCACTGGCGACTGATAACTGACAACATAGCGATGGCGAGGTCATCTCTGCGGCACTCGTCACCCATCACAGCTGCGCCATGCCCCCCAGCGGCCGGTCGTATAATGATCCGTTGCAGTGCGTCGCAGCCAGTCGTTCATTTTCCAGGGGGATGATCAATGAAAGCGGAAAGTCTTGTTGTGCTCACGTCGGTGGCCTTGATCGGCGCAACCGTGGCGCATGCCCAGTCGGCGAGCGGCTATCCAACGCGCGCGGTTCGCATCATCGTCCCGTTCTCCGCGGGCGGGAACGTGGATCTCGTGGCGCGGGCCATTGCGCCGCAGCTGAGCAAGGGCCTCGGGCAGCGGGTAATCGTCGAGAACCGGCCAGGCGCAAGCGGTTTGCCTGGCACGCAGTTCGTCAGCCGGTCCAGGCCCGATGGCTACACGCTACTCGCGATGGCGAACACGTTCGCGGTGGCGCCTTCCGTAGTGCGCAACCCCGGCTACGATCCGCTCAAGGATTTCGCCGGCATCTCGCTGACGTGCCTCGTGCCGCAGGTGCTGGTGGTGACTCCGACGCTTCCCGTGCGCTCCGTGAAGGAGCTGGTCGCGCTCGCGAAGTCGAAGCCGGGCGAGATCTCGTACGCCTCGGCGGGCATCGGCGGCACCGGCCACATGGCGGCCGAGCTGTTCAACAGCTATGCGAAGATCAAGATGCTGCACGTGCCCTACAAGGGCAACGCCCAGGCAATCGTGGACGTCATGAGCGGACAGGTGATGATGATGTTCGACCAGGTGAGCACTTCGCTGGGCTACGTCAAGGCCGGCAGGCTGCGGGCGCTTGCCGTGACGAGCCGCAAACGCTCGCCGCTGCTCCCTGACCTCCCGACCATCGATGAGTCGGGCGTGCCGGGCTATGAGGACATCACTTTCAACGGGCTGATGGCGCGTGCTGGCACGCCGAAGGAAATTCTAGCCCGGCTGAATGCGGAGGTTGCGAAGGCCGTGCGCGTGCAGACGCTGCACGACCGGTTCCTGGAGCGCGGCGTCGAGCTGACGTCGAGTCCATCGCCTGAGAGCTTCACAGCCTATGTTGAGGCCGAATTTCACAAAAAGGCGAAACTCGCGCACCAGGCGGGCATCAAGCCGCAGTAGTGAAGTGACCAGGTAACTGAGTGACTCCGTGACGAAGCGATGGCGCGATCCACTTTCGGATTGGCCTTTTAGCATTCACGGCTCACGGATCGCGGCTCACGGTTCTCAAGCAAGAGAGAAAAATGTCAGTGCATGGCGAAGGCGCGCCGAATTTCAAGACGCCACCGGGCAGCTGCGACGCCCATTTCCACGTCTTCGGCCCCGGCGAGCGCTATCCCTATAGCGCGGACCTGCGCTACAAGCCGCCGCTGGCGCCGCTCGAAGATTACCTCGAGCTCGCGCGGTATCTGGGCATCGAGCGTCATGTGTTTGTGCAGCCGAGCGCTTACGGGCGCGACAACGCCTGCATGCTCGATGCGCTGCGCGCGGTCGGCAGCAAGTGCCGGGGCATCGTCGACATCGACGAGAACATTCCGGACGCCGAGTTCGACCGCCTCAATAGTCTCGGCGTGCGCGGCGTGCGCGTGAACGTCAACCCGATCAAGTCGCCCGAGCCAGGGTTTTCGAAGACGATGCTGGCTCGCATCGAGCGGCTGGATCAGCGCTGCGCGGAGATCGGCTGGATGCTCGATTTTTTGACACCCGGATGGCTTACTCAGGAGCTGTTACCCACGCTGAACAAGCTCAGGGTGACGTTCACTGTCGCG
>JAQBFV010000358.1:0-10548 GCA_032123035.1 Betaproteobacteria bacterium | reverse complement strand
GGTCGCGCCGGCCGGCACGCCGCGGCCGATCATCGACCAGCTCCACCGGGCCGTGGTGCGAGCGCTCAAGTCGCCCGACGTGATCGAGCGCATCGGTCCGCGCGCGGGAAACGAACTCGTTGGCAATACGCCGGAAGAATTCTCCGAGGTCATCAAGCGCGATCTCGCCAAGTACGCGAAGATCATCAAGGCGGCGGGTATTACCGTCCAGTGATGCGACTTAACTTCGCACCGCAAAAGCTGAGCCACAAAGGACACGAAGGACACAAAGGAAAACGAGAACAGAGGCGGGCGTCCTTCAATCCTTTTTCTTGATCCGCCAAGGCCGCCACGAGAAGCAAAAAATAATTGAACCGCCAAGACGCCGAGATCGCCAAGAAGAAAAAATCACCATACACGGTCAACCGTTCACCGTTCACCGTTCACGGAATCGAGTGAACCGCCATGACGCCAAAACCATTAACAAAAACCTCGATTCACGATTCACCATTCACGATTCACGGAATCCAGTGAACGGCCAAGACGCCGAGGGCGCGGAGGAATTCAAGAATGGCGACGACCTATATAGTTGATTGCAACGCTGGAGAGAAAATCCAGGACAAGATTACGGTTGCCAGGCCGGGCGATACGATATTGGTGAGCGGCACCTGTAGCGAGAACATTGTTATTCCCTCCGAAGTGATTCGTATCACCCTCGACGGTCAGGGAAAGACCGTGATTCAGGCGCCCTCCAAAGGCGAAGGGTTCTTCATTCGCGGCAAGGACATTACGGTGAAGGGTTTCACCATCACCGGGGGGCGCGATGGAATTCACCTGTCCGGAGCTGCAGCGGGCGCGTCGGCCACTATCGAGGGAAACGTCATACGCAAGACCGGCAGACACGGCATCCATATGGATCATAGCGGCGTCGCGCGTATCGCGGGAAACACGATCGAAGATGTGCCTGCGTTCGGAGTCGACGTCGGCGAGAGCTCGGTGGCGCGGATCGGTTATCTGCTTCGCCCGCTGGGCCGTGCCGCAAACACCATTCGCAATGCTGGCCAACACGGAATCGCGGTCACCCGCGGCTCCAGTGCCCGGATCGTGGGCAATACGATCGAGAACAACGGGGGAAGCGGGGTTTTCGTCAGCCGGAACTCGCAGGCGGACATCTTCGGCAACTCGATATCAGGCAATGCGAGGAACGGCATTACGGCGAGTCAGAACGCCGGGGTCAACCTCGGCAACGAGGACAACATGTTTGACCTTGGCCCCAACCAGACCAATCCTGCTTCAAAAAATGGGGGCTTCGGGCTGAGCGCGTCCGTGGGCGGCTATGTGGACGGGCCCATGGGATCACTCGACGGCGTCCAGGGGGCCAAGGAAATTGACGCAACCTGCGTGGACCACCTCACCTAGGCGTGGCACGCGCCCAATTTGCTTTTGATCTCGAACTTGTTGGCGTGCTCGGCGTCTTGGCGGTTCGATTCCGTTCTTGATTTACTCAAGCAGCGGTGGTCACCTCGACTCGGACATCCGGCGTCGCAACTGCGACGCTGCCATAAAGCGGTCACCGCCCCTTGAAGCGATCGATGAGCACGCCTCCCTGCGCCTGCGTCACACCCTTGAGATTAAAACGCAGCTGCACGGAGTTGAATACGGTCACGTCACGCCGCACCGGATTGCTCCGATCAAGCGCGCCCTCAATTTCGACGCTGACTGCCTGCAGCGGAAGCTGCTCGTCCCGCGCAACCACCTGAAGGAGCTCGACTCCGCACGCAGCAATTCCGGTTAGGAAGAGCTCGGCGGGGGTAACGGCCTCGCCCGGACACCCGTTCTGCACAGGGCCATCGACGATGAAATGTTGGTTGCGGGTATTGCAGAGCACACGCCCGAACGTGTCAGTCGAGCGCGCTTGTACCGTGTAGCCTCGGATTTCGCTTTGTCCCATTCAGCCCCACTGCCGTTCAGAGGCAGCCTACTCAAACAACCGTTCGGGTAGGGGCAGGCCCGCGAGATCTGCCGGCGTGAGCCGACGGTCGGGCTCGATATGAAAACGCTCGAGCAGGTGGATCAACTGACGTGAGTGCTGTGCCGAGTGCCAGGTGCAGCGCTCGAACAGCTGGTGCATCGTCTGCGGGCCGTAATACGTGTTGAGTTCCTGCTGGCAGGCGCGATCGGCGAGCCCGCCCCACCACTGCTGAAGACGCCCGATCACTGCATCGCCGTAGGTCACGAACTCCGGGCCCTCGAGGAAGGTGCCATCCTTCGGGGGAATATTGGGAAGGTTTTTGCTGAATTCGACGCCGTCGACCACCGTCTCGACGTAGGCCTCGGCGATGCGAAAGACGTGGTGGCCCAGAAGCCGGATCGAGCGGTCGCGATTCTCGATGACGCGATCGTTTATGTGCTCCTTAGGGAGCTGCCGCAAGTAGCGCTGAGCGGCGCGGAGCACGGTGATCCATTTCTCGATCAGCTTCTCCGGCGGCAGCGGCGTATGCCCGGTGCCTGTGAGGCCGACGAATTTCGCCACGTCCTCGAGGTTCTGGCCGAATACGAATTGCTCGCCTTTGGCGACCACGGGCAGGTTGCGCACCCCGTACGCGAGCAGCCGCTCGCGCCCGCCGGGGTCGTTCAGTATGTCGACCGTGACGAAGTCGATGCTCTTTTTCGAAAGAAACTCTTTCGCTCGGAGGCAGCTGCTTCACCCGGGCTGGGTGAAGAGCGTGAAGCGTTCGGCGGATTCCATCTGCTGTCGTTCGTAAAATGGTTAGGAATGAGGATCGAAGAGTAACCTTCGCGTCAGTAGCGCGTCAAGGCGAGAGGCGATAACAACCGCGATGGGTGATGCGTGATGGGTGATGCGGTCTATTCTTGAACCTTGAACCTTGAACCTTGAACCCTGAACCCTGAACCCTGAACCCTGAACCCTGAACCCTTATTATTCATCTTGGGGCGGTTCCGTTCCCGGCGGACATTCGCGCTCGCGGTCGTCATCCGCCCGGGGCCGCTCGGCTGACTCGATGATGCCGCCGCCCAGACACACCTGGCTCTCATAGACGACCACCGACTGGCCGGGGGTGATCGCCCACTGCGGTTCGGCGAAATCGATCGTGCACTGCTCCGCGCTCACGCTGTCGATCGAGCAAGGCGCGTCTTTCTGGCGATAGCGGGTCTTCGCGCCGTAGACCCACTGGCAGTGCGGTGCGGCCCCGCTGATCCAGCTGAGATCGGTCGCCGTGAGGCGGCTGTGGTAGAGCGCGGGATGCTCTCGCCCCTGCACGACGATCAGCCGGTTGTATTCAAGATCCTTCGCCGCGACGTACCAGGGCTCGCCATCGCCGTCACGGTGGCCGCCGATGCCCAAGCCTTGGCGCTGGCCCATCGTGTAGAACATCAGACCCTGGTGCTGGCCGAGGGCGAGTCCCTCGAGCGTGCGGATCTCTCCGGGATTCGGCTCGAGATAGCGGCCAAGAAATTCCCGGAACGGGCGCTCTCCGATGAAGCAGATGCCAGTCGAGTCCTTTTTGTCGTGCACCGGCAGCCCCTCTCGCCGCGCGAGTTCGCGCACGTCGCGCTTATGGAGCGCGCCCAAAGGGAACAATGTCCGGGCAAGCTGCGCCTGGGTGAGGCGGTAGAGAAAATAACTCTGATCCTTGGTGCCGTCCTCGGCCTTGAGCAGCTGGTAGAGGCCGTCGGCCTCCCGCACCTGTGCGTAGTGGCCGGTCGCGATATAGTCCGCGCCAAGGCCGACCGCATGGTCCAAGAATGCCCTGAATTTGATCTCCGCATTGCAGAGCACGTCCGGATTTGGCGTGCGGCCGGCGCGGTACTCGCGCAGGAAATCGGTGAATACCCGCTCCTTATATTCGGCGGAGAAATTGACGACATCGATCTCGATGCCAAGCCGCTCGGCCACCGCCACAGCGTCGACCAGGTCCTCGCGCGCCGGGCAATACTCGTCGGTGTCGTCGTCCTCCCAGTTCTTCATGAACAGGCCTGACACCTGATGGCCCTGCTGCTTGAGCAGCAGGGCGACGACGGACGAATCAACGCCGCCCGACATGCCAACGATGACGCGTTTTCCTGTCATGGCTGTGAATACCGCATTAATCGAACCGCAGCGATACGGAGGTCGCGGAGGAATTCCAGGTTCAGGACCCGAAATGATTGTACAAGATGCGAAACCGATATGGAGGAGTTAGCGCGCCTGGACGATGCGGCCGGCTTGGTGGTAACCCCTTGGCGCTCTTTGCGCCTCGGCGGTGAGTCTTGAGCTTCTCTACGTGGAATCGCGCTCAACGATCGCGGCGACGGTAACGTTGGGTTTCCAGAGCATAGGCGCGCGAACCGGTCCGGCGGTGTCGCCGGACTGCGGCGGCAAGGCGGTTCGCTATCGCGTAGCGACTCAGGCGGCGACGCTTTCGCGCAGATCGCGCGTGAGCCAGTCGTAGCCCGGCAAGGTGAGGAATTCGACGTAGTCGTCGCTGGTCGTGATCTGGTCGAAGAGCTTGGCCGCCTCGTCATAACGGCCGGCCTTCCAGGCCTCATCACCCAATAGCGTCTTCACTTTCGCGAGTTCTTCGGGCAGAAGCTTGCGGAAGAGATCCTTGGTCACCTTGCGGCCATCGTCCAGCACACCCTTGAGGCTGCGGATCCACTGCCAGATCTGTGAGCGCGAGATCTCGGCAGTGGCGGCGTCTTCCATCAGGTTATAAACCGGCACGCAGCCGTTTCCGGCTAGCCACGCGCCAATGTACTGGATGCCGACGCTGATATTGTTGCGCAGGCCTTCCTCGGTGATCGGTTTCTCCGGCTGGAACTCGAGTAGGTCCTTTGCGGTGACCCGCACGTCATCGCGTCTTTTGTGGAGCTGATTGGGCGTTGGCATGTGTTGGTCGAACACCGCTTTTGCCACTTCCACAAGGCCGGGGTGCGCGACCCAGGTTCCGTCGCAGCCGTCGGTTACTTCGCGCACCTTGTCGACCCGCACTTTTTCCAGTGCCGCTGCATTTGCAACCGGATCGCCCTTGATCGGAATCTGCGCTGCCATGCCGCCCATGGCGAAGGCCCTGCGCCGGTGGCAGGTCTTGATGAGAAGCAGGGCGTAGGCGCGCATGAAAGGCGCCGTCATCGTGAGCTGGGCGCGGTCCGCCAGGCAGAAATCCTTGTGCGAGCGGAATTTCTTGACGCAGCTGAAGATGTAGTCCCAGCGCCCGATGTTGAGGCCGGCCGAGTGCTCCCGAAGCACGTGCAGGATCTCGTCCATCTCGAAAGCGGCGACCACGGTCTCGATCAGCACCGTCGCCTTGATCGTGCCCACAGGAATGCCGAGCTCGCGTTGCGCCGTGACAAAAATGTCGTTCCACAGGCGTGCCTCGTGGTGGCTTTCCAGCTTGGGCAGATAGAAATACGGCCCGCTGCCGTGCGCAAGGGCGGGCTTTGCGTTGTGGAAGAAGTACAGCCCGAAATCGAACATCGCGCCGGACACCGGTTCGCCGTCGACCAGGACATGGCCCTCCACCAGGTGCCAGCCGCGGGGGCGCACCATCAGAGTCGCCGTCTTTTCATCCAGCCGGTATTCCCTGCCGTCTGGACCGGCGAACGCAATCGTGCGGTTCACGGCGTCGCGCAGACTGATCTGACCTTCGATCATGTTGTCCCAGCTCGGCGTATTGGCATCTTCGAAATCAGCCATGAACACGCTGGCGCCGCAGTTGAGCGCGTTGATCACGATCTTGCGGTCGGTCGGCCCTGTGATCTCCACGCGCCGGTCCTGCAGGTCCCGGGGCACCGGTGCCACGGCCCACTCGGACTCGCGGATTGGACGGGTATCAGGCAGGAAGTCGGGCAGATTCCCGGCATCGAATTCGGCCTGGCGCTTGACCCGCGCTGCCAGGAGCTCCCGGCGACGACCCTCGAACTTGCGCGCAAGCTTGGCCACGAAGGCGAGCGCTTGCGGCGAGAGTATGTCTGCATACGCCGGTGTCATCCGGCCGAGAATATCGATGCCGTCGGGCAAAGCAGAAGGGCGGCTCATGTTGGTTCGTCCTCGTCTTGGCTTGGATGGGATTGATGGATGTCTGGATCCGATTTCACGATGCGGAAATGGCAAGGAGGAGCGATGCTGCATTGCATTATAGATAATCTGCTATGTTAGCCAACCTGCTGTCAAGACAAATTTATTTTATAGGTGCGTTAGCACAATTAAAGGCCAAGCCGATCTCGAAATTCGTATAGTAAGCGGACACTTATGAGCCGGGGGCCGGTAGGGGTTAGCGCCCGGGGGGTAAGTCACGGTGCCCGCACGGGCGCGTCGCGATCGGGCGAGGTTGAGAGGGCGTATCCCGTTTTCCGGCCGGCGCGCCGGTCTGGCGGGGGCGGCGGGCTGCGCGGGGGACGTTTGCTATAATTCGGCCGTTTCCGGGTGGCCCATGCAGCCTCGTTGCGGCGCAGCGCGCCGGCAAAGCAATCCCTTCATGCGCAGAAGACAGGAGCAAGCATTAGCAACAACGATCCTGCGCACCGATCCCGTCTGGACGCCCCGATAGACCGCCGCAATACCCCGATCACTTGATTGACCCCATTCGAACGGAGAAGAAGGCTCATGACTGAACGACTCGACCTTTTGAAGATCGCCCAGGAAGAACAGAGCGGTGATCTGTTCAAATTCCTGGACAGCACCTATAAGCGATCCAAGATCCAGCCGCGGGGCATTTCCGACGCGATCATCTGGGAAGGCGGGAACCCGTCCGGCAACGTTAGGCCGATCGCGCACTCGTTCACGGATATGTTTGCGCTTAACGGCACGCTGATGGCGCTCGACGTTTTGGGGTTGCCATTCCTCGGCGTGCCCATGATGGCGCAGTTCCGGCATGACACCAAGCTCGCATCGCTTGAATGGTTCGGCAAGCTCGATTACACGTCGATCAAATGGTCCACCGCCGGCGACTTCCTGGTCAACGAAAACGGCAAGAAGGTGGTGGTCTTCGGCAAATCGGCGAACGCGCCGCTGCGCACCGCGGCCGGGGTCTACTGCAACGTCCGGCCCTACGGCACGATCACCAACGTGCGCTTCATGCCTGGCCTGCCCTATTCGCAGGACGGCAAGAAGTTCCGGGTCGATCGCGATACCGGCAACATCCACTCCGAAATGAACACCCCGGGGGTCAGGATGGCGTACGCCGTGCGCCTGTTCCTGAAGATGGTGCACGAAACGGGGAAGATCGGCCGCGTCGCCACGAAGCCGACCCAGGCCCAGGAAGACGCAGTGAACGCGGGTATCGTGCGCTGGTTGCTGGAGGGCACTAAATTCGAGCTCAAGCGGCGCTACTCGGTCGACGCCTATGCCGAGCACAAGGCAAACGTCGATGCGGTCGTCGCCCTGCTACCCAAGGACTTCAAGGCCGGCATGGAGAACTGGGGCGGGGAAATCAATGAGCATATCTCCGACACCAATTTCGGTATCCTGCTGCACGACATGTATCAGCAGCGCGACGCTGTTGTGTACTCGACCGATCTCGACGGCGACCGCTTGACCGATCTCATGGCCGACGCGCCCGACGTGCTGCGCGGGTGGGGGCAAAGAATTCTCGACCATGTCAAGGCCGGCACCGACATGAAAAAGGTCTGGAAGGAAATGGGCTTCACCATGACGAACGGCAAGGACATGACGAGCGTCATGTACCGCATGGAAGGCGAACCGATTTTCGAACAAACGCTGGGTTCCGCCGACGCGATGCTCCTGCGCCTGTTGGCCGGGGATGAGACGGTCGGGGGCGAGAAGCAGCCCTACGATCCGAGGATCCATTTCGTCCTGATCAACGAGGCTTACAAGGCGGCGAATCCAGGCAATAAGGAACTGGCTGGCTGGCTGGACGCACAGCTGGAGACCTTCGACAAGATCTATGGTGGCAAGCGGCCCCGCTACATCGAGGGGTACAACAAGCTGAAGGAAGCGATCAAGCCCTGGGGCAAGTAGGCGCCCAGCAAGGCGCCGCGCAGCCGGGGGGCGGCGCCTCCATACACAAAGCCCACGCTAACGGACGTTGCGTGGGCTTTGCTTTCTGTAAACTCGGATCGCCGGCTCGGCCGGCGCGGGCGTCAAGCGGCCTGTATGTTGGAGGCCTGCTTGCCTTTCGGGCCCTGCGTCACTTCAAATGACACCTTTTGGCCTTCCTTGAGGGTTTTAAAGCCGCCCATCTGGATCGCCGAAAAGTGCGCGAACAGATCCTCGCTGCCGTCATCCGGGGTAATGAACCCGTAGCCTTTTGCGTCATTGAACCACTTCACCGTGCCTGTTGCCATACACCTACCTTTGCCGAAATTAGCGGGCTCGGCGCCCGCACGCTGTTTGAGTTTCAAGATCGCGTACGGGCCAAACCGGTAAGCGACAGCACTTGAAGCCAAACACCCAACCGCTTTCTAGGACATTTGCCCGTGGAAGTCAAGTAACCCCCCCTGGGCATTGTGCATTCGCCACTTGATAAATTCCGGATTATGGTGAAAATACCAATTGAAGCACGGAATTAAGCGCTATTTTTGCCATGGCGAGTCGACAACGGGAAGACACGGTTCTTGAGGCCAAGAAGAGCAAGGTCACGGCACCGCCGATGTTCAAGGTGCTGCTCTTGAACGACGATTTCACACCCATGGATTTCGTCGTGATCGTGCTCCAGAAATTCTTCTTGCTGAGCCGTGAACAGGCGACACAGGTCATGCTCAAGGTGCACCGCGACGGGATCGGGGTGTGCGGAACTTACCCGCGGGATGTCGCGGCGACGAAGGTGGAACAGGTAAGATCGTACGCCAAACAGCACCAACATCCGTTACAGTGTGTGATGGAAGAGACGTGACATGATTGCGCAGGAACTAGAAGTCAGCTTGCACATGGCCTTCATGGAGGCCCGGCAGAAGCGCCACGAGTTCATCACCGTGGAGCATCTGCTTCTGGCATTGCTCGACAACCCGTCGGCATCGGAAGTGCTGCGCGCGTGCGCCGCGGATATCGAGGACCTGCGCAAGCAGCTCGCCGAATTCGTGACGGAGCATACGCCGATCCTGGCTGGCGAGGAGGCTGACACCCAGCCGACGCTCGGCTTCCAGCGCGTGATCCAGCGGGCGATTCTTCACGTCCAGTCCTCAGGCAAGAAGGAGGTGACCGGCGCCAACGTGCTGGTTGCAATCTTCGGTGAAAAGGACTCCCACGCGGTCTATTTCCTGCACCAGAAGGGAGTCACGCGGCTCGACGTGGTCAATTTCATCTCGCACGGCATTACCAAGGTGCCGCAGGCGAGTCCGCAGAAAGGCGAGCAAGATACCGAGGCGGAGCAGGAAGGCACGCCCAGCGGCGCGCTGGAGAATTTCACGCTCAACCTGAACACGATGGCGCTGGCGGGGAAGATCGATCCCCTGATCGGGCGCGAGCGGGAGATCGAGCGCGTGATCCAGACCCTGTGCCGGCGGCGCAAGAACAACCCGCTGCTGGTCGGTGAGGCCGGCGTGGGCAAGACCGCGATTGCCGAGGGTCTTGCCCGCCGCATTGTCGAGGGCGACGTCCCGGAAGTGCTCAAGGGCTGCCACGTCTACGCGCTCGACATGGGCGCGCTGCTCGCTGGCACCAAGTATCGCGGCGACTTCGAGCAGCGGCTGAAGGCGGTGCTGAAGCAGCTGGTCGACAACCCTAACGCGATCCTTTTCATCGACGAGATCCACACGTTGATCGGCGCCGGCGCTGCGTCGGGCGGTACGCTGGACGCCTCGAACCTGCTCAAGCCTGCGCTGCAGAGCGGCCAGCTGAAGTGCATCGGCGCTACCACCTACCAGGAGTTCCGCGGGGTGTTCGAGAAGGACCACGCGCTCTCTCGCCGTTTCCAGAAAATCGACGTGATCGAGCCGTCGGTGCCAGAGACGATCCTGATTCTGAAGGGCCTCAAGTCCCGGTTCGAGCAGCACCACGGTGTGAAATACATGGCCGCGGCGCTGACGGCCGCGGTGGAGCTCTCGGCGCGCTTCATCAACGACCGGCACCTGCCGGACAAGGCCATCGACGTGATCGACGAGGCCGGGGCCGCGCAGAAGATCCTGCCGCGCTCGAAGCAGAAGCGCATCATTGGTAAGCATGAGATTGAGGAAATCGTCGCCAAGATCACGCGCGTGCCGGTGCAGGCCGTTTCGGCGGACGATCGCAATGCCCTGAAGAATCTCGACCGGGATCTCAAGGCCGTCGTCTTCGGGCAGGACAAGGCGATCGACGCGCTTGCCGCCGCGATCAAGATGGCCCGTAGCGGCCTGGGCAACCTGCAAAAGCCGATCGGCTCCTTCCTCTTCTCGGGCCCGACCGGGGTTGGCAAGACCGAGGTCGCGCGCCAGCTCGCCTACATCATGGGGGTCGAGCTGACCCGATTCGACATGTCGGAGTACATGGAGCGGCATACCGTGTCGCGCCTGATCGGGGCGCCGCCGGGCTACGTAGGCTTCGATCAGGGCGGCCTGCTTACCGAGGCGATCAGCAAGAATCCGCATTGCGTCCTGCTTCTGGACGAGGTCGAGAAGGCGCATCCGGAGGTG
>JAQBFV010000357.1:0-4644 GCA_032123035.1 Betaproteobacteria bacterium | reverse complement strand
GTGGCAGGCGCCGGCGGACTGACCGGATTCAACTGGCTCGGCGAAGTAGCCAAACCAGACGGCCTGACCGTGTCCTTTTATACCTGGAATCCGCTTCTGCAAATCGTCGATGATCCTGCGCTCAGAGTACCGTTTGACAAGTTTGAATTTGTCGCCGGTGAGCATGGCCACCATTATTGATGGTCATGTGTGCTTAGGCGAGCACGTTTGGTGATGGTTTGAAGGGGATCCCCATCAGGGATCTTGATTAACAGATCCCCTCAGGGGAGTCTCAAGTTTGCGAAGACAAGAGACTCCTAAAGTGTGCCACACCTTTTTGCAAGATCCAGCTTTTTTCCATTTTCTGTTACGCATCGATGAAGAGTTTGCGGCCAACAGGCGCGGTGCCGGGTGCGCCTGCGGCGGGGTGCTGCACAGTGCCCGCTACCCCCGCAAGCCACGCGGGTGCCCAGCGCAAGTGCGCGAGCACTATTGCTGGCGCTTCAGCTTCTGCTGTGCGCGGTGCGACCGGCGAGCGACCCCGGCATCAGTTCGGTTTTTAGGCCGGCGGGTCTATCTGGGCGTGGTGCTGACGTTGGTTTCATCGACCGGCGGTGCCACGGCGCAGCACCTGGCCAAGCAACTCTGCGTCTCGGTGCGCACGCTGAATCGGTGGCGCGAGTGGTGGCGTCGTGATTTTCTGCGCACACCGTTGTGGCAATCGATGCGCGCACGCTTCAAGGCGCCGGCACCGAGCGAGGGGCTACCGCAAAGCCTGTTCGAACGCTTTGAGGCCGATACCGCTGTGCAACGACGGGTGCTGTTGCTGCGCTTTCTGGCCCCCTTGAGTACGCGTGCCATGAGCAAGTAACCCAAGGGTCGCGGCGCACCCGCAGAGGATGCCGATAGCCCTCGCTCAAGGCGCTTTGTAGAGTGCGTTTCCATGAGCGATGCCGATGGCACCGCCTCGATGGGAGTATCTTTTGAGTTCAAGTGACGAGCTTCCGCGACGTGAGCGCTGGGCGCGTCTGCGCTTCGCGATCATCGGCCCACTGCTGGCCGCGCCGCCGGCCGATGGCGATTTACATCAGGCCTTGAACGCCTTGGCCGCCAAGACCTGGCGTCATCCGTTCAGCGGCCTTGAGGTGCGCTTCGCCCGCTCAACGCTCGAGCGCTGGTATTACACCGCCAAACAGGCCGGCGATCCGGTGCGCGCGCTGCGTAACCAAGTGCGTCGCGACATCGGCCGCTTCCCCAGCCTCTCAGCGGCCGTGGTGCAGGCACTGACTGCGCAGTACCACGAGCACCCGGGCTGGACCGCGCAGCTGCACCACGACAATCTGCGGGTGACGCTCGATGCGGCGCTCGGCGACGCGAAGTGCCCATCGTACTCGAGCGTGCGCCGCTATCTGAAGGCCCAAGGCCTGCTGCGCAGACGCACCCCACGACGGGCCACCGACGGCGCGCTCGCCGCGCGCGAGCGACTCGAACAACGCGAGATCCGCAGCTACGAAGTCGAACACGTACTGCAGCTGCTGCATCTGGACTTTCATCACGGCTCGCGCAAAGTACTCACGCGTCGCGGCGAGTGGGTCAAGCCGCTGCTGGTCGGCTTTATCGACGACCGCTCACGCTGGCTGTGCCATGTGCAGTGGTACACCAACGAAGGCACCGAAGAACTCGTCCACGGCCTGTGCCAGGCGTTACAGAAGGTGGGACTGCCGCGTTCGCTGATGAGCGACCGGGGCTCGGCAATGACCTCAGGGGAGTTCACCGCAGGCCTGCACCACCTGGGTATTTTGCACCTGCCGACTCTGCCCTACTCGCCGCACGTCAACGGCAAACAGGAAAATCTCTGGGGCCGGGTCGAGGGGCGACTGCTGGCCATGCTCGAAGGCGAAGCCAACCTCACGCTCGAGCAACTCAACCTCGCCACCCAAGCGTGGGCGACGCAAGAATATCATCGCACCGTCCACAGTGAGCTCGGCGCCACGCCGATGCAGCGCTACCTGGCCGGGCCCAATGTCGGGCGCGAGTGCCCCGGCAGCGATGACCTGCGCGCCGCCTTTCGCATCGAAGTCAAACGCCGGCAACGCCGTTCCGACGGCACCGTCACTCTCGACGGCCAGCGCTTCGAGCTCCCATCGCGCTATCGCCACCTCGCCGAGGTGCATCTGCGTTATGCGCGCTGGGATCTTAGCCGCGTCGATCTGATCGATGCGCGCAGCGGCACCGTCCTGTGCCCAGTGCGTCCCCTGGACAAAGCCGCCAACGCCGATGCACTGCGCCGGCGCTTGGAGCCGTTCACCACCGAGCCGAGCGCGATGCCCGCCACCGGCATCGCCCCGCTGTTGAAGAAAATGATCGCCGACTACGCCGCCACCGGTCTGCCACCGGCCTATTTACCCTCACCCGATAAGGAGCCCCGATGAACCAGAAACTCCTCGCCCTGTATGGCCTCAAATGGAACCCCTTCACACCCGATGTGCCGACCGAGGCGCTCTACGTGCCACCGAAGGTCGAGGATTTTTGCTGGCGCATCGAACAAGCGCACCTGCGCGAGGGCGGCTTTGCGTTAATCCACGGCGACCCCGGCAGCGGCAAAAGCGTCGTCATGCGCCTGCTTGCCGAGCGCCTCGCACGCCTGGCCGACCTATCGGTCGGCGTCATCCACCACACGCAAAGTAGCTTGAGCGACTTCTACCGCGAACTCGGCGATATCTTCGCTATCTCCATGCGCGTGAGCAATCGCTGGGGCGGGTTCAAGGCGCTGCGCGCGCGCTGGCTCGACCACCTCGGCGCGGCCAGCCGCCGGCCCGTCATCCTCATCGACGAAGCCCAGGAGATGACGCCCATGGTGCTGTGCGAGCTGCGCCTGCTCGCCAGCGCGCGCTTCGACTCACAATCGCTGCTGTGCGTCGTCCTCTCAGGCGATGCACGCCTGCTCGATAAACTGCGCCGCGAGGAGCTCATCCCCTTGGGCTCGCGCATTCGCACCCGCCTCGCAACCGGCGTCGCTACCCGCGATGAACTCCTGGCCTGCCTCGACCATCTGCTGGCCACCGCCGGCAATGCCAGCCTCATGACCCAGCCGTTGCGCGAAACGCTGTGCGACCACGCCGCCGGCAACTATCGCATCTTCATCTCCATGGCCGCAGAGCTGCTGATGAGCGCGGCGCAACGCGACATCACCGTGCTCGACGAAAAACTCTATCTGCAGGTCTTCGCTCAGCCCGCCGCGCAGGGCGTGCGCCGCCCCAGCGTTGCGCGCTGACTCGCCCTAACGCCGACAGGAGCTCACCATGAACGAGCACCCGAAACCGTTCGCGTTCCCTGACATCAGCGATGCGGCGGTGATCGCCGTCAATCACTTCCTCGAGGAGTTTTACACACACTTCCAAAATCACTACTTCGCCCAAATCCACCGCTACTACGCCGACTTACACGACCGCGCTCGATGCAACGACCAAATGCCACTGCCTCTCGACGACCCGCCGTTCTGAGTACCCGGAAATGATCGCGCCGCCAGCGCGCCGCGATCATCGACGACAACGGACCATCATCAAACGTGAAAATCACACCATCGAATCAGCTGACCGCTCTCATCACTACCGAAAGTGAGGATGTTCGGCTCAACGGCGCCCGATTCCACATACGCACGACCATGGAAATACCACAAGCCAATGAGCACGACTGGCAAAGGGTATTCGCGGCAGTAGAGGACATCACGGAGGCGCGCGCGCTTTCACAGCAACTCCGATTTCAGGCTGCCCACGACACACTGACGGGGCTGGTGAACCGGCGCGAATTCGAGAATCGCCTGGAGCGCGCAGCAAAATTCTCGGAGAGTGGCCGCAGCGAACATGCGGTGTGCTATCTGGACCTCGACCAGTTCAAGATCATCAACGACACCTGTGGCCATGTAGCGGGAGACGAGCTCCTCAGGCGGCTCGGACGCGTTCTGGCTCAACAAGTGCGAAAACAGGATACATTGGCGCGACTCGGCGGCGATGAATTCGGTGTGTTACTGGAAAATTGCTTCATGCACGAGGCGGAACGCGTCGCCAATGCATTGCGCCGTACCATCGAAGATTTTCGTTTTGTGTGGGAAAAGCAGGTATTCGGGATCGGCGTAAGCATCGGCGTCGTGCCGATTCAAGGTGCCGGTCAGACCGTATCCAGCATTCTCAGCGCGGCCGATGCCGCCTGTTACGCGGCCAAGGACCGCGGTCGAAACCGCATCCACATCTATCACGAAGGGGACGTCGAGCTCGCGCGCCGTCACGGTGAGATGCGCTGGGTAACCCGGATTCAAACCGCGCTGGAGGAGAATCGCTTCGAGCTTGCGCGGCAACCTATCGTTTCCCTTTCCGACTCTGCCGACGCGGATAGCCACTACGAGCTGCTCTTGCGGATGCGTGATGAAGACGGGAATATCGTCCTGCCGGACGTGTTCCTGCCGGCAGCCGAGCGCTACAATTTGTCGGTCAGATTGGACCGTTGGGTCGTGCGAGAAGCATTCCGTATGCTGACAAGTGATCCAAAACATCTGGAGCGTTTGTTTCTCTGCTCAATTAACCTCTCCGGGGTATCCCTGGCAGACGAGGACTTTTTGATTTTCGTTACCACGGAGCTGGCATCGACGGGCTTGCCCCCGGGGAAGGT
>JAQBFV010000356.1:0-5768 GCA_032123035.1 Betaproteobacteria bacterium | reverse complement strand
AACAGTCGGCCGTTATTGATGACGCCGATCTGATCGGCGAGCGCGAATGCCTGGTCCTGATCGTGGGTCACGAGCAAGGTCGTCACCTCGCGCTCGGCGAGAATTCTGCAGACCTCCTGACCGATGCGCTCGCGCAGGTCCGCGTCGAGACTGGAGAAGGGCTCGTCCAGCAAGACTACTTTAGGGCGCGGCGCGATCGCCCTCGCAACCGCGATGCGCTGCTGTTGACCGCCGGACAGCTCGTGGACGAAACGCGCACCCAAACCATCCAGGCCGACGACTTCCAGGAGCTCTGCGACCAGGGCACGGCGCTCGGCGCTCGTCTTACCGCGCAGGCCGAAAGCGATGTTGCCTTCGACGGAGAGGTGCGGAAAAAGTGCCAGCTCCTGAAACACCATGCCGATACCGCGCTGTTCCGGTGGAACCGTCGCGCCCACACGGGACATGCAGCGACCGCCCAGGCGTATGTCGCCGCTCATCACCGGTTCGAATCCGGCCACCGTGCGCAGCAGCGTCGTCTTGCCGCAACCACTCGGGCCCAGCAGACATGCAATGCTGCCTGGCCTCACATGAAAGGAAATTGCCTCGAGAACGGGCTTGCCACGGTAGCCCGCCGAGAGATCTTTGACTTCGAGCAATCCGCTCATTCGGCAGTGGGTGAACCCATGACGGCCACGAGTATAGGGGTTTTGGCCGCTTGGAAAAACGCCTGGCCAGGCATCGACGCTTCAGCGCGCGAGCAGGAACTCCACCAGCGCCATCTGCGCGTGCAGCCGATTCTCCGCTTCGTCCCAGACGACGCTTTGCGGCCCTTCCAGTATCTCGGCGGCAATCTCTTCA
Source organism: Betaproteobacteria bacterium (assembly GCA_032123035.1). Taxonomy (GTDB): domain Bacteria; phylum Pseudomonadota; class Gammaproteobacteria; order Burkholderiales; family SG8-41; genus SG8-41. The sequence continues at coordinate 4,928 of JAQBFV010000356.1, read as the reverse complement.
CCCCGATGCGCCGGCAGGCAATGCATCACCAGGGCATCCGGGCGCGCGGCGGACACCAATCGTGCGTCCACCTGGAATCCGGAAAAATCCGCAAGCCGTCGCGCCTGCTCTTCCTCCTGACCCATGCTCGCCCACACGTCGGTGACGATCAAATCGGCATCGCGCGCGGCTTCCCGCGCATCGTTGAACAACTCAACCCGCGCGCCGCTCGCCGCAATCAACTGAGCGTCGGGTTCGTATCCGCTGGGGCTCGCGACGCGCAGAGTGAAATCGAAGCGTTCCGCCGCCTCGATAAAAGAATTGCACATGTTGTTGCCGTCACCTACCCAGACCACCGTACGCCCGGCGATGTCACCCCGGTGCTCGATGTAGGTCTGAATGTCGGCAAGTAACTGGCAAGGGTGTTGGTAGTCGGTGAGCGCATTGATGACCGGAACCAGGGAATGGGCCGCGAAGGTCTCTATCCTGCTGTGCTCGAAGGTGCGCACGACGATGGCGTCGGCCATACGTGAAACGATGCGCGCGGTGTCCTCCAGCGGCTCGCCGCGACCGAGATGCGTGTCTCTGGGTGAGAGAAAAATCGCATGTCCGCCGAGCTTCGCCATACCCGATTCGAAAGACACGCGCGTGCGCGTCGAAGACTTTTCGAACACCATGACGAGCACCTGGCCGTGGAACAGCGCGGGCCGATCGCCCGCGTGCAGCAAGCGCTTGATCTCGGCCGCGCGCTCGACCAGTTTTCGCAGCTCCTCGCGGCTCAGATCAGAAACCGCCAGGAAATGTCGCGGCGCAATCCCCGTCATGGATTCAGGCGCCGGCGTTCCACTCGGCGATCAGCTCGCGGAGCGTACTCACGATTGTCTCGATCTCCTCGTCGCCGATGACGAGCGGCGGCAACAGCCGAATGACGCGGTCCGCCGTCACGTTGATGAGCAGGCGTTTGTCGATGGCGCGCTCGACGAGTTCGGCACAGGAACGATCAAGCTCGATGCCGATCATGAGGCCTTGGCCGCGTACCTCGCGCACGCAATTGAGACCGCGCAGCGCCTCGGTAAGCCGCGCGCGAAGGCGTTCGCCTTTGTCCCGCGCCCGCTCGACGATTCCTTGCTCCTGCATGGTCTCCAGCACCGCCAGTGCAGCACCGCAAGCAAGCGGATTGCCACCGAAAGTCGAGCCGTGGGACCCCGGCTTGAGCACTTCCGCCGCCCGGCCGCGGGCAAGGCAAGCGCCGATGGGCACGCCATTGCCGAGCGCCTTGGCAAGCGTCATCACGTCCGGTAACAGGTCGGCGTGCTGGTGTGCGAACCAGCGTCCGGTGCGGCCCATGCCGGTCTGAATTTCGTCGAGCATGAGTAACCACTGGTGCTTGTCGCAGAGCGCGCGCAGCCGCGTGAGGTAGTCATCGTGCGGCACGACCACGCCGCCTTCACCGAGCACGGGCTCTACCAGCACGGCAACCACATCGGGCTCGCTCGCGGCAATTTCCTCCAAGGCACCGATGTCGTCATAGGGGAATCGTACGAATCCCTGCACCAGCGGCTCGAAACCCGCGTGCACTTTCGGATTGCCCGTGGCGCTCAGCGTCGCCAGGGTGCGGCCGTGGAAACTGCCGTTGGCGACCGCGATCTTCGGCACATCGACGCCGCGGGCGTGACCGCAGGCGCGGGCAATCTTGATAGCCGCCTCATTCGCCTCTGCGCCGGAATTGCCGAAGAACACGCTGTCCATGCCCGACAAGTCCACCAGCATCTGCGCCAGGCGTTCCTGATTCGCGATTCCGTAGAGGTTCGAGGTGTGGATGAGCCGGCCCGCCTGCTCGGCGATCGCCTTAGTAACGGCCGGATGCGCATGCCCGAGCCCGCAAACGGCGATCCCCGACAACGCGTCCAGGTAACGCTCCCCTTGCTCATCGAACAACCACGGCCCTTCCCCGTGACTGAACCGCACAGGCAAACGCGCGTAAGTCGCCATTACCGGCGTAGTCATATGTCTCCGCCCTGAAAAAACACCCACAATCAAACGCGAAAACCCGGACAACACGCCGGGTCCCAATAAATCACACCCTACGGCCTAATCAACCAGCACTGCGAACGCCCCGCCCGCGTGCCTAACGGCGGAGTCCCCTCCCCCCCTTGAAGAGGGGGGGAGGGGCAGGGAGGGGGTAAGAGGAGCGCGCAATCGAAGCCCCCTCACGCCCCGGATCTCCCGCCTAACTAAAACGGCAACCCATGGGCCGACGCTCCCATGAAAAGCAACATCGGAATCGACAACGCAGTGTTACTACGCGACGCCAGCAATGCGACTCGCCTTGCCTTGCCCTTCTCCTCGTCGCTGGCCGGCACCATGCCGAGGATCTTTTTCTGGTTGGGCCAGATCAGCACCCATACATTGAACAGCATGATTGTGCCGAGCCACGCGCCGACACCAATCATCTGGCTGCTGCCGCTCCGAAGCAGAAATGCGTCGACCAGACTCAGATGCGGTGCGGACTCCAGATACGCGGCACCGGAAACCCAGGTTACCAGGGCAGCCCAGCGAAACCACAACAGCGCCAGCGGCGCCACGTATTTGCCGATCGCCGCGGGCCCCGGTCCGTCCTTGTCCGCCGCGGCTTTGGCCATCGCCGGAACCTGGACAAAGTTGAAGTAATACAACAGCCCGATCCACGTGATGCCCGCCAGAAAATGAATCCAGCGTTCGATTCCCAAGATAAAAATATCCATCGCTACCCCCAATCGATCGTTCGACTACCGGCCGTGTGCCAATTCGGAATGCCCTCGGCCCAGCGGACTCGGGAGCGTTGCCCGCCGGCCCGTGCCTTAGAAAATCAGTGTCAGGACTACCGCCACTACGAAACCGCTGATGATCGTGCCCCAGATACTGTCCAACGGATTCATCTTCCCCTCTCCTGTACCATGCAAAGTCGCAGTATTTTACTCGGATTTGCCCCAAAAGCCATGCGGCGCGGTTCGCGTCCTTCTCCCCATGTAGGAGCGAGCTTGCTCGCGAATCTTTCTCGGCCGTGCCCGCCGTGTTCGCGAGCAAGCTCGCTCCGACAGAAGCAGGACGCCTTAGTCAGATTCCAATTGCCGCCAGATACAGGCGCCTGCGCTGGCTTCGTCGATAGCCCGCAGGCGTGCGCGATGGGCGTCGCGTTCATCGTCGCTGGCCCGAATGATGCGCAAAGAGCCGCGCTTGATGGACGCACCGCTTTCGAGTTGTGACCTGGCCGCTGATGCCGGCGCCGCCGACAGATCCAGCGTCGCCTGACCACCGGTCATGGCCAGATACACTTCTGCGAGAATCTCCGCGTCGAGCAGCGCACCGTGCAGATCACGCGCGGCATTGTCCACCGCATAGCGCTTGCACAGGGCATCGAGGCTGTTGCGCTGGCCCGGGTGGAGCTCCCTCGCCATCGTCAAGGTGTCGAGCACCTTGCAATGGGATTCGATTCGGCTTTGCATCCCGGCGAGCCTTGCCAGCTCGTGGTTGAGAAAGCCCACGTCGAAGGGGGCGTTATGAATGATGAGCTCAGCGCCGTCGATGAAGCTCAGAAACTCGTCCGCCACGTCGCAGAACAGAGGCTTGTCCTGCAAGTCCTCGTCGCTGATGCCGTGCACCGCAAAAGCCGCCGGATCGCTTTTTCGGTCGGGCCGCACGTACTGATGAAAATGCCGGCCGCTCAATCGACGGTTGACCAGCTCGACACAACCGATTTCGATAATGCGGTGGCCCTGCTCGGGCTCGAGCCCGGTGGTCTCGGTGTCAAGAACGATTTGCCGCACCCGCCTCGCTCCTCTAGTCCAGCATTGTGTCGATGGCGTCGCGGGCGAGCGCGTCGGCACGCTCGTTCTCGGGGTGACCACTGTGGCCTTTCACCCACAGCCATTCGACCTCATGTCTGGACGTGGCCTCGTCCAGGCGTTGCCACAGATCGACGTTCTTCACCGGAGCGCGGCTGGCCGTGCGCCAATTATTGCGTTTCCAGTTGGCCATCCACTGGGTGATGCCATTGCGCACGTACTGAGAGTCGGTCACCAGGCGTACTTTGCAACCGCGCTTGAGCGCTTCCAGAGCATGAATCGCCGCCAGCAGCTCCATGCGAGTGTTGGTGGTATTCGCTTCGTCGCCGCTGAGACACTTCTCGCGTCCGTCGTAGTTGAGAATTGCGCCCCAGCCGCCGGGCCCGGGATTTCCACGGCATGCCCCGTCGGTATGTATTTCGACGATCTCAGTCACGCTCGGCCAGTCCACCGACAACCCGGGCCGATGGTCCAACCAGGCCCACCGACACCAGTCGTCGCCGGGGCCGCCAACGGGTGCGCACCGGTGTCAGCGTAGTGACGCGCTTGCGCGCGAGCAGGAGGTAGGCGCTGGAAAAATAAGCGGGCATTCGGCTGCCGATCTTGTCGAGAAAATCCAGGCGCTTCAGCAGACGTTCGTTACTGAATGGCGGCTTGTAGAAACAGGCGTCCTGGCTCACCACGTCGAATCCAAGCACCGCGAGCCAGTCGCGCAAGCGCGTCAGCCCCAGAAATTGCCCGCGCCATGGCATGCTTTGCTGGCGCCGTTTCAGATAGCGCCAGCAACCGAGCAGGCTCCAGGGATTGAATCCGCAGATAAGAAGGTGACCGTCGGGCATTATTACCCGTGCCGCCTCGCGCAGCGCATCGTGTGGCTGCGCTTCGAACTCGAGAATGTGCGGCAGCACGAGCACGTCGATGCTGTCCGACTCCACGGGCAGCGCAGTGGCGCTACCGCGCACCACTGGATAAAGCTGGCTCTGCTCGTGGTCGTCGATCTCGACAATGTTGCGATAGAGAACGCGGCTCTTGGAAATCAGATCGAAATCGCCGAGGCGGCCCACTTGCAACAGATGATATCCGAACAGGTTGGGCAGCACCCGATTGAGCTGCGCGATCTCGTCC
>JAQBFV010000355.1:0-6157 GCA_032123035.1 Betaproteobacteria bacterium | reverse complement strand
TCCTACCCCATGAGCACGGGACGCAACTTCGATGAGGTGCTGCGCATCATCGACTCGGCGCAGCTGACCGCGAAGCACAAGGTTGCTACCCCCGTGAACTGGAAGCAGGGCGAAGATGTGATCATCGTACCGGCGGTGTCGGACGAGGAGGCGAAGCAGAAGTATCCGGGCGGCTGGAAAGCGCCGAAGCCCTACCTGAGGATCGTTCCGCAGCCCAAGGGGTAGCGCGCCAGCGCGTTACGACGCGCAATACACTGGGGCCAGACGGGCTTATCTATTGAATGGCGCGGAAATGGTTGACACCATTTCCGCGCCGTACATTCCCCTCTACCTCTGGGAGAGGGTGCGCCGAAACGTGGAGCAGGGGCCCCGATTTTGGGGATGCGACCGTGAAGGCGCACATAAGCACGTGGGCCATCGCGGCGCTGCATCCCGCTCCGGGGTCGCATCCAAGCACAATACGCTTGGAACCTGCTCCGCCCTCCGCGGGCGCAGGGGTGAGGGTCGAGCAGCGTAAAGGATTTACGTAAAGCTCGACAATGATGAGCGCGCGCTGGCCCCTCTTATTTTCTGCCGGGTGAAGAAGTGACGAAGTAATGGCTGACGAAAAGCAGTAACTGGGTGACCCGATGATTGAGTGAGTCGAGCCGCCGTATCAGTCACGCAGCATCGGTAACGGGGCTCAACGCTCTCACCTGTGCGGATGCCCGCTCAGGAATTGCTCGACCACGGCGTTATACTCGTCCGCGTGGCGCCGGTAGGAGTAGTGACCGCCCTCCTGGATCATGTGAAGCTGCGAGCCCTTGATGGCCGCGTGCAGATCTTTCGCGAAGTAGCCCGGCACCGTCGTATCGTCCTCGGTGCCGATGACGAGAGAGGGCCGCGTGATCTTGTGTAGCTCGGCGAGCCGGTCGTGCTCGAGTGTCATACGGAGTCGTCCCAACAGCACATCCACCGGCGCGATGGTTTTTTTCTGCCGCGTCTCGATTGCCTGGATCTTCTCCCAGTCATAGCGGAATTGATTGGGGCCACACGTCCAGACCGAGCTGAACTTGATGTACTCCTCGGGCCCGTAGCTCTGGGCGATGTGCATGCGCGCAGTCTGCACCCGCGTGATGTACTCGTCGGCCTTCGTCCAGGTGTTGGTGAAGATGCAGCAGAGCAGCCGCTCCGGATGGTCGATGGCCAGGTTCTGGAGGATGCACCCGCCGGTTGAGGCGCCTGCGACATAGGCTTTCTCGATCCCGAGCGCGTCGAGCAGGTGCACGGCGTCCTCGGCGATCAGGCGCGTCGAGTAGGCATCCTGGGGCTTGTCGCTGTCGCCCGTGCCGCGGTGGTCGAAGCGAAGGCACCGGTACTGTTTCCTGAAGTGTGCGACCTGAAAGTCCCAGGCATCGAGTATTCCCATGAGGCCGGGGATGAACAGGAACGGCGTCCCCTGGCCTTCCTCCTGGTAGTTGAGATGAAGCGTTCCGATCTTGATGCGTGGCATATTCCTGCTCCTGCCCTGTTTACAAGCCACTCAAAAACGGCCGGCACGCAAGGCCGAAATCTGAAATTTAGGCGGCGGTGCTCAGGGCGCCTTGCTTGCCTGTTCTCAGAATCTCCGTCAGCCTGCGCACCGACTTGAGTTCCTCCAGTCGCGATACGGCGTCAATCGCTTCCTCGACGCGCGCTTCGGAAAGCCGCGATCGGGCATACGTGCGGAACTTGTGCGCGACCTGGTCGTGTTCGAGTGGATTCTCGTAGGAGCCGCGCGGGTGCTCGCAGCGCAATGTGAGCGTCGAGCCGTCGGCCATTTGCGCTTCCACGATGGCTTGCACGCCCGTAAGAGAGGGATCGGCGCTCATCTCCACCTGCTCCGCAGCGAACCGCTGCAGCTTCGGATCTTCGTAGCGCGCCGGCTCGAATTGCGCGAGCGTCAGCGCCCGGTCGTGCAGGATGGCCGCCACTGCGTAGTGCGTGGACAGCAGTGCCTCGAACTTTCCTTTGTAGCGGGGGAAGATCCCGTGCAGGTCCACCGCAGTTTTGCCCATCGAGACGCGCACTTTCCTGACCTGCTCCGGCACCAGGCGGTGTTGCTCGACCAGGTCGAACATGGCTGTGATCATGCCCTGGATCGTGGAGGCCGACGGCCACGGACGCAGGGCAATCTGCTCGAGCTCCCAGCGCTTGCCGAGATCGGAGGTGGCAGCCTCGGGCCGGCCGCCGTTCGTATAAGTGGAATAGAGTCCACCGTCGGGCGCAGTGAGGAATTCGCGCGTCGCCAGGAAACCCTGCTGCGCCAACAGCGCGGCCATCAGGCCGGAAAGCGCGCCGCGGCACTGGTGAAACTTGACGGTCGGCGTGCCCCAGGCGGCGAACGTTCCGGCAGCCTGACTTCCGGCGAGGCCAAAGGCCTTCGCCATCGTGTCGTTATCGAAATTGAGGAGGCGACCTACGGCGGCAGCCGCGCCAAACGGGCCGATGACGCCCGGTCCGTGCCAGCCGCGTCTGCGAAATTCGGGAAAATCCAGGCTGACACCAATGCGGGTCGTGATCTCGCATCCCGCAGCGAGCGCAACAAGCAGATCGCGGCCAGTGAGCGCATCCCGCTCCGCAATCGCCAGCGCAGGCGGTACCACTTCAGGGCTAATGTGCGTGAGGGTGGAGCGGTGGATGTCGCACATCGTGACCGCCGTGATGAGATAGCCGTTCAGCACGGTGGCGCCGGCGAGCGAAAGATGATCGCCGCCGATGACGCTGCTTTCCCTCGACTGGCCGAGCGCTGCGGCCAATGCCGCGACCTGGTGCGTCTCCTCGCCTTCATAGCCGGCCAACGCACAGGCAAGCGTGTCGAGGAGAAGGTTCTTACAATGGTCCCTCACGCGCGCGGGAATCCGATCGTAGGTAAGTTCGGCTGCGAACCCGGCCAGCGTTCGCGTTACATCATCGGCCATTCAAATGCCCCCAAATCAATGCTGTTGTTCTGGCGTCCCCCAGAGCAGGGGCTCATGATATGCCCCGCGCCGGAAAAAGAAAACGCGCCGCCCGGGCGCCCGGGGTCTCAGATGAGTTCTTGCTCGCGCAGTGCTTTGATGATGACGTCAGAGAATTCCCGCGTGGCACGCCGCACGTCGGAGGGCGCGAAGTTTTCGGTCATGCCCGACCAGACCAACTCCCCCTTTTCCGCGCGCCACAGATTCGTTTCGAGGACGACGATTTCATAGTCATAGCGCTGCGGCGGCGAATAGTGCACCCACATCGAGCTGTAGTAACCATGAAAGTTGCGGTAGTAGCCAACCGCCGGAACCGCCCTGACGTAGCCGGGTGAGTACTGCGTGCGCCGGTCGACTTTGATCAGTCGCGTGACCAGCACGCCTTGCGCACCTGCTTTTGCGATCGCCGCGTCCAGCGTGGCGCGGTCAGCCTGGCCATCCTGCGGGATGAACTTGTAACTCGGAATGGCGATGACGCCGGCACTTTTGAGTTTCGCGGCGAACTCGTCTTCGAAGATGCGGCGGTTGCCGGTCTCCTCGCTAACGCCCATGACCAGCACGTTCCTGAAGGGAGCGCCCGTATACGAGGGGTCGCGCCAGACGTTGGTGATCGTGGTCGAGGCGCATCCGCCGGCGAGAAGCGCGCCTGCGGCGAACAGCAGTGCGGTTGCGCGAATCAAGTTCTGCATCGGTTCCTCGCACAAGCAGCAAACAAAGGCAAAGCATTCCGGCGCGGCGTTCATTCCCCGCGGGCTGCGGGAGCCTCAACCGGCGGCTTCGTTCAGGCGGCGGGTCTATCCCACCTCATCTCCGCGAGCCCGTCGGCGTCCGTTGCCGTGATCGTTGTGCGCGCCATGTGGCGCGGCTTGTTGGCGGGCCAGGGCAGTCCACGGTGCAGCACGCAGCGGTTGTCCCACATGATGACGTCGCCCGGTTGCCACCGATGGAGGTAAGTGTGCTCCGGTGCCGTTGCATGATCGATCAACTCGGTGATCAGGGCTTGCGCCTGCTCATCGGGCACGCCGTCGATCGCGTAGGTGTGCGACGCGAGGTAAAGCGAGTCGCGGCCGTTTGCCGGATTGTGCCACCGGATCCGCCAGCGCACCGCTGGTAACGCCGCTCTCTCGCGCTCAGATGCAAGGTGCGGCGCAATCTTGCCGCGTGAATGCGCGTAATCGTGCCAGGCATAGGCGCCGGCGAGCCGCGCGCGCATCGCTTCCGGTAGACGCTCCCAGGCGCGCCGCAGGGACGCAAACTCCGTCTCGCCTCCGACCGGCGAGATCACCCGGGCGGAGAGCACCGAGGCGAGCGCTGGCGGATCCTTGAAGCAGCTGTCCGTGTGCCAAAGCTGGTTGGCGCGGGCGCGGAGCGCTTCCTTGTGGTCGGGCGGCACGAGGCTGCCATCGGGCTCGATGTTGGTGAGGATGCTGAAGGGCGTGCCTTCGCCGCGCGAAGCGGCCTTGGCGATCTCCAGCGGGCCGAAGCGCTTCGAGTACGCGATCTGCAGCTCATCGGTGATCGGCTGGCCACGGAAGATCAGGACCGAATGCTCCTCGAACGCTGCCCGCACCGCAGCGTAGGCATCGTCCCTTCCGGCGACGTCGGCAAGGCCAGCGCCGCGTATCTCCGCGGCGAACCCGGGACCGAGCGAAATCACTTCCATACGCTTTCTCCTTCGTTGCCGCCAAGCCCAAGGGCGGCAGAGATATTTTCGCACATGGCGGGGCCGGTGATGGGTTTGGCGAGAGCGGTGCCGGGGCCGCGCAACGGCAGATCCGGGATGCGGCGCGCCGCTATACTAGGGGTCGCGCAGAGGTGGAAATGAAAATAACCAAGGTAGAAACGATCGTCGTCAACATGCCGATGGTGATCGAAGGCGCGGTGGTGCCGAAGCAGGGTGGGAGACCGCGCACCAGCATGGATACGCTGCTCGTGCGCGTCGACACGGATGAAGGCGTAACTGGCTGGGGCGAGGGATTCGGACATCGCATATTCACGGCGACGAAAGCGGCGCTGGATTCCTTCATCGGCCCCCTGTGCATCGGCCGCGATCCTACCGCGATCAGCCAGCTTGTCGATGACCTGCAGCGCAACCTCGCGGGCGTCGGACGCAATGGCCCGGCGATGTATGCACTCTCTGCAATCGACATTGCGCTGTGGGACATTGCAGGCAAGCTTGCCGGGCTGCCGCTCTATCGACTGCTCGCCGGCTCATCCCGCAAGGAACTGCCGGCGTATGCGAGCCTCCTGCGTTACGGCGACCCTGATGCCATCACGCATCACGTCGAGCGGGCGCTGAAACGCGGCTACCGGCACATCAAGCTCCACGAAATCACGGTGGAGCCGATCAAGGCGGCGCGCGAGGCAGCCGGGCCCGACGTCGCGATCATGGTTGACTGCAATTGCCCCTGGTCGGTCAACGAGGCGATCGACATGGCTCGCCGGCTCGCGGACTTCGATCTGACCTGGCTCGAGGAGCCGGTATGGCCGCCGGAGGACCATGCCGGGCTGGCGCGGGTGCAGACGCATGGCGGGATTCCGACCGCCGCAGGGGAGAACGCGATGCTGCCCGAGTTCAAGGGCCTGTTCGAAGCGGGCGCGATCACTTACGCTCAGCCGAGCGTCACCAAGGTCGGCGGGATCACACAAATGCAAAAGGTGATGGCGCTCGCTGACGCGTTCGGCGTCACCGTCGTCCCGCATTCCGCTTACTTCGGCCCGGGGCTGCTCGCATCGATTCATTGCATCGCCGCCATGCCGAGAGGCGGCCTGGTGGAACGCTACGACGCGGACTTCGCGGAGAACCCGCTGCACGAGGCGATCATGCCAAGCAGTGCTGGCTGCATCCCGGTGCCGCAGGGACCTGGGCTTGGCGTCGATCTTGATCCCGCAATGATCAAGAAGCTGCGGGTGGCCTGATGCCGGTCGCGGCCTTGCCGAGTTTGTATCGAAAAAGTGAAAACTCTATTTACCGCAGATAAACGCAGATAAACGCAGATAAACACAGATCAACAGGGAAAAAGGAAACGAAGGCGCGCGATGCGCTGTTCTGTTGCATTCACGGCATTTATGGCCGCCGATAGACACCGATAAAGAGGAAGTGTATTTATTTAAGAGAGTTTTCTGTCCGCGTTTATCTGCGGTTAATAAGTTTTTTCGATTTTAGAGATACGTTCTAT
>JAQBFV010000354.1:0-26599 GCA_032123035.1 Betaproteobacteria bacterium | reverse complement strand
CACACCCCGCTTCGGCGGGGTTTTTGTTTGTGGTGCTATGGATTACGTGGCGTCAACTTGTCCAGTGTCAAACGGTGGACTTGGTGGGTCCTCTCAAAATGTCAAATGCCCGCACGTTGGGGCAAAAGCTGTTGTTCCCTTTTTCTTCTCCAGCGAGCCACCTTTCACACAAGGCCTCAGACGCGCACTTCCGGCACCGGCGACGTATCTCTTCTATGATGGCCTCAGTGTCACCGTGCGTAGCAAGTTCCGGGGCCAGCCCAGCACGCTTTAACATGCGTGTCATACGCCTTTCTGAGGCAGCCGCCATGTATTTTAGAATCCACACGAGGAGGGCAACACTCACGGCCACCATGACTATAGCGACGCTGATTTGGAACAATGTTGGGTTCATGGTCCAGTTCTCCTTGTTGCACCCTGGCTGGGCGGAGAAGCCGGTGGCGCGACGCCGAAGCCCGGGGCGCGAATGGATATGATGAGAGGGTGCCACGCCTCTTTGTTTGCGCTAGATCAACTTTCCCTTTAAAAAGCGCGTTCTCCTATTTACAAAGCTCAGGGTGAGGCGAATAGTCATTGCGGTGAGTCCTAGTTTGCTTCCGCCTCTTGTGGGCGGGCATAGGCTCATTCCTCCTCCCCCAGGAGAATGCCCCGTTGTGGCAGGGTTTGAATGACTGGCCGCAGCGGGGTTTTTTTGTCAGGATGAGACTGCGCGGCGTGACCCGAGAATCTGCTACAGCACTTTCACACCCCGCTTCGGCGGGGTTCTCGTTCGCGCATCGTGCTTTCCGGCTGGGCAATAAAAAAACCGCGCAGGTCGAGAAACCCTGCGCGGCAATTACGGGTATCCAACAGGAGGAGGACACTCCGGATACCGATTCCTTTATACCGCTATTCTGAGAAATGGTTCGTTAGATACCGCACACACTCCGCTCCAGCGGAATTGAAAGCCTCTCGGCCCTTGGCGAGGTCCAAGATGTCGCCAAAACAGAAGGTTACTTCTACCGGGCATAGGAGAGATTGACGTCCACGGGGCGAACAGCGACTATAAAAGTTCAGCATTACGTCGATGAGTTCAGGGCAATTGATCATGCGCTGTATATTCACACATCAGTGGGCAACTAACGTTACGTCTGTTCTTGCTCACAAAAAGTCTGTTCTTGCTTACAGAGAATGTAAACGGTGCGGAATGATGCAGCGCAGTATTTACGATGCTCAATACCAAGACGTTGCTTGGGAGACAATAAGAGAGCGCAAGTTCATTAAGTCGCAGCAAATCCGGATTGTTCGGAAGCCCTCTTCTCGGCTCGACCAATTGGCCCATACATTAGGACTGCGTCGAAGCAGGACGAACGATGGGAGGGATCAGAAAAACGCGCCGCGCTGACCCAACAGGTGCCGTCATTTTGATCCCGACATTCGAGCAAGTTTATCGCGAGCTCGCAGAAGAGCATCGCGAGCTCTTGGAGCTGGTCGAGCGGGTCCGTGAGCTTCGCAGCATCATCGGCCTGGCACCGCTCCTCGAGGAGCTACATGCGTCACTCATCAAGCATTTCTCCCAGGAGCAGTTTCCGGGCGGGCTGTATGAATGCATGGGTGCCTACGGGTCCCGCTATCACGACGAGTTGAAGATTCTCGTGCGGGACCACTGCGTCATTCTTTCCGCGGTGCGTGGCCTGCTCGAGCGTACGCGCATTGCTGACAGGCAGGACGAGCCAGCGCTGCTCGACGAAGTGGCCGAGGTGTTGGCCCACCTGCGCGATCACGAGCACCGTGAGCACGCCCTGGCCGACAAGCTGATGGCGCGGCGGAGGGGACACAATCCCCATTAAGCCGTAATTACACACCCCGCTTCGGCGGGGTTTTTGTTTATTAAGGCCGTTCGGTCAATGTCGGCATCTGGCGAGGAGCGGACACTGGCGAGAGATCATTTCACAGCCAGGCGCTGGCGCGTCAACGCCACACGAGCGGAAGTCATGACTCGTGCATCGGAACAACTGTTCTGGGTAATTTCGTAGCGAAGCGAAGGCTGCGCAACCCGTCTCGGAAACCCAACAGCCGCGCCTCTTCGTTCGTATTCCGCGCGGGCCGTTCACCCCCACCGGTCAAGGCAACGCCCGCGGGGCGCCTACTGGGGAACTGTAGAACCATGGTGGTAAACCATGAGCCACCTGCCCCCCTGCTTCTCGAATATGCTTGTCCCGAAGTTGGTGTCGGTTTGGGTCTCGCCGGCCTTGTTTTTCCATTGCACTTTTTCGAGGCCGCTGACCCAGGCGGTCGACCCATTGATCCGGATATAAGTTTGTTCAGACGTGATTTTGAGTTCCGGGAAAGCGGCGAAGAGCCCCTCCCAATTCTTTTTCGCCGCATCCAAGCCAACGTTAATCTCCTTGTTGCGCGGGCCTATGTGTCTGATTTCCGTCTTGTAAGACCATACCTTCGCCATGGCGCCAATATCCCCTGCCGAGCGTGCTACGAAAAAGGCTTCGTTGGCCGCCATCACGTCATCCATGTCCGACGCTTCCTGCGCCATTGCAGAATTCGCCATACCGCCTGCCATGATGAAGGCGGGAATCACGATGCCAACTACGAATCTGATCAATTTCTTCATGATGCCTCCTTCGTTTGCCCCGTCTATTTTGCTTCAGCGAGCTGTTTGAGCGTGAAGGTGTAGCTCTCCTTGTCGAGCGGCTTGTGGCAGCCAAGGCAGGTGGCCTGGTTCGTTCCGGGCCGGTGCTGCTTCTGGGTGGTGAAGACCGTGTAGTTCCAGTCCCCGTTGCGCAGCATCTCGGGGATGTCGTCACCCCAACCGGCTCCGCGCGCCACGGCCGTGTAGAGGACGAGCTTGCCCGGGACGAAAAAGCCGTCGGCGCCCGTGACCGGCTTCTTGTCGGCATCGAGTTTGGCCGCGTGTACCTCAACGAACAGCATCGAGCCCTCGGGCAGCGGCGCGCCGTTCTTTGCTGCCTGTACCGCGATGTTGTTGGCAAAGTAGTAACGGACCTGTTTCCTCTTGGAGAAGTTGATCGTGTGGTACTTCGTAAAGGTGCCCTTGTAGTCTTCCGGGAAGCTCACGTGCGTTTTGGCGACGTTCGGAAGTAGCTTGGATTTGGCGTCCGGCTTGGCGCCGGGCTGCGACGAGAAGTACGCCGCAACGTTGGCGATGTCCGCGGAGCTCAGCTGGGCCGCGATTGCATTCATGATGGGGTTCTTGCGGGTGCCGGCCTTGAGCGCTTTCAGTTGCGCTTCGAGGTAGCGCGTTCTCTGACCCGCGAGATTGGGTATGGTATCGCTCACGCTTACGCCGGTTGCGCCGTGGCAGGCCGCGCATACGGTGGCGGCCTTTGCTTGACCAGCGTCGATATCTGCGGCTTGCGCAAACGGCGCGACGGCCAGAACGACGGATATTCCAAGAATCATTTTCACCGAGCTTCTCCTGAAGTGGGTGGATGGTATAGGGTAGGACCGCGAGCCGCTTCGGCAGACTAGCTAACACTTTCCGGGGTTGGATAATTCCGGCCCAATTTCACCGGCTGAAGGCCGGGGTGGCGGACCGGCCATCGAGCCGCAGGCTTAACCGAGTCGAACCTGCATAACCGATTGATTTATGGACAGGAGGAAAAATGAGGCAAGCCGACAACCGGTTTCGCGCTATCCATGACCGGCAGATCAAGTGGACGGAGCGCCCGGCGACGAAGCTGCTCACGCTTCCGCGCGGCGTAAAGGTGAAGATCTTCGCCCACGATCCGGTCATGAAACGGATCGACATGAAGGTGAAGTTTCCGAAGGGCTACGTCGAGCCCGCGCACACGCACAAGAGTTGGCACTCCATTCTGGTGACCAAGGGGCGGATGTGCGTGGCCGGCAAGGATTTGCGGCCCGGCGACTACGTGTTCGGATGGGACACGCTCCACGGCCCCTATGAGTACCCCGACGGCTGCGAAGTATTCGTGGTGTTTATGGGCGGCGGCACTCAGCACGCCTGGAAGGAAGGCGCACACCTGCGCCATCGGACGAAATGGCGCGCCCAGACCGTTGCCGGGAAACACGCTGTCGCGAGGGGCGACGCGGCCAGAGCGCGCGCACTCACGAAGAATCCCGCTGCAAAACAATCGGGCCGGCGGCGCGGTGGCACGGCAAAGCGTCGTTCTCACCGCTAACGTTCATTAGGCTCGAAGACGTTTTTAGGGTGTGGGTGCAGCGCGGCGTTTAAAAAACCGCTATGATCGGGGTCGAAACCCAACTGCGAGAACGTCCTATGCAGATCACCGCCGAGAAGGCATCAACCGACACCATTCGCGCCAACTTCAACTATATCGTCGACACCGGGGTGCCGCCGGTGCGCTACATTGATTGGCCGGAAATGGAGCACAAGGCAGTCCCGACGCAATACCGGCAGCACGAGATGACCGTGCGCAACGGCAGGCCATTGCGCGACACATTCAAGCTCGACACTCAGGGATTCGTGTTCGTCGACCACGGTACGCAAGTCAAGGACTTCACTGATGAAGCGGAGCGCGCGCGCGTCTACGACCTGGAGGTGCAGGCGCTAATCAAGAAGCATTCCGGCGCCGCCGAGGTCGTGGTGTTCGACCATACCATCCGCATCGGCGACGAACAGGCGCAGAAGGCTACGGGCGCGCGGCCGACGGTAAAGGGCGTGCACAACGACTATACCGAGACGTCCGCGCCGCGACGGCTGCGCGATATCGTCGGCGATGTGGAGGCCGAGCGCCGCTTCAACAAGCGCTGGGCCATCGTCCAGGTGTGGCGGCCGATCCGCGGCAAGGTGCTGATCGACCCCCTCGGCATCTGCGATGGGCGCACCATTCCGCAAAAGGGTTTCATACTGGTTGAGCGGCGCTACAAGGACCGTACCGGCGAGGTCTACCACATCGCCCATAATCCAACGCACGAGTGGTTCTACTTTCCGCAGATGGAGCGTCACGAGGCCCTGGTGTTCAAGGTATTCGATTCCGATGCCAGCAAGCCCTCGCGCTTCACCGCGCACAGCGCGTTTGACGATCCCGGAACGCCGGCGGGAGCGCCGCCGCGCGAAAGCATCGAAACCAGGGCTTTCGCGTTCTTCGACTGAATCCGCTTCAGCTATCACACAAACCCCGCTTCGGCGGGGTTTTGTTTGTTGGCCGCTTGGTTCGTCAGTCTGTTCGTGGCCATCACGACCTAGACCAGCGCGTAAAACGAGCGACCAGCAATACCATAACCGTTTGTCGTATATAAAAAAGTTCAAAAACTCGGGAGTTAATTCCTAGAAAAAACGGGCATTCTGACCCATGCGTTCGGCCATGCAGTGGTTGTAGTATTGACCATCATCCTGCTGATCCGTGAAAGAAGCCTTACGATGTCGTGCGCCGTCTACACCAGCCTCCAGCTTGGCGCACACGTTACGCCTGTTGCGAAGCAGAACGAACGATTGAGAGGAGCAGAGCTTGGAGACGCTGGGTTTGAAGAGACGGAAAAGGGCCGCTAAATGAAAGTGAAGCTCGCCGACGGGAAGGAGCGCACCATCCGGCATATGAGCGTGACCAGCTTGTGGCGCGCCGATGGAACCCCAATGTCCGCGCAGCAGTTCCTGGAGATGCTCTTCGGCAAGCTGCCGGATTTTTTCAAGGACGAGGCCGAACTGCGCGCCATCTGGAGCGCGCCGGATACGCGGAAGAAGCTCTTGCAAAGGCTCGCCGAGAAAGGCTTTGGCGGGGAGCAACTGGCCGAGATGCAGAAGATCATCGACGCGGAGAACAGCGACCTCCTCGACGTGCTGGCCCACGTGGCCTACGCACTCCCGCCGGTCACCCGCGAAGTGCGGGCGGCCACTGCCAAGGTCTATATCAACACCCGTTTCAACGCCAAACAGCAGGTGTTTCTCGATTTCGTGCTGTCACATTACGTGTCGGTCGGCGTAGAGGAACTTGACCAGGAGAAGCTCACGCCCTTTTTGCGGCTCCAGTATCACAACTCCATTTCCGACGCCGTGGCCGATCTGGGCAGGCCGGATGATATTGGCAGGGTGTTCGCAGGCTTCCAGAAATACCTGTATCGGCAACAGGCCGTCGCATGACAAGCCAGAACACAAACTGACCAGCCGGGCTGACAAGGCACTGCACTCGACCGCCAGTCCACTGGTGCCAGATGGCGGCGGGTGAGCTTGGTCGTTAACCAAAACCTCATGCAGCCGTAACGACACACCCCGCTTCGGCGGGGTTTGTTTTTGGTGGTTATGGTTGTCTAGTTGGAGGTCCGCTTTCGGCCATAATCGGATGTTCAGGGGACGGGAACCGCCTCAACCCAATGCCCAGATTTATCCTGCCGGGCGCGCCAGTTCCAAGCAAAAGGCCTGCGGAGACGCAGGCCTTTTGCTATTTCAGGGAGCCCGCCTCGACCGGCTCTTCCTTTCGGCGGAGCGGATGGCCTACGCGGGCTTACGCGCGAGGAAGGTGTACCCGTAGACCTGGAAGCGCCTCGCATTCTTCTCCCCGCGCGCTCCTTCGAAAGGATCGTACGGCTTGCTGATCCGGATATCGACGAAGCCTGTCTCCATCATCAGCGCCTGCCAGCCTTCACACGGAAGGCCACCGGCAATTCAAGCAGTCCACAAGTCGATGTTCCGTACCACCGATTCCGGCACCGGCGCGCCGTTGGCGATGTCGCCAAACTGCAGCGTGCCGCCGGGACGCAACACCCGCCAAACTTCCCCGAAGGCCAGCTTCTTGTCGGCGCACAGGTTGATGACGCCGTTGCTGATGACGACGTCGGCCCAGCCGTCTTCGACGGGCATCTCTTCGACGATCCCTTCGCGGAACTCGACGTGTGCGAGCCCCATGAGCTTCGCGGTGTTGCGGGATTTTTCCAGCATTTCGGGAATCATGTCCACGCCGACCACCCGGCCTTCCGAGCCGACCTGGTGAGCAGCGATAAAGGTGTCGAACCCTGCGCCCGATCCCGCATCGATTACCTTCTCGCCTCGCGCGAGGGTCCGAAGGGAGAACGGGTTCGCTACGCCGGCGAACGATTCGACGGCGACGTCCAGCATCGCTCCGACCACGGCCTGGTCATAACCGAGGCGCTGCGCGATCGGTCTGCCGGTGTGGAAATGGTATTCGCCGTGCGGGTTACACGCGACGTCGCGATACTTGTTCTTGACTTCCTCGCGTAGGGCGCTCGGATCTACTGCCAACGTTTCGGTCTTCATGGAAGTCTCCTACTCCGTATGTAGGCTGCTCATCCTACTCGCACTTGCACAGGGGCGAAAGAAGCGAGGAAAGGGGCCCTATGATTTGAGCCAGGCTTCCTTTATCGGGCATTAAAACGGCCTGCGGGGACGCACGCCTTTTTGCTTGGGGGTGACTGATCCAGAGGAAATAATCAAATCTTCAGACTGTTCAGGTTTTTCTCGGTCCCGATCTGGCCTCTGACAAACGCGTTGAACGCCAGGCTGATGCGGGTATGTTCTCCGCTCGTTTGTTCGACGCCGTGAGAAAGGTTGGAAGGAAAGAGCACTACGTCGCCGACTCCCACGCTAAAACAAGAGGCTGGAGAGTTATACCAATTGACGTACTCATCCGTTACCAATATCTGAGCGCCGCTGTTCCGATAGAAGCAGATGCCGTCGACTTCCTTTTTCACGTTGACATAAAGTACGCCGCTGATCAGGCTGTTGGTGTGCATATGCCGATGATGGGACTGGCCGGTTTGCGTATAGTTGAGCCACGATTGGGTAACGTAGAACTCCAGCTTTGGGTCAGACGAGATGATTTTTCTGGCGTATTGATCGATATGCTCCGTGACAAACGATCGTATCGTCTGCATTTCGGGAGCATCCAGGACATGCGTGTCGGCGCTTCTGATGTTGGAGACATTCGGGTGCGGGGCACCCCGCATTTTGTCGAAAAACTTGTTTTCCTCATCAGTAAAATTTCTTCCAATATTCGTTCTCATTATTGGAGTCGGAAAAATCGCTTCCCACGTGACCATGTGTGCTGGCTGCCTCTATAATCTAGCGTTGGCGATCGGGAAACAAAGCCGCCCTTCGTGGTGAAGGTGTTCGGGGTGGTCCTGTCGCAAGCCTGCTCGCGTTAGCGGGGTAATCTGTCGTGAATCTCGTTCCACTCCGGGGAAAGCTTACCGCATGAGATTCGGTTATTCAAAGCCCAGGCGTGATGGAAAAGACATTGGACGAGTTTGAATTCTTTCTGGAGAAGGACTGGTCGGACGGCCTTCCGGTCGTGACTCCGACCGAGCAGCGCGTGCAATGGATGCTGGCGGGCGCGCGGTGCGATCCCGACGAAGTGATCGGGCCCATTCCCCCGGCCGGGGGAATGGCCACCGTGCGCAGCGTCGCCGTCCACGCCGTCATGGCGGGGTGCAAGCCCGAGTACCTCCCGGTCGTGCTGGGGGGTACCCAGCTCATCCTGCGCGAAGAGATCAACATGGGCGGCGTGCAGTGCACGATGCACGGAGTCGCGCCGCTCATGATCGTCAACGGACCCTATGCGGAGAGAATCGGACTGCACGGGGGCAACGGTTGTTTCGGCCCCGGTTTCCGGGCGAACGCTACGATCGGGCGCGCGATTCGGCTCATCCTGATGAATCTGGGCGGCGGCATCCCGGGGCTCGCGTCGGCGACGGTTTTCGGCTCGCCGATCCGATATAGCGCGTGTCTCACCGAGCACATGGCGCGCAGCCCGTGGGAAAGCCTCGCGGTGTCGCGTGGATACTCTGATCGGCAAAACGTGATCACCTGCGCCATGGTGGAAAGCCCGCGGCTTCATTTCGACGATGTGAGTACCGAGCCCCAGCGGTTGCTCGCGGGCATCGGGGATGCGATGACGGCGCCGGGCTCGTGGAACATGTGGTTCAATTCCGACATGGTCGTGGCGATGAGCCCGCAGCACGCCACGTTGTGCGCCGATGCGGGCATGACGCGCGCCGAGGTCCAACGGCGTTTGTGCGATCTCGCCGTGCGCGAGCAGAAAAACCTGAAGCGCGGCGGGAACTGGCGTCCGGAGCGTGCGCGGGCGATGGGTCTTGACCCGGAGGACGACGATTGCCTCATCAAGGCGGTGAAGGACCCGGACCGGCTTCACCTTATCGTGGCCGGGGGCGTGGGGCCGGTCACTGCGGTCTGTCACGGCTGGAACGAATCGAGCCGCGCCGTCCACGGCACCTATGAGGTATGACGGGCCGGGCAGGTTGGGTCATAATGCCGGGAAGATCGTTTTCTCTTGATGGACGCGAGCATGACCGACAATCTGGGCTTCATTGATCCGACCGCCGGCGGAAGCCACCTGAAAATTGCGATGGCGCCACGCCCGACGGACCTCGCCGGGAAGGTGGTGGGCCTGCTGGACAATACCAAGGAGCAGGCCGACGTCATTCTCGAGACGGTGGCGGAGACGCTGCGCAGCCGTTACGGGGTCGCCAAAGTCATCATCCGGCGCAAGGAGCACTATTCCAAGCCCGCGACTGGCGGCATGATCGATGAGATGGCGAAAGAGGTGCAGGTGGCCGCCGCCGCGCTAGGCGGGTGAGGATCCTGCACGTTGTGCAGTGTGCACGACGCCATCGAGTTCGAGAAACGCGGCATTCCGGCCACCGTATTCCTCACGCAGGTTTTCAAGAATGCCGCCGTGTACCAGTTTCGCAGCAAGGGAATGGATGGACATCCGTTCATCGAATTGCCGCATCCGGTCAGCAACCTCACACCCGATGAGATGCGCACCCTGACGGAGCGCTATGTGGACGATATGGTCAGGCAGCTCACCCAGGCTCGTGAAACGTAAATCGTGAAACGTGAAACGTGAAACGTGAATCGTGAAACGTGAAACGGAACGGCGCCGCGTGCTTGCCCCGCAAACACAAGTCACAAGTCACTAGTCACGGATTCGATCGGCGTGCATCTGCGTTTATCTGCGGCTAAGAATGTTTTTTAATTTTCATACCGACGAGGAGGGCAGCATGAAGAACCGACTTTTCTGGATTGGCCTGATCGCGGCGTTATCCGCGATCAGCGGGCATGTTCTGGGTGCGCAGTCTGGCAATTATCCCCAGAGGCCCATACGCTTTATCGTGCCCTATTCGGTCGGTGGCACATCGGATTTGATCGGCAGGCTGCTCGGCGCCAAGTTGACAGAAGAGCTGGGCGTGCAGTTGGTCGTCGACAACCGCGGCGGTGCCGGGAGCACGCTGGGCACGACCCTGGCAGCACAGGCGACTCCGAACGGTTACACCATCATCCTCAACAACATCGGGCTCGCGGTGAATGAGACGCTGCGTCCCAAGCGTGCTTACGTGGCACTCAGGGATCTCGCTCCGATATCGCTGGCCGGCTTCGCTTCGAGCGTGCTGGTGGTCAACAACAACTTGCCGGCAAAGAATATCGCCGAGTTCGTCGCGCTTGCAAAGCGAGAACCCGGAAAGATTGCGTTTGGCTCGGCAGGCGCGGGGAGCTCCACGCACCTGTCGATGGCGTACCTTCAGAGCGTGGCCAAGATCAAGCTTCATCATATTCCCTACAAAGGGGGCGGCCCGGCCGTGAGGGACGCGATCGCGGGGAATGTGCAGTGCGTGCTGGCGCCGATACCGACGGTTTTCGGACATCTCAAGGCCGGGAGGCTGCGTGGTCTGGGACTCACCGGGCGCAAGCGCTCGGCTGTCTTGCCAGATATGCCCACGATCGCCGAGGCCGGGGTACCGGGATACGAGTTCAGCACGTGGTATGGACTGCTCACGCGCGCCGGGACTCCGAAAGCGGTCATCGCGCGGCTCAATCAAGCCGTCGTCAAGAGCTTGGGCCCCGGCCCGACACGCGACAAGCTGGAGCGAGCGGGCCTCGATCCGCAGACCTCCACGCCTGAAGCATTCCGTACGTTAATAAAATCTGAAATCGTCAAATGGGGAAAGGTTATCAAGTCGGCCGGGATCACCCGGTAGCGTCCCGCACCGCTGATATCGAGCAAAAGGCCTGCGAGTTGCAGGCCTTCGCTCTATTTGACGTGATTTGCGATCGGATCAAGAGCCCGACTAGTAGCCGCCGATGAACGCCGATAGACGCCGATTTCAGATGTGACTTTGCTCCTCTTGGCGATTCATTAAATTCCGTGAATCGTGAATCGTGAATGGTGAATCGTGAATCGAGTTCTCTTGGCGGCCTTGGCGTCATGGCGGTTCAATTTCGATTCTGCTTCTCTCGGCGTCTCGGCGGTTCAAATGTTGATCTCTTGTGTGCGTTTATCCGCAGTTAATTAAGATTTCTGATCATGGAACAAATCTTCATCGTGAACGAGGACCAGCGCGCCATCCTTGAGACGGTTGCCCGGTTCGTCGAGCAGGAAGTGAGGCCGCGTGCGGCCCGGCTCGACGCCAACCCGGACCCGGCGGAGGGGTTTTCCTGGGAGATCGTCGAGAAAGCCCACGAGCTCGGGATCCGAACGATGACGTTGTCGGAGAAATGGGGTGGTCTGGGAACGGATTCCCTCACGACCGCTATGGTGATCGAGGAGCTCGCGAAGGGGGACATCGGCGTGTCCGTGATCTTCGCGCAAACGCTCAAAATCGCCCAGATCATGGGGACGGCGCTCAATGCCGAGCAGCAGGCCCGCGTGTTGCCGAAGTTTTCGTCCGATCCGCGCGGCATGCTCGCCATCGGGATCACGGAGCCGGACAACGCCTCGAATTATTTTTTGCCTTACCCGACGCCGTTTCGCACGAGCGCTCAGAGAACGTCCGGCGGCTGGATCGTCAACGGGATGAAGCATTTCATCTCGAACGGCAACCGGGCGAGCTTCTACCTGCTTTTCGCGCAGACCGAGCCGGGCAAGCCGTTGGCCGAGGGTTCGACCTGTTTCCTCCTTGAGCGGGGCCGTCCCGGCTTCAGCATCGGCCGCGTGCACGACAAGATGGGCGAGCGGCTCGCAAACAACGCCGAGCTCATCTTCCAGGACTGTTTCGTTCCGGATGAGAATGTCGTCGGCGAGCCCGGCAAGGGGTACAAAGTGCTGGCGCAGTTCTTCCCGCAGAGCAACGCGTACGCCGGCGCAACGATCCTCGGCGTCGCCGCCGAGCTGCACCGAAAAGCGATCGAGTGGGCGCAGGTGCGCGTGCAGGGCGGCAAGCCGCTGATCGAACATGACGGCATCCGCGCACAACTCGCTGAGATGCGCATGCTAATCGACGCTTCCCGTTCGTATATTCACCGCGCATGTTGGCTTGCCGACCACCAGGAGCACGGCTGGGACAAGACGCTCGGCGCGCTGCCCAAGGCGATGGCGGCGCAAGCGGCCTGGAAGATCGCGACCTGGACCATGGAGATCCACGGCGGGCACGGCTACATGAAAGAGTTCGGCATCGAGAAGTTGGTGCGTGACGCGGCGGCCTTCCTTCACTCGGACGGGGTTAACCGGACGCTGTTCCTGAAGGCCGCGAACTTCATGTTCCAGGACTGACCGCTTTTCAGGGACACGAGGATGCACTTCGGCCTTTTCGGAACCGCGCAGGCCAACACCAGTAATCTTGGTGCCGGGCTCGGCCAGGGGTTCAAGGACTACGTCGACTTCAATGTCGAGGCCGAGGGCCTGGGCTACTGCAGCAGCTTCCTCGTCGAGCATCACTTCACCGGGTGGAACCAGGTCTCGGCCACGTTGAACCTGCTCACCTGGGTCGCAGCCCGCACCCGCACGTTGCGGGTCGGAAGCGCCGTGATGGTGCTGCCGTGGCACAACCCGGTGCTGCTGGCGGAGCAGGCGGCGACGCTGGACCTGCTCTCGGGAGGACGCCTCGATTTTGGGGTGGGCAAGGGCTACCGCTACACCGAGTTCAAGGGTTTTTGCATGCCGATGGAAGAAGCCGAGGCGCGCTTCGAGGAGGCGCTCGAGGTCATTACTCGGGCCTGGACTGCAACCGGGCGCTTTTCCCATCGCGGGCAGTACTGGCAGTTCGAAGACATTGCGGTTGAGCCGCCGACTTTCCAGAAGCCGCATCCGCCGTTCTGGATGGCGGCAGGGAGTCCAGCCTCGATCAAGCGCGTTGCCGAGCGCGGCCACAATCTTCTGCTCGATCAATTCGCCACACCCCAGGTCATCGGCGAGCGGATCGCCTTGTTCAAGGCAGAGGTCGAGGCGCACGGGCGGATTTTCGATCCGGCGCAAGTCGCCGTGGCGCGGGACGTCTATGTTGCGAAGGACCGCGCGGACAAGATGGCGGCGCTGGAGCGCAACGCCAGGCTGCGCCAACGAACAGTGGAGGTGTCGCGGGTGCCGGGTCAGGAGGGCGGGTCGCACGTCCTGTCTTACACCCATACGGCAGAGGGCAGCGAGGGCGTCGCCCTTTATGGAACGCCCGACGAGATCATGGGAAAGGTCGAGGCGTTGCGCTCGGCGGGCGTGAACTACGTGCTGGCCAACATCGGTGGCGGCTCGCGCGAGAGCCTGCGACGTTTTGCGCATGAGATCATGCCGGCGTTTGCCGATCGCGAGGCTGCGCTGGCGATGGGCAAGTAGGGCAAGAACATTAGCCGCAGATACACGCAGATGAACGCAGATAAGATCAACACTTGAACCGCCAAGACGCCAAGAGAAGCAAGAACAACAAATGAACCGCCGAGGCGCCGAGAGAAGCAGAACCAAAACTGAACCGCCAAGACGCCAAGGCCGCCAAGAAGAACGAGAAAAATCACTGAACCGCGGAGGCGCGGAGAGAAGCAAGGACGATAGTTGAACCGCCAAGGCGCCAAGCACGCCGAGAGTTCGATACACGGTTTAGTTGCGCTCATCGGCGGCGTTCCCCAAGGGCAGAAGGCAGAAAGCGGAAGGGGTTTTTGAGTTGCATCTGTGTGTATCTGCGTTTATCTGCGGTTAATTATTTTGGGTCTAAGCGGGGTCCGATTCACGATTCACCATTCACGATTCACGCAGTTTGTTGAAACTGTAGAGATGATGCGTTGAGGATAAAGTGACATGCAGAAGAAGATAGCTGTATTGGGAGCGGGCGCGATTGGTAGCAGCGTCAGCGCCGATCTAACGAAAGCGGGGCACGACGTCACGGTCATCGACCAGTGGCCGGCGCAAGTCGAAGCAATGAAGTCGGCCGGGCTGCATATCCAGATGAAAGACGGGGACGTCAAGGTCCCGATCCGGGCCTACCATCTGTGTGACCTCGCTTCGGCCAACCTGGAGTTCGACATCGTGTTCCTCGCGGTCAAATCGAACGACCATCGCTGGCTGGCGGAATTCATCAAACCCTACCTCAAGCGCGACGGCGTGCTGGTCGGCGTGCAGAACGGCATGAACGACGACTCGCTTGCCTCCATCGTCGGGCGCGAGCGCACGGTGGGCTGCGTAGTCGAGCTGTCGGCGGAAATCTTCACGCCCGGGCTCGTCCAGCGCAACACGACGCACAAGGGAACGTGGTTTTCGGTAGGCGAGCTCGACGGCTTCTATACCCCGCGCGTGAAGGAAATCGCAGCGCTCATGGGCCACGTGGGCCGGTGCGATGTCACCAACAACATCTACGGCGCGAAGTGGACGAAGCTCATCGCCAATTCGATGACGATGGGGCCGCGGGGGCTGCTGGGGCTCACCAACGGCGAGGCGTCCGAGCTGCCCGGCATGTTCGACCTGGCCGCGAAGCTCGGCCGCGAGTCGCTTGCCGTGGGCACCGGTCTTGGCTATCGGACCGAGCCGATCTTCGGCCTGCGTGCGGACGAATACGCGGGCTCCAACGACGAGAATCTCATGACGGCGATGAAGGCGCTGCTGGGCCACGTGGGCAGCCAATCCCGTACCGCGCCCATCCACGATCACATCAAGGGCCGCAGAAGCGAGATGGAGTTCATCAGCGGCGTGGTCGCGCGTAAGGGCAAGGAGCTTGGCATCCCGACACCGTGCAACGACGCGGTGGTGGAAATTGACCGGCAGATCAACAGGGGCCTGCTCAAGATGGACTCGTCCAACTTCGCGCTTCTCAAGACGCGCATTGAAGCGGCCGAGTAGCGCTCCGCGAGAAACCCGTCGCCGGCCCGGTCACCCGCGCCAAGCGAGATTCCGTCGGCTCGAGATCCGGCAGACGGGGCCCAGGCGCCAGGAGAAGGCCCGCTATTTATGCGCCTGCGTGCCGGTTTCCACAGCGGTAGTCCCTGATTCTTTTCTGTTATTGCCTATTGCTGACAAGCCGGGCCCCTTGGCATACTATGTCTCACTTCCCGTAGAGCAGGCTGGAATCAAGAGGTTGCCTGTCTGCAACCCCATAGTTTTTCAATAAAAAATGGGTCATGGGAGATCGGTTCCGCCTTTTCGTTGTGATGAAGGCGGGTTTTTGGAATGCGGCGTCCGTCGGGATTAAGAAACTGACGCTGGCGTTGGCGGGGGGCACGGTCCTTCGCCCACCAGGCGTTTACTTTTGACCCGGCTCGCTGCGCCCGGCCGAGGATGAATGCTTCCTTAGCCGGGCCTCATGCGGAAAATTGAGGAGGAGCACCATGAGGAATCGTATCGAGCCTTTTGCCTTGAAAGTAAGCGCTGCATCTGCAGTGGCCTTGTTTGCCGTGGCCACATTCGCGACCGCCGCCGACCTCACGCCGCAGGAAAAGAAACTCATTCCCCTGGCGAAGAAAGAGGGCGCTGTCACCATCATCAATCCGTTGTTCAGCGACCGGACCGGGACGCGCATGGCGGCAGCCTTCAAGAAGCGCTACGGCCTGGGCGACGACTTCCAGTTCAACAATCTACGCAAAGGCACGGGCGCCACCGTTGCTCAGGTGCGTCAGGAGATGAAGGCGGGCAAGTTCACAGTGGACGTTCATCTGGTGAGCGACCCCGGGTTCTTCGCGGCAGCCGCCAAGCGGGGCGCTTACGAGAAGCTCGACAGCGGCTACTGGAAGAACCACACCGAGCTTGTCAAGAGTGCCGGCCAGTACTCGAATTATCCCTACGTGGTGGTGCCGCTGGCGTACACGTTCCAGCCGGTCTGGAACACCTCTTGCCCCGGCATGGAGAACTTCAAGGTGACCTCGTATAACGACGTCCTGGCGTCGTCCTTGAAGGGAAAGACCATCGCATCCGATCTGACCAAGAGCGGGACCTACACCAACACGACGATCTCCCTCAAAGAAGCGGGCATAGACATGAAGGGGATTTTTACCAAGCTCAAGGCAACGGATCCGCTGATCGAGTTCCGGACGGAGCCCAAGATGCAGATGCTCATTAACTGCGAGCGGTCCGTTGACATGTGGAATCTCTCCGGGCGCGTCTATCAGAATGTCCTCAAGAAGCCCGCGCTCGCGAAGATTCTCAAGGTCGGCTACTACAAGGAAGGCCAGGTCATGCTGGGCAACCAGGCTGCCGTGCTGAAGGGCGCGCAGCATCCCAACGCCGGCAAGCTGCTGATCGAGTTCCTCCTGAGCAAGGAGGGGGCCGATGTCTTCGTCGAAGGCGAAGCCATTTATACCTTCATGAAGGGCTACCAGGCGCCCGCAGCGGCGGCGCCCTACCTGCTCGACCTCAGCCAACACAAGCTGCTCGGTATGAAGGATTGGGTCGCGGCCCGGAAGCAGTTCAAGCCGGTGCGAAGCGATTGGACGAAGATGTTCAAGTAATGACTGCACGGCGTTGATCGACGCTGGACGAACTCTGGCCGGCCGTTACGGCCGGCCAGAGCATTTCTCGATCAAACACCAGACGCATGCCACCTGAAGCCACAGTAGGAACACTTGCCGGGGCGCCACCGTCGGCGAGCCGCTGGCGCAGCCTGTTCACGCAGGAGTCGGTCGCGACCCTGGTGGTGAGCCTGATCGTGGCCGCCGCCGTGTTGCTGCCGCTCGCCACTCTGGTTGTGAGCAGCTTCCGGGTCCTCGACGATCTGGGGTTCGACACCACCTGGGGGCTCGACAACTATCGCTTGATGGTCACCGACCACGTTATCCCCGGAGCATTCGTCAACACATTGATCGTCAGTTCGGGATCGATGCTGCTCGCCACCTTCCTTGGCGTGTCGCTCGCGTGGATCAACGCACGCACGAATTGCCCCTGGCGGGAAAAGCTCGAGCCGTACAACCTGATCCCGTTCTTCCTGAGCCCATTCGTCGGCGCCATCGCCTGGCACAACCTGGCGTCGCCGAAGACGGGCCTGCTCAACTCGTTTGCGCGGAATCTATTCGGCATCGAGGGGCACCTGCTCAACGTTGACAACATCTACGGGATAATCTGGGTCACCGGCATTTTTTTTGCGCCGCTGGTCTACCTGTTCGTCGTGGGCTCGCTGCGGCGGATGGATCCGTCGCTCGAGGACAGCGCGCGTACCACAGGCGCGGGCTTGCTGCGCACCACGCTGACTGTCACGCTGCCGCTGGTTGCCCCCGGGATTCTCTCGGGCGCGATCATCGTATTCGTAACCAGCGCAGGGGAGTTCGGCGTCCCGTTCAAGCTCGGCACTCCCTACGGCGTGGAGACGCTCACCACGCAGATCTTCACGAAAGCGGTGGGCGATGACGCTAACTATTACCTGGGCGCCAGCATGAGCATGGCACTGGGCGCGATCACTGCGTTCTTCATCTTTATCCAGCAGCGTTACATCGCGCCACGCTCGTTTACGACCGTGACCGGCAAGGGCTTCCGTCCCAATGTTCTGGACCTCGGACGCTGGAAATGGCTGGCGCTGAGCTACAACCTCACGTTCATCCTCATCGCGGTCGTGCTGCCCATATTGTGCCTCGTGGTGGTGAGCCTGCACCCCGTCTGGTCGGGCGAGATCATTCCCAGCGATCTGACCTTCCGGAACTACACGAAGACCCTGGCCTTCTGGCGTACCGACAGCATCCAGGCCGCCACGAACGGCATCTATAACAGCTTCATACTGGCTTTCGCCGGCGCCAGCATTGCCATGGTACTGTCGCTGGTGGTGAGCTACATGATTCATCGCACCAAGGGCTTCGGGTCTCGGATACTCGATCTCCTGTGCGTCATTCCCATCGGCTTTCCGGGAATCGTGCTCGCCATGGGCGTGCTGGTGACCTACATCCAGACGCCAATCTACGCGACACTGTGGATCCTGCTGCTGGGCTATATCACGCGCTTCTTCCCCTACGGACAGCGCAATATTTCCTCGGTGATGCTGGCGATCTCCGAGGAACTCGACCAGAGCTCGCGGATGGCTGGCGCGTCGTGGGTCACGACGCTGCGGCGGATCACCATTCCGCTGCTCAAGCCGGGGATCTTTGCGGGGTGGCTGCTGTTGTTCATCATTTTCCTGCGAGAGTTGTCGATCTCGATCATTCTCTACACCTCGGGAACGGAAACGATCTCCGTTGGCGTCTACTACCTCTCGAACTTCGAGAACGAGCCGCTTACAGCGGCGCTCTCAATGGCGCAGACCGCGGTGCTCCTTGCCTGCATTGTCATCTTCCGGCGCGCGGCTGGGCGCGAGGCGCTGTCTGCCTGACCGCGAGGAGCACTGCTGAGGAAATGGAGAACCAGAAGGCCACCGCGCCGTACCTCGAGGTCAGCGGGCTCGTCAAGTTGTTCGGCAATGACCGGGCCGTGGACAATATCTCGTTCGGCGTCGAGCGCGGCAAGTTCCTGACGCTGCTCGGGCCCTCGGGCTGCGGCAAGACCACGACGCTCATGTCGATCGCCGGCCTGCACGGTATCGACGGTGGCGAGATCCGCGTGGGCGAGTCCACCTATACTTCGTTCAGCAGGAAGCTTTTTCTGCCGCCGGAGAAGCGCGATATCGGCATGGTGTTCCAGAGCTATGCGATCTGGCCGCACATGACCGTGACACAGAATGTCGCCTATCCGCTCGAGATTCGTAAGGTCGACCCCGCCGAGATCGAAAGCCGCGTGGCGGATGTCCTGCGGCTGGTCGGCTTGAGCGACATGGCCAGCAAGCTCGCGACGCAGCTCTCGGGCGGCCAGCAGCAGCGCGCGGCGCTGGCGCGGGCGATCGTCTCGCACCCGCGGCTGCTGCTCTTCGACGAGCCGCTTTCCAACCTCGATCTCAAGTTGCGCGAGCAGATGCGGGTCGAGTTGAAGCGCATTCAGAACGAGGTGGGCATCACGTCCGTGTATGTGACCCACGACCAGGCCGAGGCGCTGGTCATGAGTGACGAGATCATCGTGATGAGCAAAGGCCGCATCGAGCAGACAGGCGGTCCCCACGAGATCTACGCGCGTCCCGTCAATCGCTATGTCAGCAACTTCATCGGGGTCGCGAATCTGCTCGAGGGCCGCGTCATCCGGGTCACGGGGCCCGGACGCGGCGAGTTCGAGGTCAACCACGGCAATGAGCGCGTACAGTTGCCCTGTTGCCTGGGCGAGGGCGTGAGCGAGGGCGCTTCAGCCGTGCTTTCGGTCCGGCCTGAGAACGTGGATGCCTCGCGCGAAGACCGCGGCGCGCCCCGCCTCGAGGGCGAAGTGCTCGAGGCCATATTCCTCGGCAATTGCGTCGATTGCCGGGTGCGCTGGGGCGAATTCGAGTGGAAGGTGCTGGCGCACCCTCGTGATCGCCTGCGCCCGGGCGAGCGCGTTTTCCTGCATCTGGATCCGAACCACTCGCTGGCCGTGCAGCCATGAGCGCGAACGACAACGCCTTCGTCGAGCTCGTTCACCTGAACAAACGCTTCGGCACTGAGTTAGCGGTGCGGGACGTTAACCTCGCGGTGGCCCGGGGCGAGTTCGTGACTCTGCTCGGTCCGTCGGGTTGCGGCAAGACCACGACGCTGCGCTGCATCGCGGGCCTGGAGCGCCCGGACGCGGGCGAGATCCGTATCGACGGGCAAGTCTTGACGGCGCCGGAGCGCGGGATCCATCTCGATCCGGAGGCGCGCAACATCGGGATGGTCTTTCAGAGCTACGCCGTGTGGCCTCACATGACCGTTTTCGACAACGTGGCCTACGGCCTGCGCGTCCGCCGTGTGGCAGGGACGGAAATGAAGGCGCGGACGAACAAGGCCCTGGAGCTCGTGGGGCTGGGCCACCTCGGCGATCGCTACGCCACCAAGCTCTCCGGCGGTCAGCGGCAGCGTGTTGCGCTGGCGCGCGCCATTGTCTACGAGCCCAAGGTGATTTTGTTCGACGAGCCGCTGTCCAACCTGGACGCTAAGCTGCGCGAGCAGATGCGCATCGAGCTCGTCCGGCTTCAGCGCGAGGTCGGCATCACGTCGATTTACGTGACTCACGATCAATCCGAGGCGCTCGTGATGAGCGACCGGGTGGTTGTGATGGACAAAGGCGTCATCCAGCAGGTGGGAGACCCCCAAACGATCTACGCGCGGCCGGTCAATACCTTCGTGGCGAACTTCATCGGTGTCGCCAACCTGTTGGAAGGCAAGCTTCTCAGGCGCAACGGTGGCGTCTCCGAGCTGGAAGTTCCTATGGGCGGTGGCCACGCTCCACTTCATCTGAAGGCCGAGGGAGCCGAGGGTGCGTCGCCCGGGCAGAGAATCATCCTCAGCCTGCGCCCCGAAGATATCTCGCTGCATCTGCAGCGGCCGGAAGGCGATTCCAGCGTCAATCTGATGGAAGCGGAGGTGATCGACACAGTCTACCTCGGCAACTTCCTCGACTGTCAGGTCAAGGTGGGGATGCACGAGGTGGGCATCCAGATCGACCACTTCGAGCGCCTCGCTCCTGCGCAGAAGGTGTTTCTCACTTTTCGGCCCGATCACGGTCTGTGTCTGACAGAATAAGCTGGCACAGCTTTCCGCTTTTCCTGCCTCGGTACCAGGATGGCACGAGGTAAACAGATCAAGATAGCGGTACTCGCGGGTGACGGCATCGGGCCCGAGATTACCGCGGCGACCACCAAGGTACTACGGGCGGCGGCAGCAGCAGCCCGGCTCCCGATCGTGCTCAAGCCTGCCCTGATCGGTTGGGTTCCGTACAAGCGCTACAAGACGACAT
The DNA here is from genome assembly GCA_032123035.1 of Betaproteobacteria bacterium. GTDB lineage: Bacteria > Pseudomonadota > Gammaproteobacteria > Burkholderiales > SG8-41 > SG8-41. The sequence goes on along the minus strand of JAQBFV010000354.1, from coordinate 5,693 downwards.
TGCCAGATGCGACGCTGGCGGCAATGCGGAACTGCGACGGCTGGATCGTCGGCCCGACCTATGCCGGGGAATACCCGAAGGACGACCCCTATCGGGGGCACCCCAACGGCTTCATCCGTCGGCATTTCAAGTTGTTTGCGAACGTCCGGCCCGTCGAGGCCTGGCCGCAGCTCGATCCGCTGATCGAGGATCTCCGGATCACGGTGTTGCGGGAGAACACGGAAGGTTTCTATCCCGATCGCAACCTCGCCTGGGGATACGGGGAATTCAAGCCGCGCGACGACGTGGCGCTCGCGCTCCGCGTCATAACCGGGGAGGCGTGCCGTAGATTTGCGCACTTCGCATTCGAGTATGCGCAAACAACCGGCGAGCGCCGCCTCGCGGTGATCCACAAGCGTACCGCTCTGCCCCAGACCGAGGGATTGTTCATCGGTGCCTTCGAGGCTTTGCGTAGCCGCTTCAAGAAGGTTTCGCTCGAGCTGGTCAGAATCGATACGTTCAGCTCGTCGTTTCCTCGCGACCCCGGCCGCTATCGTCTGGTCGCCACGACGAATCTGTTTGGCGACATCCTTTCGGATCAGGCAGCGGGCCTGGCGGGGGGCGTCGGTCTGGCGCCGTCGTTGAACGCCGGGCGTGACCATGCCATGGCACAAGCCGTGCACGGGACCGCGCCGGACATTGCCGGCAAGGGAAAAGCCAATCCCGCCGCGTTGATACTCTCCACGGCGCTGCTGCTGCGCTGGGTCTATCAGAGGAGCCGGAACCGGGCGTGCAAAGATACGGCAACTTTGATGGAGCAGGGTGTCAGGGCGGCCATTGCGGCGGGGACGGTCACGGCTGACCTTGGTGGTGACGCGTCAACGGCCACGTTCGCCAATGCCGTGATTTCCTCGTGCAAAAAGAGTTGAGGGTTTCCGGGGCAGCTCCAAGTTTGATCCAGGTCAAGAAGCCGAATCAGTGTTGGCACTACGCTGATCCGAGATTCTGAATTTGGCAATAACAAGGAGTGTTCTCGTGTTAGTACGCAATCATATGAGCACGCCCGCGGTGACCGTCCCGTCGGACGCGGATTACAAGACTGCCCTGAAAATCATGCAGGAAAACGCACTGCACCACTTGCCGGTCGTGGATGCCGACGGCAACCTGGTCGGGATGGCTGCCGAGCGCGATCTGCTGCTCGCGGCGGCACATTACCTGCAGTCGGCGGTGGAGGTCGGGGACATCATGCACCGGGGCGTCGTGACGGTGTCGCCGGAAATGTCGGTCACGGAGGCGGCAGCCTTGATGGTCGACAAGCGCATCGGTGGGCTGCCGGTCGTGGACAAGGGCGAGGGGCTGATCGGCATCATCACCGAGACGGACATGTTCAGGGCCCTCGTGAAATCACTGGACGAAGCCAGAGCGGCCAGAGCGGCCTGAGCGTACCGCGGGACGGCTGGCTGCCTGCGCGCACGCGCAGCGGCACCGGCTTCTCCGAGCGCGGATTGCGGTGCCAGCGCCAGCGTTCGACGCTGAAGTTGAGCAAGCGCGGCGCCAGTTCGTTTTCTCCGCACTACGTGGTCCCGGGGTGCTTTACACTTCCGGGGAGCTCATCTTTCTTTTCCCTGTTATGAAACCACCCATCATTGGAGTGATCGGCCTGGGCATCATGGGCGGTGCCATGGCCGAGGCCCTCCTCGAAAAAGGCTACAAGGTTACTGGCTACGATATCGTCCCGGCCGCGCGCAGGCGACTAGGCAAGGCGGGAGGGCGTCCGTTGGCGTCCAGCGCGGCTGTGGCGAGACGCGCCGATATCGTGATTACGTCGCTTGCGACAGTTGAGGCGCTCGAAGACGTGATCGGACGCCTGGCGATGGCCGGGCGGCGCGCAAAACCTATCGTGATCGAGACCAGCACGCTTCCGCTCGCCGACAAGCAGCGGGCCTTGCAGCGGCTGCAGGCCGCGCGCATCGCCGCACTCGATTGTCCCATCAGCGGCACGGCGGTGCGGCTCAGGGAGCGGGCCTGGACCATTTTCGGAAGCGGGCCCAAAGCCGCTTTTACCCGCGTGCAGCCCGTGCTTCAGGTCTTCACCGACAAAGTGCCTTACTGCGGGGCGTTCGGCAATGGCAGCAAGATGAAGTTCGCCGTGAATCACCTGGTGGCGATCCTGAATGTCGCCACGGCCGAGTCGCTCGCCTTCGGGCGCAAGATGGGTCTCGACCCGCGCCGGCTCCTCGAGCTCTTCGGTCCCAGCCCGATCGTCGGCACCGGCGTTTACCGGCTGCGCGGAGCGATGATGGCGCGCCGCCGCTATCTGCCACCGACGATGAGGGTCGAGGTGTGGCAGAAAGACATGCAAGTGATCGGCGACATGGCCAAGTCGGTCGATTGCCCAACGCCGCTTTTTACCGCGTGCGCGCCGCTTTACAGCGCGGCGATGGCACAGGGTTATGCGCGGTCGGACACAGCTTCCGTGCACGAGGTGCTTGCGATGATGGCGGGTATCGGCCGCGCCAAGCGGGCCAATGCCAAACGATGAGCAGGGAGGGGAAAGCACTGGACAGTGAACGGTGAGCGAAGATGCATGAAAATCTGAAGCTGGATGTATTCCCGCACATTTTTCCGAGGCCGTTCTTCGAGCGCGTGAAGGCGCAGGCCGAAGGCAACCCCAGTCTGGCGTCGGGGTTGAAGCGCTGGCTGGATATCCCGGTGCTCTGGGACCTCGATGCCCGGCTGCGCATGATGCGGCGCTTCAGGGGCTACAAGCAGGTCCTGACGCTGTCGCTGCCGGCGATCGAATTTCTTGCCGGGCCCGAAGACTCTCCGGCGCTTGCGCGCCTCGCCAATGACGGCATGGCGGAGATCGTCGCCGCTTACCCGGAGCAGTTTCCGGCGTTCGTCGCGTCCCTGCCCATGAACAACGTGCCGGCGGCGCTGGAGGAGATGGACCGCGCGATCGGCACGCTGGGAGCGAAGGGCATCCAGGTCTTCACCCATGTCAACGGCAGGCCGCTCGACGAGCCGGAGTTCTTCCCGGTGTTCGAGCGTTGCGTGACGAAGTACGACTTGCCGATCTGGCTCCACCCGACGCGCACCGCAAAGTTCGCCGATTACGTCACCGAGAGCAAGTCGAAGTACGAGATCTGGTGGCTCTTCGGCTGGCCCTACGAGACCAGCGCCTGCATGGCCCGCATCGTTTTCTCCGGAATGCTCGACCGGCTGCCGCGGATGAAGATCATTACCCATCACTGCGGCGCGATGGCGCCGTTTTTCGAGGGGCGGCTCGGGCCGGGAATGGATCAGATGGGGGCCCGTACCTCGGATGAGGACTATGGCGCCCTTCTGAAGCGCATGGCGAAGCGCCCGATCGATTATTTTCGGATGTTCTATGCCGACACGTCTGTGAACGGATCGGCTTCGGCGATCCGCTGCGGACTGGATTTTTTCGGAGCGAAACGGGTGCTGTTCGCTACCGATTGCCCCTTCGATCCAGAGGGCGGCCCCATGTTCATCCGCGAGACCATCCGTGCGATCGGCTCGCTGAAGCTGAAGCAGGCGGACGCGCGCAAGCTCTACTACGAGAACGCTTTGGGCATGATGCGGCTCGACTTGCCAATGTCGCGCCCGGCCAAAACCAGAAGCAGCTCGCGTAATAGCAGGAAACCGAAAGGCAGAACTTGACTCCAGCGCGTTTGAGTGACGAGCCTCGAACGTATCCGCAGCGGGGCGCATAGGCGCCATGGATGCCATCGGAAGCACAACCACGGTGCCTGAACTCACGCGCGTCACGTCGTTGGCGGACGGACAGAAACTGCTCACGACGGACCGCTTCGTGCCCCACGTTTCCACGGTGCCGGCGAATCGCGGACGGTTCGTGGGTCTGCATCTGCGAGAGAAAGTCCTCGCGAGCACTCTCGACCGGAAGGGGGCGGCCAGCACGTCGGTCGTCCTTTTTATCCATGGCGGCTATTCGCCCTCCGTTGTGGCCTACGACCTCGACTACCGGGACTACAGCTGGATGAGCCAGCTCGCGCGCGCCGGTTTTGACGTGTTCGCGATGACCCATACCGGCTACGGCGGCTCGCCGAAGCCGATGATGGACGATCCGTGCAACGTCGACCCGGCCTTCCAGGCGCAGATCATCCCCAAGGTTCTGAAGGAGGCGTGTGCGCCGCGCTATCCGTACAGACTCATCTCCAGCCGGACGGAATGGGATGAGATAGAGAGCGTCGTGGGTTTCATCATCGACCTGCGGCAAGTGGACAGGATCAGCCTCGTCGGCTGGTCGACCGGAACGCCACGGGCGGGCGGTTTCGCCGCCATGCATCCGGAGAAAGTGGACAAGCTCGTCCTGCTCGCCCCGACCCCATTCTTCCCATCGGACACGCCGCCCGACCCGATGCCCGAACCGGGTGCGCCGGTGATCCTGCAAAGCCGTGACATGCTCATTAATGAGCGCTGGCAGAACCATGTGCGCACAGCCGGCCAGGTCGAGCATCCGGAGATACGGGAGGTCATGTGGCGTGCGCTGATGTTCGAGGACGGACTGGGCGAGCAGTGGGGTCCCGACGGGGTGGGCGTCATGCGAGCGCCGAACCGGATGAACTATGGCTGGCGCGCGAACGCAGCGCGTCTCGGCGCGCCGACGCTTGTCGTGCTGGGCGAGCATGACAATTACGAGAAGCGGCGCGACGCGTGGGGCGGCTTGGCATGCTCGCACAAGGTGTTCATGAAAATTGACGGCGCATCCCACTTCGTCCAGTACGAGCGCGGGCGGCATGCGGTTCACCGGTTGACGGAAGAGTGGCTCAAGAACGGGCGCATCGCAGGCGCGACACGTGGCGAATTCGCGACGGACTGGGATGGCAAGATCCGGCGCCTTGATTAAACCGGGATGCGCCTGGCGCGTTGCCGGAAGCGTCGATCCACCGCAACGGCGCGGGCTTGCACGATGCACGATGTCTGCCTGGCGTCGGTTCGCCGACGAGGGCGATCGGATTTCGCGCGATTGCCGGCCGCAAATCGATGAGCTACGATCAGCCGAACTCGGTGAATAGTAAATGGTGAACGGTGAATAGCAAGCCTGAATCGCTGGCGCGAACCAAGAAAAAGGACGCAAGCCCTCTGCGGGATGCGAAGCGGGGCTATCCGGATTTGCATGAGCACCTCGAAGAGCTGAAGAAGCGGGGGCTGCTTTTGACCATCGAGCGGGCGATCGACAAGGACGCAGAACTGCACCCGCTCGTGCGCTGGCAGTATGTGGGCGGTGTCGAGGAACACGAACGCAAGGCTTTTCTCTTCACGAACGTCGTAGATGGTCGCGGGCGCCGATACCACTTCCCGGTCGTGGTCGGGGCCTATGCCGGCAATCGCGAGATCTATTGCATCGGCATGCGCACACCGGCCGAAGAGGTGCAGGGCAAATGGGACCACGCGATCGCCAATCCGCTGCCGCCCCGCATCGTTGACAGTGCCCCTTGCCAGGAGGTCGTCATTGTTGGCGAGGCGCTGAAGGGCGAAGGCAACGGGCTCGATTCCCTGCCGATTCCGATCTCGACCCCGGGCTATGACAGTGCGCCCACGCTGACCGCGACCAACGTCATTACCAAAGACCCCGACTCGGGCGTGCAAAATCACGGTACCTACCGGGCCGGGCTGAAAGCGTCGGACCGTTGCGTGATCCGCATGGCGACCCGGGTGGGCGGGGCGGG
>JAQBFV010000353.1:0-3660 GCA_032123035.1 Betaproteobacteria bacterium | reverse complement strand
CCAACACGGTCAAAGCCCACCGCCTGCTCATCTACGCCGACCGGGCAGGCAAACAGGACGCGGTGGCCGATGAGCTCTTCAAGGCGTATTTTCTCGAAGGCGCCAACTTGACCGACAATGCCGTGCTGGCGCAAGTGGCTGCGCGCGCGGGGCTGGAGGAGAAGGCCGTTGCGGCGTACCTCGACACCGACGAGGACCGCGCAGTCGTCGAGCGGGCCGACGTCGAAGCGCGCGGTGGAGGTATTGGTGGCGTGCCATTTTTCATTTTCAATCAGAAAGTCGGAGTCTCCGGGGCGCAGGACGCCGACGCGTTGCTCGACGCGATGCTTCAGGCGGTCCAGCAGTAATGCTCGAAGCCGCGATTGGCGGCCAGAAATTCAGTCTCAAGCGGAAATAGCCTGCCGCGACAAAGATTGGCGCCGCGCTCTTGATTTCGGGCAACACGGCAGCGAGCGAGGCGCACGGCTAACAGCGCGTCCGCTGCAGGACGAGGCCGTGGAGTAGACTTTCAGGATGGCCGAGACGACGGTCTACCGCAACGCGTTGCCCAACGCGACCTTGCTGCTCGAGTACCGGCTCGAGGGCGTGCTCGGCGCCGGCGGCTTCGGGATGACCTACCTCGCGTGGGACACGCACCTCGAGAAGCACGTCGCCATCAAGGAGTACCTTCCGACCGATTTGGCAATGCGCGCGCTCGATGGCAGCGTGGTACCGGTCGCGACCGAGCACGATTACGATTACAAATGGGGGCTGGAGCGCTTCATTCAGGAAGCGCGAACTCTCGCCCGGTTCAGCCATCCCCACATCGTGCGGGTCAACCGGTATTTCGAAGCGAATGGCACCGGCTACATGGTGATGGACTATGAGAAGGGCGAGTCCCTCAACCAGATGCTTCGGCGCTCTGCGGCGCCGGACGAGCCGAGCCTGCGCGCGATTTTGATGCCACTGCTCGACGGCCTGCAGGCCGTGCATGAAGCGGGTTTCCTCCATCGCGACATCAAGCCCAGCAACATCTTTCTCCGCGAAACGGGCGGGCCCGTGCTGCTCGATTTCGGGGCCGCGCGCGCTGCGGTCGGGGGCGCCACGCGCAGCATGACAGCGGTCCTGACGCCGGGTTATGCGCCACTCGAGCAGTACGCGAGCGATGCCAGGCAGGGACCGTGGTCGGATCTTTACGCGCTGGCGGGTGTTCTCTATCGCGCGATCGTCGGGGAAAGTCCGCCCGACGCGGTGAGCCGTCTCAAGGATGACCGCGTGCAGCAGCGCCTCTCAGATGCAACTGCACGGATGAGCGCGCCGTTTGTGAAGTCAGTCGAGTGGGCGCTGACGGTCGATGAGAAGCAGCGCCCCCAGAATGTGTCCGAGTGGCGGAGTGCGCTGCTGGACGGGCGATCGGCTCCGGCGCCCGTGGTGGCCACTGTTGCAACAGCGCCAACGATACCGCTCGATGCCGCAAGTGCGCCGCGAGCAATGGATCCGCCGGTGCAGGCGGCGAGTGCGGCTCGTCCGGTCCACCGAGCGAGGCCACGTCGTTCCTGGTGGCGGTGGGCGGCACTCGCTGTCGTGGTGCTGGTTCTGGTCGCATTGGCGGGTACCTGGAACAAGCAGCGCAAGGCCGCGCACCCCAGCCGGCTGCCCGCGGCCGTGGAGCGGCAGCCACTCCCGGGGAGCAAGCTGGTGCCGGGGCGTCCGTCCCGAGACCGGACCGGGCGGCCGGGCAACGAGCAGGAGGCGCTCAGGCAGCAGGCGCGGCGCGACTTCCAAAGTGCCGACGGTAACGGCGATGGCTATCTTTCGCGCACGGAGGTAGCCGGGAAATTTCCATTGATCGGGCGCGAGTTTCAGCGCATCGATGCCGATGGTGACGGGAGGATCTCGCCGCAGGAATTCTTCCGTTTGCGCCGCTTCCAGGCACGGCAGCACCAGCAGAACTGAGGAGTGATGGTGATGAGAAATAGTGATGAAAAATGGTGATGAAAAATGGTGATGAAACATCGGGATAACCTCAACAGCGCATTTCCATCATCAGTTCCCATCACCAGTTCCTCATCACCAGTTCCTCATCACCAGTAACCCATCACCAGTAACCCATCACCAGTTCCCATCACTTGATACACTGGTTCAATGGCCGAACCGATTACCCAGCAGAACATCAAGCAGCATGGCCTGCCATCCAAGACCCTGCTGCTGGAATACCGGATCGAGTCCATCCTGGGCGCGGGCGGATTCGGGATCACCTATCTCGCGCGCGACACCCACCTCGAGAAAGATGTCGCCATCAAAGAGTATTTGCCGGTGGACCTGGCGCTGCGCGCACTCGATCGCAGCGTGGTTCCGGTAAATACCGATACCGCATTCAACTACAAGAGCGGGCTCGATCTGTTTCTGGCCGAAGCGCGCACGCTGGCGCGTTTCACCCATCCCAACATCGTGCGCGTCAGTCGGTATTTCGAGGCGAACGGCACCGCCTACATGGTGATGAGTTACGAGGAGGGCACCTCGCTAAACCGCTTCCTGCGAAAAGTTGCGCAGCCCGACGAAGCGTACCTCAAGGCCATGGTCGAGCCTTTGCTCGAGGGACTTCGGGAAGTGCATGCCGCGGGGTTCCTTCATCGCGACATCAAGCCGAGCAATATTTTCCTGCGTGCGGACGGCACGCCGGTGCTGCTGGATTTCGGGACGGCGCGCCTGGCGATTCGCGATTCCGTGCACGACGCCATCTCAATCCTCACGCCGGGCTACGCCCCCCATCGAGCTCTACGTGCGCACGGCACAGCAGGGGCCCTGGACGGATGTTTATTCACTGGCGGCGGTGCTCTACCGTGCAGTCGTGGGCGAGAACCCGCCGGATGCGCTCACACGGCTGAAGGTTGACGGCGTCGGAAAACGTCTCCAGCGTGGCAGAGACCGCTACAGCGCGAAATTTCTCGCCGCCATCCAGTGGGGGCTGGCGCTCGAGGAAAAGCGCAGGCCGCAGAATGTGACCGAGTGGCGCAGCGCGATCGTGCGCGGCGCCCCGCCACGGGTGGCGGCCTCGAAGCGCGAGGCGGGCCCCAAGAGAGGGTCCGCTGAATCCGCGCCCGATAGTGAGCGGAAATATCTCTGGATGGCGCTCGGCATCGTGGTGTTTTTCGTTGTCATCGAGGGCGCCGATATCGTTCGGCAGCGGGCCGCGCGGGTGCAGGCGCCTCCTGTCAGGGCGTTACTCCAGCCAAATTCGATAGGCGCACCCGCACCCAGCGGCGTCCAGAGTGTTCCGCCAGGCGGCCTCACGCCGCAGGAATTCGCGATGAATTTTCCCCATCTCACAGGCAAGTTTTCGACAATCGACACGAACCGCGATGGACGCGTCTCGATCGGCGAACTTCAGACGTACCGGCAGCGCGAGAAGGCGCAGGGCGCGCCAGCGATGACGCAGTGACTATGTAACTAGGTGACTAAGCGGCTGAAAATGCCTGAATCGTGAAACGTGAAGTCCGCGTTCGCCTGCTCGTGCGGCCGATTACCGGCATGTCCCGGGCGGCAAATACGGGCCCGACAGGAAATAGCGGCCCGGGACCATGCCAGATGGCCAGGGAGCCGGGGGGGGCGCAGCCAGAGCATTTTGCAGCTTGACGGGCCCACGGGTCCCTTGTCTACTCTCACGCTGGACTCCGGGGG
>JAQBFV010000352.1:0-6540 GCA_032123035.1 Betaproteobacteria bacterium | reverse complement strand
ATAACTTATTGATTAGTGGTGGGTGGTACTGGTTTCGAACCAGTGACCCCTGCCGTGTGAGTCCTGATTATAACTATCTAAATCGTCAGATCAATATGTTACAGCTACCGGCTCCGTGCTCTGACGACAGAAAGTGACAGTTTCGGACTCAAAATGCCCCACAAGTATCCCCACTCTAATACACAGCTGCAAAACAATCTTGGGACTCTGCCGCCGCCGGCAATGGGCTTCGATTGGTTACGATAGCTGCGTCCTCATGTTTTCTTGACTTGTCTCGCACCAAACTGATTTTGATAGTTTGATTCCACGCCAAACGACCTACTGGTTGCCACCCCGAGGGCAACCCAGCCAATTTCCAGGCGCGCTTTAAGCGCGATGGGATTCCGGAAATAATCCGCGAGGTGAGCCTGTCCGCGCAGGGCGACGGGCTCGCGATCACGCAGATGTTGAAGCAGGTCGGGCTCACCGCCAGCACCTCCGAGGCGCTACGCGTGATCAAGCAAGCTGGTGTGAAGGTCAACGGAGAAAAGGTGAGCGACAAGGCGCTTAGGGAATGTTGCTCTGCATCGCGTATCAAGGCGGCTTCAAATCAAGCTGCTAACTTATCAACCAATTATTTAACAGTTGGGGGCAAGGGCAAGTGGGGCCGGGGGGCCCAAAAACACTCCGCTCGGGACAGTGTGGGCTGTCCCGGCGGAGGTGAAAGAGAGGCCAATACAATCACCCACTCAGTACAGCTGACTGCGATTGACAGGCCTCCAGGGAGGAAGGATCAAACAAACTGCTGAGACCGATGCGGCGTTAACCCCCGACGCGTCATGTTGATGGGTAACAGATTAGGCCTCGAAGCTTACGGCAACCTTACATACCACCGTAACCGACGCTACGAACGCTCTTGGCTTCGTCCTGCACAGGTCATCAGAAGCAGAACTGCTCTGGCCAAGTGCCGGTCCAGAGCACAGCTCAGCTTGACCTCGCCAATCCCCGACAGCACCGGCGATGTACTGCGCTACACTACTGTCCCCGGAATTCTCGGAGCACGCGAGATGCGCATCCTAATTGTCGAAGACGACCCCGTTCTCGCCGACGGCCTCACGCGCTCCCTGCGCCAATCGGAGTTTGCCGTTGACTGCGTAAACGACGGCGCCCAAGCCGATCATGTGCTGGTCAGCCAGAACTACGACCTCGTGATACTCGATCTGGGTCTGCCGAAGATCGAGGGTTTCGATGTTCTGCGGCGCCTGCGCCAGCGCGGTTCGTCTGTGCCGGTCCTTGTTCTCACGGCGCGAGACGCCCTCGAGGACCGTGTGAAAGGGCTCGATTGCGGTGCCGATGACTACCTGACTAAGCCGTTCGACCTGCCTGAGCTCGAAGCGCGGGTGCGGGCGCTGATCCGTCGCGGGCAGTCTGGTGGCAGCTCACTCCTGTCTTGCGGGGCGCTTACGCTCGACACGAGCGGCCGGCGCGCGATGCTGAACGGCGAGCCTATCGAACTCTCCGCGCGCGAGCTCGGGGTCCTCGAAGTGCTGATGATGCGCAACGGCCGGGTAGTCAACAAGGAACAGCTCGCCGAACGGCTTTACGGCTGGGATGAAGAAGTCGGCGCAAACGCCATCGAGGTGTACATCCACCGGCTGCGCAAGAAAGTCGAGCCTGGTGGCGTGTCGATCCGCACGATACGGGGATTAGGCTACCTGCTCGAGAAACCGGGGCATGCGCTGGACTAGGACCCTTCGCGGCCAGCTGATTGCATGGCTCTCCGCACCGCTGGTGGTGCTATGGTCGATTAGCATCGTCGTCGACTACGACATCGCCAAGCAGTTCGTCAACCTCGCCTACGACCGGGCGCTCCTCGAGGTGGCCCTCGATCTCGGGCGGAACATCAAGCACGTCAATAACAAGGGCTACGTGGATCTGCCCGACGTCGCGCTGCAACTGCTTCAGAGCCAGCCGTCCGGGCGCCTGCACTATCTCGTCACGGGACCGAGCAACGAGTTCATCAGCGGCGAGCCCTCGTTCCCGTTGCCCGAGGAGCCATCCTCGGATCGCGTAAGCTACCACGACGACGTTTTCCTTGGCCGCGAAGTTCGCGTCGTGGCGCTGCGCGTGCCGGTGCAGCCGGGATCGGGAAAGGGTGTCGTGCTGATCCAGGTCGGGGAGCGCTTAACGTTGCGCACCGAGTCCGCAAGGCAGCTTCTCTTGCGCATGGTCTTGCCGCAGGGCTTGCTGATTGTTTTGGCCATATTCGCGGTCTGGTACGGCGTAGGACGGGGGCTGGCTGCGCTTTCCCATCTACGGCGTGAAATCGAACAGCGCTCGCACCGCGACCTGACGCCGCTGCCCGAGTCGATGGTTTCCCGGGAAGTCGAGCCGCTGATCCGCGCGATGAACGGGCTGCTCGAGCGGTTAAGCGCATCCATTGCGGTGCAAAAGCGCTTCGTCGCGGATGCGGCACACCAGCTGCGCACGCCGATCGCCGGTCTCAAGACACAGACGGAACTGGCATTGCGCCAGACACACGCGACCGAGACCCAGACCGCGTTCAAGCAGTTGCACAGCGCCTCTGAACAGATGACGCGGCTCATCAACCAGCTATTGTCGTTGGCGCGCGCCGAGCCGGACGCCGGGCGTGCCAGCGTGCCCGAGCGGATCAATCTTGTTGAGCTGGCTCGCGAATCCACGACCGACTGGGTGCCGCGCGCGCTTGCCCGCAACATCGATCTCGGCTTCGAGGGTCAGCCGGGTGCGGCACGGATTGAAGGCGACCCTTTCCTGCTCCGTGAGATGCTGAACAATCTTCTCGACAATGCCGTTCGCTACACGCAGTCGGGAGGTCATATCACGATCCGGGTGAACACTGCGCAAGGCCAGATTACCCTCAGCGTCGAAGATGATGGCCCAGGCGTGCCGGAAGCGGAGCGCGATCGGGTATTTGAGCGCTTCTACCGCGTACTCGGGACGGGCGCCGAAGGCTGCGGATTGGGTCTTGCCATCGTGCGCGAGATTGCGCAACGGCACGGGGCCGAAGCCTCGCTTTCCGCGAGAGGAGATGGTACCGGGACCATCGTGCGCGTTGTCTTTCCAGGCGCGGCCGTTGACCTGGAACGCTAGCCTGCCGCGAGCCGCACCAGCGCAGCGGCCTGCCGAGATGTCGTAGAGGCGGTAGAGCAGCCGCGCGAGCGTTGACTTGCCCTCACCGCTTAATGTCTATATTGGCCGAAAACGGACGCTGCTTGTCAAATCAAGTTTGAGTCACTACACCTGAGCTGCGACGGCATCGCGGATCTCTCCGCCGACGGGAGCGGGCGAACCGGGTAGCAGAAACAGAAAGGGCGCACCGGCCTGGCAGCCGGTGCGCCCTATTCACCAGAAGATCTGATGGGGGAGCCAGAAGATCTGGTGGGGGAGCTCGTTCAGTTACTTACGCGATCAGGTCGACTTTCTCGGTGCCTTCCTTGTCGTCACCTTCGGCGATCAGCTGGCTCGACTCGCTGCCTTCCTTCTCGTCACCTTCGGCGATCAGGTCAGCTTTTTCGCCACCTTCCTTCTCGTCACCTTCGGCGATCAGCTGGCTCGACTCACTGCCTTCTTTCTCGTCACCTTCGGCGATCAGCTGGCTCGACTCACTGCCTTCTTTCTCGTCACCTTCGGCCATCAGGACTGGATTGGGCAGCCTAATGAGATCGCCGCCGTCATTATCCTGTTCCGGGATCGCATCATCAGTCATCGCGATCACCGATCCTTGCAGGGTCTTGTCCAGGCCGGAATCGGCATAAGCCAGCGGGACGGCAAACGCGGCGGCAACAGCCAGCGCGATAAGTGTTTTGCGTTTCATCGTGCACTCCTTAAAACATTTAAGTTGGAAAAATTTCCAACGAGCGCACTTTAGCTCGGCGTTTCGCGCCGCACACGAACTATTACAAAGTGTTTCACTACTTTCACCAGGCTTACGCCAACTTACGCGAAGCTTACTCGAATCTTACACCGCGCTTACTCGTGGCTTACAAACGGCGGGCGCCGCACCGTTGTGGAACATTCTCACGCAAGCTCGCGCCGGTACGTTGCCATGAAGCGACAGTCGATGAGATGCTTCCAGCGCCAGATTCAATCCCCTTCGAGCGCGATTCCATTCCACGACGCCACGGCGTGCTTGTCTCCCGTGCCGATCAGCGCCGACAATAACCGGAATCACTTGTCCTTTGAGCAAGCCGATCGAGCGTTTAAACGTCTAGGCGCCGTGCGCGAATTGCTCGCGCGCGAACGCGACCCGGTCGGCGACCGAATTGAGTTTGTGCCGCTCCTGCTCCACTCGCGCGAGGCGGGTATGCAGCCCCGCCTGATTTGCAATCTGTATGGCGAGCCCGGGGCGCGCGTTGAGTTCCAGAACCAGCGGGCCCTTGTTGCGATCGAGCACGATATCGATACCCTGGTAACCCAGCCCTGTCATTTCGTAGCTCCGCGCCGCGATCTCCAGCAGGGTCTCCCAGTTCGGAATCTGCACGCCGGAGACCGCATTCCCGGTGTCCGGATGTTCGGCGACGATTTCGGTGCGCCAGACCGCGGTAAGGGTCTGCCCGGTCGCCATATCCACACCGGTACCGATTGCCCCCTTATGCAGGTTGGCCTTCCCGCCCGAGACTCGCGTGGGCAGCCTCACCATCGCCATTACCGGCACCCCGAGGAATACGATGATTCTGATATCCGGCACGCCGCGGTGGGTGATCATCTCGAAGACAGGATCGAAATTCACGCGGTATTCGATCAGCGCCTTGTCGGTCTGTCCGCCCAGGCTGAATATGCCCGAGAGGATATTGGAGACGTGAAAACACATCTCATCGTCGTCGAGAAGCGTGCCGTCGGCCGTACGGTAAAGCGTGCGCGAGCGCCCGGTCACGATAAGAATGCCATCGCCCTGGCTACCGCGCGCAGGTTTCACGACAAAATCCAAGTGCGCCTTCAGCATCTGCGGGAGCCGCCCCACCTGCTGCTGAATCTCGATCACGCCATAGAGTTCCGGGACCGCAACTCCGGCCTTGACCGCGAGTTCCTTCGTGAGCGCCTTGTCGTCCACCAGCGGATAGCGGTCGCGCGGATTGTGCACCAGCGTGTACTCGGCGTTGCGCCAGTTGATGCCCAACACGCCGTTGCGCCTGAGTGTGCGCGCCAACGCGAACCATTTTTTCATCCCGCCAGCACCCGAAAACGCCACAGCTCGGTGAGCCGGTAGCCGGTATAGCGGCCGAGCAGCAACGTTCCGGCCAGCACTGCGACCAAGAGTTCGGGAAACACGAAAAACAGGTGTTCAACCACTGCCAGGTTCATGATGAAATAGCACAGGCCGCCCACCGCGATACTGCCCAGAGCCTGTTGCAACGCTTCGCCCGGCCCGCGCTCCTCCCACACCACCGTCATGCGCTCGATCGTCATGGTAAGTATGACGATCGGGAAGAGGCCCACTGAAAGCCCGCGATCGAAGCCCAGCCGGTGCGAAAAAACACTGAGCACGGCCAGAATCATGACCACCACGATTACGACTGAAGCCAGCCGCGGGACCAGCAGCAGTTTGAGCCGCTCGAAATAGAACCGCACCGCCAGTCCGAGCGCGACGATGATGGTGAAGAACACGAGACCCCAGATGAGTCCGGTCTGGCGAAAGGCGAGCGCGATCAGCACAGGCATGAACGTTCCGAATGTCGTGATTCCGACCACATTGCGCAGGATCACGAGCAGCAGGATACCCACCGGAATTACGACTAGGATGCGAAACAGGGCCTGGGACTGCAGCGGTAGTCCGAAGAGTGAGAACTCAACCAGTTTGCGTTCCAGATCGCGCTGCTGGTTGAGCGCGGTGCGGGTCGCAAGTTCATACGATTGGCTCGTGGAAATATCGTAGCGAACACCGTGCGCGCCGGCCGTTTCGACAAACGGTATATCTCCCCGCCACCAGGGCAGCAGTCGCTGCACCGCATCCGGCTTTGAATCAGCAGTGTAGAGCGACCGCCACTGTGAATTGCCGTAGTACTCGATCCAGCGCTCGAACTGCGCATGGCGCCGTTCCGGAGCCAGTGACAGTCCGTTCACGATCCGGGCGGGCACACCGCCAAACTGTATGAGGCCCATCGCGACGCGCACCAGCCGCGCGTTCGACGGCTGTCGCCCCAGCAGAAACGACGCTTCGTCTCCGTGGCGGGCCTCTTTCAGGCGCTTCACGATGAGCGCCGCGAGTGTCGCTGGATCCGATGATTGCCGCACAGCGGCATCGACGATCGCTCCAGCCGCAATGCGTTGTGCACCGACATATTTCGGGGGTTGGAGCGCAGGCGCCGGATCCTTCGAGTCCTCGTCGCGCACTCGCGCGGGCTGGATTACCGCGCGGTAGTAGATCGTCTGTTCCCCCTTGGCCTGGCGTATCGAATACGCAGCGCGAACGCCCGCGTCGCCGTGCGGCTCGGTGGTTATGCCGTATCCAGGAGAGACAAAGCTCTGGTCGACGATGGACAGCTCCCCGGTTGAATGCGGCACGAACAGCCGTGCCTTGAC
>JAQBFV010000351.1:0-3084 GCA_032123035.1 Betaproteobacteria bacterium | reverse complement strand
GTCTACCGCCGCGGCAAGGCGCGCTAACGCCGGGGTCCACGCTAAAATGTGCCTAAGAGCACGTAACAAAATGACAGCGACCGAGTTGTAGATGCCCCACCCCCACCCTCACCCTCCCCCTGAGGGGGAGGGAAAAAATCTTTCCCCTCACCCGACATCTGCTGCCTCCTTCCCCCTCAGGGGGAAGGTTGGGATGGGGGTGGGGTTGTGTGACCTTCATTCTGGTACACGTTCTAAGAAGTAAAGGGTCTTCGAGTCCGCTTCCAGGGCTTTTTTCCGTCATAAACCCAGTTCCTGCCACAAAGCGTCCACGCGGCGCTTCACCTCCTCGCTCATCGCGATCGGCTCGCCCCAGCGGCGGCCGGTTTCCGCCGGCCACTTGTTGGTCGCGTCGATGCCCATCTTGGAACCGAGGCCGGGGACGGGGCTCGCAAAATCGAGATAATCGATGGGTGTGTGCTCGGCGATCAGCGTGTCACGCTGCGGATCCACGCGGGTCGTGAGCGCCCAGATCACTTCCTTCCAGTCACGGATGTTGACGTCGTCGTCGGTGACGATGATGAATTTCGTGTACATGAACTGCCGCAGAAAGCTCCAGATGCCGAACATCACGCGCCTCGCGTGCCCCGGGTACTGCTTTTTCACGCTGACGACCGCCAGCCGGTACGAACAACCCTCGGGCGGCAGGTAGAAGTCCACGATCTCGGGAAACTGGCGCGTGAGCAGCGGCACGAAGACTTCGTTCAACGCCATGCCCAGGACCGCCGGCTCGTCCGGCGGTTTTCCGGTATAGGTCGAGTGATAAATCGGATCACGGCGGGTCGTGATCCGATGAATCGTGAAAACCGGGAAACGCTCCGTTTCATTGTAGTAGCCGGTGTGGTCGCCAAAAGGCCCCTCGAGCGCGGTCTCGCCGGGATGTATGAAGCCCTCCAGCACGATCTCCGCCGAGGCGGGAACCTGCAGATCGTGGCTCCGGCATTTCACGATCTCGGTCTTGGCGCCGCGCAGCAGCCCCGCGAACTGGTACTCGGACAGCGCGTCCGGCACGGGCGTCACCGCGCCCAACATGGTCGCCGGATCCGCCCCGAGCGCCACCGCAACGGGAAAGGGCTCCCGCGGGCGCGCGAGGGCGTGATCGCGGTAATCGAGCGCGCCGCCGCGGTGCGCCAGCCAGCGCATGATGACCTTGTTCCTGGCGATCACCTGTTGGCGATAGATGCCGAGATTCTGGCGGCGACGGGTAGGCCCGCGCGTAACGGTCAGGCCCCACGTGATGAGTGGCGCGGCGTCGGCCGGCCAGCAGGTCTGGATTGGCAGCCGGCCCAGGTCCACCTCCGCGCCTTCCCACACGATTTCCTGGCACGGTGCGTTCGAGACTTCGCGCGGCTGCATCGTCAGTACCTGCTTGAGCAACGGCAGCTTGTCCCACGCATCCTTCCATCCGCGCGGAGGCTCGGGCTCCTTCAGATACGCCAGCATCTTGCCGAGATCGCGCAGCGCCGGTACCGGGTCATCCGCGTCCACGCCCATACCGAAGGCAACGCGCTTCACCGTGCCGAAGAGATTCGCGAGCACGGGAATGGCGTGACCGGCGGGCCTCTCGAACAGGAGCGCGGGCCCGCTGCGCCGAAGGACGCGGTCGCAGATCTCGGTCATCTCGAGCCGCGGGTCGACCGCGGCAGCGATGCGCTTTAACTCCCCGCGCGTATCGAGCTGGGCGAGGAAATCACGCAGGTCGCGATATTTCATGCCGCAGCCGTCCGGCCGTGTGTCATAGCCGCAACCGGACGCGGACGTAAAGGTCGAGCGCGAGCCCCGCAAAAATGGCGAGCCCGACCCAGTTGTTGTTGAGAAACGCCCTGAAGCAGGCCTCGCGGTTGCGCTCTCGGATCAGGCGGTACTGGTAGCCCACAAGGCCCGCTGCCACGACCAGTCCGGCGAAGTACATCGCGCCGAGCTGCCGCTCGTAGCCGATGCCCGCCATGACGATCAGAAACAGTGCATGAGCGATCATCACGCCGGCGACGTCGTGGCGTCCGAGCAGGATCGCCGAGGACTTGAGCCCGAGCTTCACGTCGTCGTCGCGATCCACCATCGCATATTCGGTGTCGTAGGCAATAGCCCAGAACACATTGGCGATCATCAGCACCCACGCCACCTTCATGAGGCTGCCGTGTTGCGCGGCAAAGGCCATCGGAATCGAGAAACCAAAGGCGATTCCCAGCCACGCCTGCGGGAAGGAGAACACGCGCTTGAGGAACGGGTAGACCACGGCCAGCGGAAGCGCAATAAACGCCAGCATCACGGTAAGCCGGTTGAGCTGCAGCACGAGCAGGAAGGCGAGCAGCAACAGAAACGCCGCCAGCGCGAGCGCCTCGCGCGGGGACACCTCGCCCGTGGCCAGCGGGCGATCGCGGGTTCGTTCGACAAGAGGGTCAAACTTGCGGTCGGCATAATCGTTCACGATGCACCCAAAAGAGCGCATCAGCACTACGCCGACGACAAAGATCAGCAGGTTGTCGGAGTCCGGAATGCCGTACGCGGCAAGCCATAGCCCCCACAACGCGGGCCAGAGCAGCAGCAGGATACCGATCGGTTTGTCGAGCCGTATGAGCCGCTCGTAGGCATCGAGCCGGCGTTTGACCGTCGTAATCACAGCGTGAGTATCCCGGGCAGGAAAATCTCAGTCACCAGTATAGGTGAATTGCGCAGAGTGAATAGCGAGCGCCGCGCCCACAGCGCGGGTCGCCGCCCGCGCACGCCTGCGAGTGCCCGCGCGTTGAGCTCGTCGCGCGCACCCAGCTCACGGAATCGGAGCGGCTGGCGCCGCACGCGCGGGTCCGCGAACAGCGCCGCGCCCAACGGCTGCGTTCCGAGGCGGGCGAGCGCACGCCACGCCCGGCGCAGGTCACCGCGGCGCGCCACGCTATGCGCAAACACCACGGGTATGCCGCCGCAGCAAAGGTAGACCTCGCGCACCAGAGTCTGGCGTGCCGAAGCACCGAACAGGAAACGCTCTTCGCGTGTCGCACGCCGCGACCCCTGGAACACGAGCTCCACGCGAAACGCCTTGCAGCGGGC
>JAQBFV010000350.1:0-3853 GCA_032123035.1 Betaproteobacteria bacterium | reverse complement strand
GAAGTCAAAGCCCGCCAGATCACGGTGCACCGGGAACTTTGCCGCATTCATCTGGTTGCTCGTCGAGCGAACGGATCGTTCCGTGCGTTCAGCCGCAAGCAAGTGCTCGATCAACCAGCCCGAGGTATCCAGCGATGCGTGCGTTCCCTGCGCCAACAGATCGGCCCAAGCGCCTGCCATACCGTATAAGCGCATCTCCTTGAATTCAGTGGCCACATCACGCATGGCCCACCTCCTCGGTGCTGCCCTCATCGCGCAGGCGGTCATAGCGCCCCGTGTCAGCAACCGGCGCCTCCGTTACCTGCAGCAGGGTCTCGACCTGTTCGAGCAGTTCGCTGGGCTTGAGCCGGCCCACCACGTTGATCACATGCTCCGCACTCACCGCGCCGGACTCCAGCACCAGTTCCACCGCCACCAGAACGGCCTCAATCCCCGCGCCAGGCACAGCCGCAAGCACCTGCGCCATGACGCGGTCGCCGCCTTCGCGAGGCAGCAAGGTGCTTTGCAGCCGCCGTAGCGCCTCGGGCATGTCCGCGAACGGGGCACCGTTCCTGAGTGCGCCGGGCTTTCTCTGCACCAGCGGGATGTAGTGCTGCCAGTCGTAGCGGGTCTGCCCGCGCTCGGTTAGCCGTTCGTGGGTCGCCACCAGCATTTCGCTCGCCACCACCTCCACGCGCTGCGGGTACACCCGCACGCTGACCATCTGACCCACCAAGTCACACGGCACCGAGTACCGGTTGCGCTGCACGCTGATCAAGCAGGTGCTCGACACCCGTCCAAGGCTCTCGACGTAGCCGTCGAACGGCGCGGGCATCGGCATCAGGTGCGGTTGCTCATGCTCGAGCATCTCAGCCACACTAAACTGCTGATGCTCGGGATGGCGCACCTCGCTCCACAACGCCCGGCAGCGTGTTCCAACCCAGGCGTTGAGCGCAACCAGCGAGCTAAAGCGTTGCCCGCCCGCGTCTTGCCAGATGCGCCGCCGGCTGTCCTGCACGTTCTTCTCAACGACACCCTTCTCCCAGCCAGAAGCGACGTTGCAGAAATCGGCCTCGAACAGATAGTGCGCGCACAGCACCCCAAAGCGAGCGTTGACGATGCGCCCCTTGCCCTTTTGCACCTTGTCCACCGCGGTCTTCATGTTGTCGTAGATGCCCCTGCGCGGCACCCCGCCCAACGCCTCGAACGACCGGGTGTGCGCATCAAACAGCATCTCGTGGCCTTGGCTGGGGTAGGCCACCAGCCAGAAGGCGCGACTCGCGCACAGCTTCAAATGCGCCACCTGCAGCCGGCGGTAGATACCGCCCACCACAAGACCCTCTTCGCTCCAGTCGAATTGGAACGCCTCACCAAGATCGAATTTCAGCGGCACGAAGGCGCGCCTCGCCTGCGCTTGCCCCACGCTTTGGCGCCAGCAACGGATGAAGTCCGTCACCCGCGTGTAGCCGCCCCTGTAGCCCTCACGCCTGAGCTGCGCACACAGCGCACGCGCAGTTCGCCGGTCTCGTTTCGGACGGTGAGCGTCCGTTTCCAGCGCCCGCACCAGTTGCACCTCGAACGCCGAGAGCTTGCCCGGCGTGTCACGCCTTCGGTATTTGGGCGGCGCAGCCTCCGCGACCTTCAGCCACTTCTTGATCGTGTTGCGCGACAAGCTCGTGCGTCGCGCAATCTCGCTGAACGACATCCCGTCGCGCAGATACATCCGTCGAATCTTGCCAACCAAAGCCATGGTAATCACCTCCATCTCCCCGCCTAATAAATAGGCAGGGTAGGTTGAATACCCTGGTCAGTTTTGAACCGGCACTACACTCCTAAACTGGTCAGTTTTCGGTCGGCGTCAACACCTGACACCTATAAGCTCTGCTGAACCAGTCGCAATTTGCGACCGGTTCAACGCCTTGGTCTCGTCGATGCCTGAATTGGAGATCACAAACCGTAATCTCCAATTCGCGAATCCCCTCCGAACATCCGAAACATTCGGTAGCGGGTCAGGGCCTGCGCGCTGTTGCAGTGCTCGATTCAGGTCAGTGTGTCCCTACCATCTGAACGTTACCCCCGCGAGCAGCCCGCGATCGAGCGCCGGATTGCTCGCGCCGTAGCGATAGCCGAGATCGAGATCGACGTTCTTCACCGGCGTCCAGATCGCGCCGACGATGACATAGTCGAGCGGCGTGCTGAATCCCGGCACAGGGTTCGTATCGCGGCTGAGGTCCATAACCAGCTTGACCTGCGCCACGACCTCCCAGGTCGCCGCGACCGAACCGTGCCAGAGCGAGCTCTTCAGTCCGAGCGTGTTGCGAAAGTCGCGGTAGCCGACGTGCGTATGCACTGCGAGCGGCCCGGGCTCGTACGAGCCGATCAACAGCGCGCCCCAGGTGACGCGTCCGGCGCCGAGAAATTTCGTATCGTCGCCGGTCGGCAGCGTGATGCCGGGTTTGACGCCCAGGCTGAACGCGCCGCGCTCGAAGAAGCGCCATTTCACGTCGAGCGATAAATCGTTGATGCCGCGCGCCAGCGTGCGCCTGCCGCCGTCTTCGTTTTCATCGACGCGCAGGTACGGCAGGCCGAGTTGAAGGTCCGCCGGGTCGGCAATACCGTAGCTGTAGACGGCGGTGATTTGCGCGCCACGCACGTCGACGCCCGCGAGACCGTCGCGGAATGTGTCGAGCGTCAGCTCGAGCTGCGAATGGCCCCTGCCCTGCGTGCCGGTGTCCTCGGTGAGCAGCGGATGTGCCGCGCGTGCGGAACTCGCCAGCACGCACAACACCGCAATGCCGCTGAAGGCAAACCCGCGCACCACCCCAGGATTACTCCATAGTCAGCACTGGGCCGAACGCGCGCGCCTGCCCCAATCGTCGACGGCGGCGTTGGCAACGAGGAGGACAGCGCGGAAGCCTGACTCCACCGCGCTGAGTCGGGACGGACGCGTCGCCCTGGTTCTAATGTATGACTTCATAAATATTATGTAACATATTGATTTAACAATTCTTACATCAAGCTTGATGGTAGATCAATGGACAGGCTCCAGCCGCGCGAGCACGCCGTCCGACGAATCGGTGAGCAGATAGAGATACCCGTCGGGTCCGCTGCGCACGTCCCGAATCCGCCCAAGCACGCCGCGCAGCAAACGCTCTTCACGTAGGACCTTCTCGCCCTCGAGCTGCAGGCGCACGAGCATCTGGTCCTTCAGCGCACCGACGAAGAGATCACCCTGCCAGCGCGGGAATTTGTCGCCGACATAGAACGCCATGCCCGAGGGCGCGATCGACGGCACCCAGTAATGCAGCGGCTGCGCCATGCCGGCCTTGTGCGTGCCCTCGCCGATCTTGGTGCCGGTGCCGTAGTTCACGCCGTAGGTGATCACCGGCCAGCCGTAGTTGACGCCAGCGCGAATCACGTTCACTTCGTCGCCGCCCTGCGGCCCGTGCTCGTGCGTCCAGAGCACGCCGGTCTTCGGGTGCAGCGCCGCGCCCTGCAGGTTGCGGTTGCCGAGGGTGTATTTCTCGGGCTTCCAGCCTGGCTTGCCGACGAAGGGATTGTCCTGCGGCACGCGCCCGTCGTCGTGCAGACGGATCACCGATCCCGCATGGTCGTCCGGTCGCTGCGCGCGCGCCATCTCGCCACGGTCACCGAGCGTGAGATAGATGAATCCTGCGCGGTCGAACACGATGCGCCCGCCGAAGTGACGCCCGGTATCGCCTTTCGGCGTCTGGCGAAACAACACTTCGACCTGGTCGAGTCGTGTTCCAGTGAAGCGCCCGCGTGCGAGCTCGGTGCCTACGCCGTCGGTGCCGCGCGCGGCGTACGACAGATAGATGAGCCGGTTTTCGGCAAAGCGCGGATGCAGCACGAC
>JAQBFV010000349.1:0-4040 GCA_032123035.1 Betaproteobacteria bacterium | reverse complement strand
TATTTTCCTTCGCGTCCTCCGCGTCCTTAGTGGTAAAGCTTTATTCTTCCGTGGCGGCCTTGGCGTCTTGGCGGTTCAGTTTCGATTCTGGTTCTCTCCGCGTCTCCGCGGTTTAGTTGTTGTTTTTCCTTTGTGTCCTTAGTGACCATCGTGTCTGTGCTTTAGCGCTCTTGTTTTCCTCGGCGCCCTTGGAATCTCGGCGGTTTAATTTTTGTCCTTGCACCTCCTGGCGTCCTTTCCGGTAAGGCTTTTACGGCTTCAGCGCCCTGTAGAGAAACGGCAGGCTCACGTCCATCCGGTAATCGACGTCCGAGTGGTTGTCGTCGAATTCTTCGTACGTGTGACGGATGCCAGCCGCCGCGAGGCGCTTCGACAGGATGCGCGCACCGTAATGGATGTGATATTGGTCGCGCCAGCCACAGTCGATATAGATGCCCGAGAGCGACTTGAGATTTTTGCGGTGCTTCGCCACGAGATTGATCGGGTCGTGCTCGCGCCACTTACGCCAGCGGCGCTCGATCACCTCGCCGGATTCGAGGTTGAACGGCACGTGAAAGCCGAGCGGCGCTTTTGGGTCCGGATCGTAGGTAGCCGCCATGCAGAGGTTCATGATGCAGTGGCCTTCTGCGGTTGTGAGTTTTTCCTTCTTCCACACGTGCGCGAGGAAGCGCTTGATGCGCCCGTCGTCCAGGCCCTCGGCGAGGCCCTTTCGGCTCGACTCGCGGCGCGCCTTGTAGGCCCCGGCCTTTCGCTTCGGCACGCGATGCTTGGCGAGCTCATTAAGCGTATTCGGCCAATCGGCCCAATAGACAAAATCGAAATAGGCGTCGCCTGAATGGCTCGCGACCGCGCCCCAGTATTTTGCGTACTTCAGGCCGTGGAGGATCGCGCCGTAGCCGCCGGATGATTTTCCGAAGCAGCCGCGATGCTCGCGGCCCGCGAGCGTCCGGAACTCGCGATCGACGAAGGGAATGATCTCGCGCGTGAGATAGTCGGCGTAGTGGCCGATCGCCGGCGAGTTCACGTACTGATTGCCGCCGAGCGCCGTGAAGCAGTCCGGAAAGACGAAGATCGCCGGCCCCATCTTCTGCTCGCGGATGAGCCGCGCCGCGCGCTCCGGAACGTTATCGCCGAACGGTTTCCAGTTGGTATGCGCGAGGCCGGAGCCGGTGAAGCCGACGAGATCGTAGAGCACCGGAAAGCGGCGCCTGCCCGCGTGGTCATACTGCGGCGGGAGCCACACCCCGAGCTTGCGCACGTGCGGATCGCCGAGCGGGTTGTCCTTGAGGATCTTCGAGGTGTGCTTGAGCACGATGAGCGTGCCGGCGGGACCTTTCGGGCGTTTTAGCATAAGACCCGTGATGACTAACGGTTGACGATTAACGACAAAGCCTCACCGCCGAGGACGCCAAGGCCGCGAAGGAAGAATAAAAGCCTTACCGCCAAGGCCGCGGAGGACGCCAAGGGAACATCAATCAGAATCGAACCCCAAGAACGCGAAGGTAACGCAAAGAGTGGCATACAGGGAACGCCCACGTAAGTGAGTGAATTGTGAATGGAGAAAACCGCGCGGCGCGCGCCTCGATTTCTTATTTCCCTTTTTCCGTTTTCCTGATCATCGGCGTTTATCGGCGTTTATCTGCGGCTAATATTGTTTTTCGATTTTCGAGACGCGTTTTCGTCACGAGTCTCCAAGCTACAACACGACCTTCTGCCGCTGCCCCGTCTCGGAGGCGCGGACGATGGCGTCCAGCATCCTGTGGCGGCGCACCGCCGAATCGAAGTCGGGCTCGACGCGCACGTCAGTGCGAATGGCCTCGGCGAACTTGACCCACATCTGCCCGACGTCGTAGGAGCGGCCCACCTTCCGCACCGCCTCCGGCACCCACTTGAGCCGCTCCGGCACCGGCAACTCCTGCAGCGCCTTGTCGTCTTTGTGGCCGCCCACGATCCTGCGGTTCGCCTCCTGACCGGCCTCCCCGCCGCCGATCATCATCAGCGTGCCGTCCTTTCCGTAGATTTCCAGCCGGTGGCCGCTGCCGTGGTAGGGATGGACGCCCACATAGGCGTTGACGATCGCGCCGCTTTCGACCTTCCCCTGGATCATGATGTTGTCGGGCGAGGTCACGTCCACGGTTTTCTTCGTGTCAGTCTCGAACCACTGCGGCACGCGCGTGCTGACCAGCGCCGACACTTCGGTCAGCTCCCCGACCACCATGCACAGGGCGTCGAGCACGTGCGCAAAGGTGATGGTCAGCGTGTTCGCACCCAGAGTAACGTCGCGCTGCCAGGTGCGATCCGAGGTGCGGGTCAACACGCCGCTGTTCATCAGAATCATGTTCACCGACAGCACCTGCCCGACGTAGCCGTCCTTGACCAGCTCGCGCAAGTACAAGTACGCGGGCGAAGCGCGCCGCTGCAGGCCGACCATCGTGTGCAGTTTCATTTTGCGGGCAAGCGTTGCGAGCTCCTCGGCCTCCTTCGTGTTCGCGCCCAGGGGCCACTCGCAATAGACGTGCTTGCCCGCCTCGAGCGCGCTCTTTGCAAGTGCGTAATGTGCGGGCACGCGCACGGCAACGAGGGCCGCCTCCACCTGAGGATCCGCGCCCAGCGCGTTGACGTCGCCGTACGCACGCTTCACGCCGTACTTCTCGGCCGCCGCTTGCGCCGTGTCCGCGTGAGCCGTGCAAACGGCGTAGAGCTGGGCTTCCGGCAGCCCCTGAAGGGCCGGGACGTGAGCCGACGGGCCCCATCGCCCGCCGGCGCCGATCAGTCCCACGCGCAAAGGATTAATAGTGGCCATCGTTCTTTTCCTTTTTCAACTGGTGATGAGTACTGGTGATGAGTAATGGTGATGGGAACTGGTGATAAGAGAGGTGTTGTTCATCACCATTTTTTCATCACTATTATCCATCACCATCTTTCATCACCCTTTTCCAGGGAAGCATCACTATCTTACATCACCAATTTTCACCACCAATAATCTCACCACCACCGGAGGTGGCACGGGGCTGCTTTTGGCGCGATACTTCCTTGCCTCTCCGGAGATGTCGAAGCAAGCAGCGACTATGCACAGAGCAGGCAATAACCTGGACGCTGCCGAAAGGCGCATGTGGTCTGCGAGTGTCCTGGGCAAATACTGGGCGCTGCAGTTGCCGGAAGCGGCTCTGGTCGTTGTGATCCTGCTTTTGTTGCAGGCGTGGCTAGAGTTTGCAACGTGGATCACCTGGAGCCTGGTGGGATTATGGGTGGCAAAGGACGCGGCGTTTTACCCGTTCGTGTGGCGTTCCTTCGATCCCGGCTACCCGGCGACACTGCACTCCCTTGACGGCGAACACGGCGTGGCGACCGAGCGGCTCGATCCCTCGGGTTACGTACGAGTGCGCGGCGAGCTATGGCGCGCGGAACTCGCTCCCGGCGCCCGGCCGGTCGACAAGGACGAACCGGTACAGGTCCAGGCGACGCGCGGCCTTACGGTGATCGTCGCCGCGGTAACCGACCTTCGCGAGATGTAATCCTGAACCGCCGAGACCGCTAAGATAATCAAGAACAATAATTGAACCGCGGAGACACGGAGAGAAGCAGAACACGATTTACGTTTCACGTTTCACGTTTCACGTTTCACGTTTCACGTTTCACGTTTCACGGAAGTTAGTGGGCCGCCAAGACGCCAGGAAGAGCGGAATCGAACTTGAACCGCCGAGATACCCTCGGCGCCGAGGAGGCAAGAGCGCTAAAGCACAGACACGAAGGACACAAAGGAAAAACAACAACTAAACCGCGGAGACACGGAGAGAAGCAGAACACGATTTACGTTTCACGTTTCACGTTTCACGGAAGTTAGTGAGCCGCCATGACGCCATGACCGCCAAGGATTTTTAAAAGAACAGAATGCGACGTGGCTCCGGTCACGGGTCACCAGGGTTATTGCCTTCCGCCTTCCGCCTTCCGCCTTCCGCCTTCCGCCTTCCGCCTTCCGCCTTCTGCCTTCTGCCTTCCGCCTTCCGCCTTCTGCCTTCTGCCTTGGGGTTCTGCCCCTC
>JAQBFV010000348.1:0-23431 GCA_032123035.1 Betaproteobacteria bacterium | reverse complement strand
CCTCTGGGCCCGGCTGCCGCGCAGCTTCCTGCTGCTCACGCTGTTGTACCGCACGATCGACCGGGCAGATTCGCCCATCGAACCGGGACTGCGCGCACTCGTTCAGGTGCGGGTCTCGCGCATCAACTGGTGCGGGTTCTGCGTTGATCTGAACAGCGCCGCCGCACTCGAGCGCTCGGTGCCGTTCGCAAAGCTGGCGGCGCTTGATGACTATGAGCGTTCGCCGCTTTTCACCGAGCGCGAGCGCGCCGCGCTCGCTTACGCCGAAGCGGCGACCGATCCCGCGCGCGGCGTCGACGATGCGTGCTTCGCGCGCCTGCGCAGCCAGTTCGACGCGCAGGCGGTGCTCGAACTGACCGCGCTCGTCGCCTTTCAGAACTTGTCGAGCAAGTTCAACGCGGCCCTCGGGGTGCCGGCGCAGGGGTTCTGCACGACGAATGCCGCGCGGGAGCCCGGGCAGTGACCGACCGCTACGTCTGGCTCCTGTGGACCAGCGCCTTTCTAATTCCATGGGTCGCGCTATTCATCGCGTTTCCCGCGCATCGCACCGTGATGTGGAAAACGAGCGTGGTCACGTCGCTCTTCGGTCTGACCGAACCCCTGTTCGTGCCCGAATACTGGAACCCGCCGACGCTGTTTGACCTCGCGCAGCGCACCGGATTCGACCTCGAGAGCCTGATCTTCTGTTTCGCCATCGGCGGCACGGGCGCCGTGATGTACAACCTTGCCATGGGCGAGGTTCCGGTGCCGGTGACGGCGCAAGAGCGCGCTTCTCGACGCCACCGCTTCCACCCCGTGGCGCTCGCCGCCCCCTTCGTCGTCTTCGTGCCGCTGGTCCTGCTGCCGTGGAATCCGATCTATCCGTCGCTGATCGCCCTAGTCGTCGGGTCAGTGGCCGCCGCGCTGTGCCGGCCGGACCTTTGGTGGAAATCGATCATCGGGGGCAGTTTCTTCGCCGGCTACTACGTGCTTTTCATGCTTGGGCTCGAGTTCTCCGCGTCCGGCTATATCGAACGTGTATGGAATCTCGAGGCACTGAGCGGTCCCTTGCTCGGCCCCATTCCGCTGGAAGAGATCGCGTTCGGTTTCCTCTTCGGCATGTACTGGACCGGCGTCTACGAGCATTTGACCTGGAAGCGCTCGGTGCGTGTCCGACCCCGCCCAACACACGGAGTTGCCACATGAACAATGACCGCGGTTCCGACAAAGGCAGTTTCTGGAAGTCAAAATCCGGGATTACCACCTTCGCCTTTCTGGGCATCGCAGGAATCCTCCTGATCTTCGAACACCGCGTGCATATGCTCGAGTGGATGCCGTACCTGCCGTACCTGCTGCTGCTCGCCTGTCCGCTTCTGCACGTCTTCATGCACGGTGGGCACTCGGGCCACGGGCACGGAGGTTCCGCGCGCCCGCCAAAGGACGGCGGACCGCGGGATACCCCGGGCAACTGAAGCGGATCGGTATCGCCGGAGAATGCAAATGGAACCCCACGACGCTCCAGCCTACGGCCTGTGGCCACTGGTCGTCATCAACTCGCTCGTGTTCTTGATCTTCGCCTTTAGCTTCACCAAACCGAGTTCCGCGCGCGACTGGCGCTCCTTTGGCGCATTCGCGGCATTTGTCGTCGCGCTGTTCACCGAGATGTACGGCTTTCCCCTGACGCTCTACCTGCTATCGGGTTGGCTGCAGACGCGATACCCGGACCTCGATCTGTTCTCGCACGATTCGGGGCATCTGTGGCAGACCCTAATTGGATGGAAAGGCGATCCGCACTTTGATCCCCTGCACCTCGCGAGCATCGTCCTGATCATTGCCGGCTTCACCATCCTCGCACGCGCCTGGCGCGTACTCTACGAAGCGCAGAGAGTTGGGCGATTGGCGACGACAGGACCCTACGCACGTGTGCGACATCCGCAGTACGCGGGGTTCGTGCTGATTCTGGTCGGCTTTCTGCTCCAGTGGCCGACCATCCTGACGCTTGCGATGTTCCCGGTGCTGGTCGTCATGTACGCCTATCTCGCGCGGACCGAGGAGGCCGAGATGGTGGCGAGCTTTGGAGACGAGTACCGTCGCTACGCAACGATTACCCCGCGTTTCGTGCCGCACTGGGGAGCGCGAGCAGCCGCGACCTGAGTGGAGGCGACGTTTGAATTCGGCGGTCGGCGCAAGCATCGGGATCGCCGCCGCCGCGGCGATTTGGAGCGGTTTCCGCAGGTTCGTGAACGTGACATCAACGCAACGTGAAAAGGGGTAATACGTCCCATGGGAAAGCGTAAACGTCGAGGCGGGGCGCATCAAAAAAACGCGGCCCCAGCGACTGCAACCAATGAGTCTCAGCTGACTGGCGCGCGGGGTGTTTCAGGCAAGCCGGCGCAGGCCGGTGGGCGCAAGCGCAGCTATACGACGATTGCGGTCGTCGCTGCCGTCATCGGCGTCTTGGTGGTCTTGGTCGTCGGCCAGATCAAACCGTCGTCGGGATCATTGACTGCGTCCGCGCAACCAGCACAGGGAAAGGTGCTGTACGAGAAAAACTGTGTCGATTGCCACGGCGCCGAGGGGCGCGGGGTGCCGGGCTGGCAGAATCAGGAGCGCGGCGCACCGCCGCTTGATAGCAGCGCCCACGCCTGGCACCACGACGACGCCTCGCTACTTGCCATGATCATGGACAAACCGGCGCCGGATTCCCTCATGCCGGCATGGCGCGGGATCCTCACGCGCGAAGACACGCTCGACGTCCTGGCATACGTCAAAACGCTCTGGACGCCCTTCATCCGTGAAAATTGCCAGGGGGCGAAGCATCTGAATTGCATGACACATCAGTGAGCGCCGTCTACTGGATTCTCTCCGACGCGAATCGCCCTCGACTCAACTCGACAGCGTTTTCGGGAACTTTTGGAATTGACGTTCGTCAAACGCGTGGGTTATAAGATGCACGCAATGTTTAAAAAGCTGCTCCGGTCTGCGCTTGTGGCGCTCCTCGTCGGCACGGTTCCGAGCCAGGCGCTTGCCGCCCTGAGTATCGATGTCTGCGATGCCGTTGAGAATTCCAGCGGACATGCGCATCATGGCGGCGCGGATCATGGCGATGCGACCGTCGGCTCTCCGATGAATGACGACCAAGGTCCAACGGGCGAGACCACACATAATCACTTGGTGAGCTGCGGCGTCGCCGCGGCGATCGTGGCGCCGGCAAAGATTCCGCCCGCCGACGCGCCTAGCGATGGCATACAAGCCTCTCCATTCCGAGCGCCCGAGGGTTTCGTGCCCGACCGCCTCGATCGCCCTCCTCTGACAGTCTCCATCTGACAAGTCGCGGCGGCGTGTTCGCGCGTCGCCGATGACGAATCGCGCGCTCCCCATTCCGGGCGGGCGAGCGGGCAGACGGAGCGTCATTCCGCTGTAGCGCACGGTCGAGGTAACGGCATTTGGTGCCGCGTCGGCTGGCGTATGCAGTCCGCTTCGGTGCTGCCTGGTCGTCCAGGGTGCTCGCAAAGCGCCTCCCAAGGGCGCGCGATTCCAGATCCCACTGTAGTCACTCTGCGCCCGCGCTGTTTGGGCGCCTGGCATCAGGCAAAGGACGATTTGATGAAACACGCTTTTCCATTTCCGCAGTACGCGCCTGAACTGTCGCGCCGGCGCTTCGTGCAGGGACTTGCCGCCGGCGGCGCATTGCTGGGGCTTGCGTCCTCTCTGCGCCCGACGTTTGCACAGTCCGGGCAGACCGCGACCGGCAGCGCGCCAATCCTCAGCGGGACCGAATTCGATCTGACAATTGCGGAAACCCCGGTCAACTTCACCGGTGCGGCAGGCATGGCCACGACGATCAACGGGTCAATCCCTGCGCCGACCTTGCGCTGGCGGCAGGGGGACACAATCACATTACGGGTGACGAATCGCCTGAGCGAGGCATCGTCGATCCACTGGCATGGAATCCTTCTGCCGTTCCAGATGGACGGCGTGCCGGGCGTCAGCTACGAGGGCATCCCCTCGGGCCAGACCTTCACCTACCGCTTCAAGGTCGAGCAAACAGGCACCTATTGGTACCACTCGCACTCGGGTTTCCAGGAACAGACCGGCATGTACGGCGCGATCATCATTGACGGCGCCGACAAGCCACGGATTGCCGCTCAGCGTGATTACGTCGTGCAGTTGTCCGATTGGACCGATGAGGATCCCAACGCGGTCTTTGCCAAGCTGAAAAAGCAAGGTGATTACTACAACTTCAACCAACTGACGGTCGCCGACTTCTTTCGAGACGTAACGGCGCACGGGTACTCCGCCGCGATGGACAAGCGGCAAATGTGGAATCAAATGCGAATGAGTCCGACGGACCTCGCGGACATCTCGGCGTACACGTACACATTCCTCATGAACGGCACCACGCCGGCGGGCAACTGGACCGGGCTGTTCCGGCCCGGCGAGCGGGTGCGGCTGCGGTTCATCAACGGAGGAACGCAGAGCTTTTTCGACGTCCGCATTCCCGGCCTGAAGCTCACCGTGGTGCACGTCGATGGCCAGGACGTGGAACCGGTGACCGTGGACGAGTTCCGTTTCGGGCCTGGAGAGACTTACGATGTCCTGGTCACGCCGCGCGACGACGCTTACACCGTCTTCGCACAGTCGATGGACCGCACCGGCCATGCGCGCGGCACGCTCGCGGTGCGTCCCGGTCTTACCGCAAGCGTACCCGCGCTCGATAAGCCCGAATGGCTGTCGATGGCCGACATGATGGGCGCGATGGCGATGGGCGAAGGCATGGCGGGCATGAGCGGGATGCAGCACGGCGCGCCGAGCGGAGGCGCGGCCGTGCAGATGCCACAAGGTGGGCACGCGATGCACGGCGCGCCGAGCGGAGGCGGAGCCATGCAGATGCCACAAGGCGGACACGCGATGCATGGCATGCCGGCCGGTGCGCGCGAACCGATGCGCGTGCGTCACGCCAAAACGGAGTACGGCCCCAGCGTCGACATGCGCGTCGACATGCCGCGGACGAATCTGGACGACCCGGGCATCGGCCTGCGCAACAACGGCCGGCGCGTACTCACCTACGCTGACCTGCACACCGTCGGAGGCCCGATCGACCCGCGCGGCGGCGAGCGTGAGATCGAACTGCACCTCACCGGCAACATGGAGCGCTATGCCTGGTCGTTCGACGGGCTCGAGTTCGGCAAGTCGACGCCGGTGCATTTCCGTTACGGCGAGCGGCTTCGCGTGATCCTGCAGAACGACACGATGATGACGCACCCGATGCACCTGCACGGCATGTGGAGCGAGCTGGAAAGCCCCGACGGCCGCTTTCTCGCGCGCCGGCACACGATCAGCGTGCAACCGGCACAGCGCGTGAGTTTTCTCGTGACGGCCGATGCGCTCGGCCACTGGGCCTGGCACTGCCACCTGCTCTACCACATGGACGCCGGCATGTTCCGCGTCGTGGCGGTCGCATGAGCGCGCCGCGAACGTGCAACCAACAACTGAGAACGCGTAAGGTGATCGGAAATCGATACGGGCCGCTCCTGGCGGCTGTCCTGTTGACCGTCAGCGCGCCGACCTGGGCACAAACCCCGAAGGGCCACGACCACAGCCACGCGGGCGGCGGCGCCGACAAAGCGCAGGTTTCCCCCTCGACCGTAGCCCCATCCGCTGGCAGCAAAGCGGTGGCCCCGGCGGCACCTGCCGGCGCTGGCGCAATGCCGGGAATGCAACACGACCAGGGCTCGGGAAGTACACCGGCGATGCAGGGAATGCAGCACGGCGATGGTTCGGGAAGTAAACCGGCGGTGGAAGGGATGCAGCACGGCGACAGTGGTGGAGACCACGGCGCCATGCAGGGCGGGTCCGCGCCGCCCGATGCACGCGACCCGCACGCGTACTCCGGCGGACAGACCTTCGGCGCGATTCCGCGTCCGCGACTCGGGGACGAACACAATTTTGCTTCGCTCCTGGTTGACCGGCTCGAGTACGTGCAGGGGCGGAATAACTCGTTTATGGCGTATGACGCACAGGCATGGTTCGGACGCGACTACGACCGCGCGGTCCTCAAGGCCGAAGGTGAGATCGACGGTGGGCGGATCGAGGAGGCGCGTACCGAACTGCTTTGGGGCCACGCGGTGGCGAGTTTCTGGGACCTGCAATTGGGGCTGCGCTACGACAGCGGCGCCGGACCGGATCGCAAATGGCTCGCGTTCGGGATGCAGGGGTTGGCGCCGTACTGGTTCGAGGTCGACGCGGCGGCCTATGTCGGCGAGAACGGCCGTACCGCTCTGCGGCTCGAGGGCGAGTACGAGTTGCTGCTAACGCAGAAGCTGGTCCTGCAACCGCGCATCGAGGCGAACTTCTACGGTAAGAGCGATCCCCTGCGCGAGATCGGCAGCGGCCTGTCCAACGCCTCGATTGGTCTGCGCCTGCGCTACGAGTTCAAGCGCGAGATTGCACCCTACATCGGCGTGCAGTGGGTTCGCAAGTTCGGTGGAACAGCCGACTTTGCACGCGCCGACGGCGAGCGTACGCGCGATACGCAATGGGTCGCCGGCCTGCGCTTCTGGTTTTGAGCAAAGCGAAGAGTTTTGAATTCACAACACACGTCATGACGACATTTCAAACAACGACACGAGAGGTTCGTATGAAAAAGGCGGTCTCAATCTTCCTCATCAGCATCTTCCCGGTACTCGCCTTCGCTGCAGGGGAGCACACTGGAGGGCACGCCGCGGGCCAGATGCATTCCGGCGCCGGCCAGATGGGCAGCGCGGCGCACGACGGAAACGCCGGGCGGCCCGGAGATCCCGCCAAAGTCAGCCGGACGATCGGCGTCTCGATGAGCGACACGATGCGCTTCACGCCGAGTGAGATCAAGGTCAAGAAAGGCGAGACGATTCGCTTTTTCATCAAGAACGAGGGCAAGCTGCCGCACGAGATGGTGATCGGAACGATGGCGGAATTGAAGACGCATGCCGCAGCAATGCGATCGATGCCGACCATGAAGCATGCCGAGCCGAATATGATCACCCTCAATCCGGGGCAGCGCGGCGGCATCGTCTGGCAGTTCGACAAGCCGGGCACGGTGGATTTTGCCTGCCTGGTACCGGGCCATCTTGAGGCGGGCATGGTCGGGAAAGTCGAGGTCGAGTAATCGCTAGAGGGGCGGGCGGAATCGGTGATGGCACCGGGACTGAATGCGGTCTACGGCGGCATTTGAGCGTGGTTATAAGACCGATAGGGCAGATCTGGCGTGCAGTTCCGACCGCAGTGGGGATGCTCATCGCTGGCGCGCACTGGAATGTGGCGCTTCCGGCGCCTGCGCAATCCTCGGGACTGGAGGTCTACATGAATTCATGCGTCGCATGTCACGGCGCCGATGGGCAGGGGGTGCTGCCGGGTGTGCCGGACCTCGCTGCGGCCGATGGATTTCTGGCGCGCAGCGATGCCACGCTTTTGCAGCGGATTCGGGATGGCTATCAAAGCCCCGGTTCGCCCTTGGCTATGCCACCGAAAGGGGGCAATCCGTCCCTTACCGACGACGACATCAAGGCGGTTGTTGAATACATGAAAAAGACCTTCGCGCGCTGATGTGCCATCTGTTGCTCCTGCTTCCCGTTCTAGCGCTCCCGGTGTTCTGGATCTGGCCGCTCGGCATCGCGCTGCCCGTCTACGCAACGGCGGCGGGCATTTCTCTCTCGGTCTACGCGCTTGCGTTGAAGGCGTGGAAAGCGCCCATCGTCAACGGGACGCAGGTTCTGCTCGGCGTGACCGGGCGCGTCGTCCGCGTCGGCAATCGTGACGTCACGCTGTGGGTGGGTAGCGAATTGTGGTGCGCCGACGTCGATGGCGAACCGCTCGCGCTCGGCGACGAGGCGGTCGTGGTCGCGATCGATCGGCTGAGGCTCACCGTACGCAAGGCAGGTGGGACGGCTGCGCGTCAAATCGCGCAATTCACGGAAATGACCAACTGATACGAAGGAGTAGCCATGAAGCAGTCTTATAGAGCGACCCTGGCCGTGGTCGGCCTTGCCCTCGCCGCGCTGACCGTTCACGCGGCACCGACCGTTTACATTCCCCTCGGCAGCGGCAACAAGGTGATCGCCGTCGATGCCGCGAACGACCGCATCACAAGCACCTACGATGGAGTGAAGAATCCGCACGGTCTGGTGGCGACGCCCGACGGCGAGTACCTGATCGTCGGCAGCCTGACGGAAACGCCGGTTCCCCAGGGGTCGCCCGTGGAGACGCCGAACAGCATGCTCTACGTCGTGCACCCCGCCCACGGTCACGTCATGTCGACCATTCCGGTCGCCGGATGGACGCACCACCAGGCCATCACGCCCGACGGCAAGTACGTCATCTCGACCCATCCCACGCGCGGTGGCGTGAGCGTTGTCGACGTTGCCGAAAATCGCGTCGTCAGGACCGTGAAGACTGGACCCGCGCCGAACTACTCGCTGGTGACCGCGGACGGCAAACGGATCTTCGTCAGCAACAGCGGTAACGGAACGATTAGCGAGATCGACACCGCGACCTGGGAGGTCAGGCGAACGCTCGAGGGTGGATCCTCTCCGGAACACCTGGTGATGGACGAGGCCCGAGACCGCATTTACGCCGCCAGCGGTCGCACTGGCCAGGTGAGCGCAATTTCGATCGAAACCGGGAAGATCGTGCGTTCCTACGACCTCGGCAAGCGCCTCCACGGTCTCGATATCGGCGACGACGGCACAACACTGTTCATCACCGTGATCTCGGACGAAAAACTGGTCGCGCTCAACCCCGACACCGGCGCGATTCGATCGCAGCTGCTTGCGCCGGCACCGTACCACCTCGGCGCGGTACGCGGGACGGGGAAGCTGTACGTCTCGAGCCGCAAGCAACCGAAGATCTGGGTGGTCGACCAAAAGACCCTCGAGGTCACCGGAACCATTGAGCTGCCGGCCGGTGAGGGCCACCAGATCGGCGTTGTACGTTGATGTGAGGCACGGCAAATCGCTTGACCTTCGAGTAACTCGAAGGTCGCAACATGGGTGCGTGGCCTTAGCGAAGGAGCGGAACCCATGGGCAGAGGATTTGCGAACGCGCTTTCGGCAGCGCGGCTTGCCGCGGCGGCAGGAAACGCACGGGGGCTTGGGGCGTGCGGCGATGCACGCGCCACCTGGGCCCGGCTCGTGATCGAAGAAGGCATGCGCGAGGACGCTTGCACGCGTTGCATCGAGCGCGCAGGCTGCCTGGTCGCGGGCGCGCGTGCGGCGCGCTGATCGGCATCGGATCTTCGGACTCAGGAAACACCATGGACTTCAGAAACCAGCAGTTCTCGCTGTGGTACTTCGCGCTCGCGTTCCTCGCGATCGTGTTTCTCCAGGACCTGTACTCCGCGCGGCGCCATACCGAAACGCTCGCGTACAGCGAGTTCAAGGAATTGTTGCGCGCGGGCAAGGTGAGCGACATCGTGATTACCGACCAGGCTATCACTGGCCGGCTCGCTAGAGCCGTGAATCAGACATGACGAAAAATCCGCCGACAGGCGACACCCGATCCGCTTTCCGCGTGCTCACCATCAATGCCGGCAGCTCGTCGGTCAAGTTCGCGGTATTCGATACGTCTACCAACGCGCAACTGTACAAGTCCGAGGTCGAACGCGCGGCTTCGGTCGAAGATGCGATCCACACGATACCGGAAGCCCTGAAAACGCAAGGCATCGCGGCGCTCGATGCGATTGGTCACCGCGTGGCGCATGGAGGAGCAAAGTTCCAGGATGCGTGCCTTATCGATTCCGAGGTCATCAATGGCATCGAGGAGTGCGTGCCGCTGGCGCCGATGCACAATCCTCCCGCGCTGGCAGGGATCAAGGTCGCGGGCAACGCCTGGCCGGGTGTGCCGCAGGTGGCAGTGTTCGATACCGCCTTCCATCAGACGATCCCGCCGCGTGCTGCGACCTATGCCGTACCGCAGGCCTGGCGCGAGGCTGGGCTTCGGCGCTACGGCTTTCACGGCACCTCGCACAAGTACGTCATGCTCCGGGTCGCAGAAGAGCTAAAAGCACCCGCCGCGGAGCTTCGCCTCATCAGCTGTCATCTTGGCAACGGCGCCAGTGTCTGCGCCATCGAGCGCGGCGCGTCGGTCGATACCTCGATGGGCATGACCCCGCTCGAAGGGCTCGTGATGGGCACGCGCTCCGGCGATGTCGATCCCGGCATTTTTGCCTACCTTGACCATGCGCTCGGTCTTTCCATCGCCGAGATCGAGCATGCCCTTTATCACGACAGCGGCCTGGCGGGGCTCTCCTGCCTCGGCAACGACATGCGCGACATCGAGAAACGGGCGGCGGACGGCGATAAAAACGCACAGCTCGCCATCCAGGTCTACGCCTACCGCGTGCGCAAGTATGTCGGCGCCTATGCCGCGGCCATGGGCGGCGTCGATGTCATCGCTTTCACCGGTGGCATCGGCGAGAACTCGGCCTCGATGCGCAGGCGCATCTGCTCCGGGCTCGAGTACCTGGGACTGGCCTTCGACGACGATCGGAATGACTGCGTCCGCCTCGGCGGCTCGGAAGCGCCGCAGATTCAGCGCGAAAATTCCCGCGTGCGGGTCATCGTCACGCGAACCCGCGAGCAGTGGATGATCGCGCGGGAGGCCGTTCGCGTTCTCGCACCCAGGATAGCGCCGGTGGCTGCTGCGGCCCCGATTCCGGTCGCCGTGTCGGCGCATCATGTGCACCTGACGCAAGCTGCGGTCGAGCAGCTGTTCGGCGAGGGGCACCAGCTCAAGATGCGCAACCCGCTCAGCCAACCCGGCGCCTGGGCGGCGGAGGAAACAGTGGACGTCATCGGCCCCCGCGGCGAGCTTTCGCGCCTGCGCGTGCTCGGTCCGTGTCGCGAGGCCAACCAGATCGAAATTGCCGAAACGGAGGCCTACAAACTCGGCATCGACGCGCCAGTGCGCCGGTCCGGCGATACCCAAGGCACCCCCGTTGTGGGGCTGCGTGGTCCGAGGGGCCAGATCCAGTCCGCGGGGCTGATCGTCGCCAAACGCCATGTCCATATGAATCCGGACGACGCGCAGGCGCGCGGGCTGCATCACGGCGATCTGGTGGAGGTCGCCGTCCACTCCGACGGCAGGGATCTGGCATTCCGCGACGTCGTCATCCGCACCGATCCGCGGTTCGTGACCGAAATGCATATCGATACCGACGAGGCCAATGCCGCCCATCTCAAACCTGGTGGCGAGGGAGAGCTGATGCCGGTCAAAGGCTGCACCGCCCAAGTCACCCGTTGCCACACGCCGGCGGACATGGAGGAATCCTGTTGCCTCGACGATTCTCGAAAGGAGCACGTTGCTTGATGACGGAGCCCCCGCGGACAACGCCAGGGATCGAGTGATCGTCGTCCAGTACGGTGCGAGTCATACCGCGCTGCGCCGGCGTTGCGGTCCCCCTGAAGGAACTGGAGCGGGCGTGATTTCCGCACAGGCCCGCCGGGCCACTGTTCGCGTCATGCATACGCATGAGGAAGTGACGCTCGCGAAATCGGTCTGCCGGGTCTTTGGCCTCTCGATTGAAAAGGAAAATGACCATGGCCATGAAGACGAGAAAACCTAAGCTCGCGGACAAACCGTTGTCGCCTGATCTTCTGCACAAGATCGACGCCTACTGGCGCGCCGCCAATTATCTATCGGTCGGGCAGATCTATCTTTACGACAATCCGCTGCTCAAGCGCCCACTCGCGCTCGCTGATGTGAAGCACATGTTGCTCGGCCACTGGGGCACGACGCCCGGGCAGAACTTCATCTACGTGCACCTGAACCGGGTCATCAAGAAATACGACCTCGACATGATCTACGTCTCCGGCCCCGGACACGGCGGCCCGGCCGTCGTTGGCAACACCTATCTCGAGGGCACGTACAGCGAGATCTATCCCGACGTCAGCGAGGATGAAGCCGGGCTGCAGAAGCTCTTTCTCCAGTTCTCGTTTCCCGGCGGAATCCCCAGCCATGCTTCGCCCGAGACGCCCGGGTCGATCCACGAGGGCGGCGAGCTGGGTTATTCGCTCAGCCATGCGTTCGGCGCGGTGTTCGACAATCCCGATCTGGTCGTCGCCTGCGTCGTCGGCGACGGCGAGGCGGAGACCGGTCCGCTCGCCACGGCTTGGCATTCGAACAAGTTCCTCGATCCGGCCACCGACGGCGCGGTGCTGCCGATCCTGCATCTGAACGGCTACAAGATTGCCAACCCGACCCTCCTCGCGCGTATCAGCCGCGAGGAATTGGAGCAGTTGCTGCGCGGCTACGGCTGGACACCGATCTTCGTCGAGGGGCACGAGCCCTCGCTGATGCACCAGGCCATGGCCGCGGCGCTCGACGCCGCGGTCGAGCAGATCAAAAAAATGCAGCACGACGCCCGCGTTGGCGGCAACCGCGCGCGTCCGCGCTGGCCGATGATCGTCTTCAGTTCGCCCAAGGGCTGGACGGGGCCGAAGATCGTCGACGGCAAGCAGGTTGAAGGCAACTTCCGTGCGCACCAGGTACCGCTCCATCCGGCCGAGCATCCCGAACACCTCAAGCTGTTGGATGAGTGGCTCAGGAGCTACCGGCCGGAGGAACTCTTCGATCGTCAGGGCCGCCTGAAACCGGAACTGGCCGAACTGGCCCCCAAGGGCGAACGGCGCATGGGCGCGAATCCCCACGCCAATGGCGGCCTGCTGCTGCGCGACTTGGCGGTGCCGGATTTCCGCGACTACGCGGTCGACGTGGCTTCGCCAGGCATCCGCGGCATCGGCGACACACGAGTGCTCGGGCCGTTCCTGCGCGATGTGGCGAAACTGAACGACGAGCAGCGCAATTTCCGCGTGTTTGGCCCTGACGAGACGCTGTCCAACGGCCTGGGGGCCCTGTTTGAAGCGACCCACCGCCAGTGGGACGCCGCGACCCAGCCGAACGACGAGTTCCTCGCGCCCACCGGGCGCGTAGTGGACTCGATGCTCAGCGAGCATCAGTGCCAGGGCTGGCTCGAGGGCTACCTGCTCACCGGACGCCATGGGCTGTTCAACTGCTACGAGGCGTTCATCCACATTATCGACTCGATGTTCAACCAGCACGCCAAGTGGCTGAAGGTCACCTCGCACCTGCCGTGGCGGCGCAAGATCGCCTCGCTCAACTACCTGCTGGCCTCGCATGTCTGGCGCCAGGATCACAATGGCTTCACGCACCAGGATCCCGGTTTCATCGACCACGTCGTCAACAAGAAGGCCGAGGTCGTGCGGGTTTACTTTCCGCCGGACGCCAACTGCCTGCTCTCGGTGATGGACCATTGCCTGCGCAGCCGCCATTACGTCAACGTCGTGGTGGCGGGCAAACATCCGGCGCCGCAGTGGTTGACGATGGACGCCGCCGTCATGCACTGCACCGCGGGCATCGGCATTTGGCAGTGGGCCAGCAACGACCAGGGTGTTGCGCCCGACGTGGTCATGGCCTGCTGTGGCGACGTGCCGACGCTGGAAACGCTCGCCGCGGTTTCCATCCTGCGCGAGCATCTGCCCGAACTGAAGATCCGGGTAGTCAACGTCGTCAATCTCATGAAGCTGCAGCCGCCGCGCGAGCATCCGCACGGCTTGAGCGACGCGGATTTCGACGCGCTCTTCACCAAGGACAAGCCGGTCATCTTCGCCTTCCATGGCTACCCGTGGCTGATCCACCGGCTGACCTACCGCCGCACCAACCACGACAACATCCACGTTCGCGGCTACAAGGAAGAGGGCACCATCACCACGCCCTTCGACATGACGGTGCTGAACGATCTGGACCGCTTCCATCTCGTGATGGACACCATCGACCGCCTGCCGCAGACCGGCGACCAGGGCATCACCCTGAAGCAGCAGCTCAAGGACAAGCTGGTCGAGCACAAGCGGTACATCGAAAAGTTCGGCCAGGACCTGCCGGAAATCCGCGACTGGCGCTGGGGCGCACGACGCGCCGCGGACAGCGAAACGAGATGAACCCGCTGCTGCCAAGGGTCTACCTCGTGCGCCACGGCGAAACCAAGTGGTCGCTCTCCGGCCAATACACCGGTCGCACGGACATTCCACTAACCGCGCACGGCGAGGACGCGGCGCGGGTACTCGGCCTGCGCCTCCGGGCCATCCCGTTCGCGCATGTGCTGACCAGCCCGCTGCGACGCGCTCAACAAACGTGTGCGCTGGCAGAGTTGACTCCCGTGGCCGAAATCGAACCGGACCTCGCGGAGTGGGGGAATGGCGATTACGAAGGACGTACCCCCGCAGACATTCTCGCGTCGCGACCGGGCTGGAATCTCTTTCGCGACGGCGCTCCGCACGGAGAAACGCCCGGCCAGATTTCTGCCCGCGCTGACCGCTTCATTGCCCGCCTCCGCGTGCTGCATGGCAATGTCGCACTCTTCTCCCATGGTCACTTTGGCCGCGTCCTCGCCGCCCGGTGGATTGGGCTGTCCGTTGAGCAGGCGCAGCATCTCCTGCTCGACACCGCGTCACTCAGCGTCCTTTGTTATGAGCATGGCCGCGCCGACCAGCCCGCCATTGCACTGTGGAACGCCGCGTCACAGGAAGCATTGGACTCCGCTCCGAACCAACGTGCGCGCAACACAAGATCGATGAAACGGCGAGCGCTTGAACGATGGGAGAATGAAGGGGGCGAGGTTTTGATGGGTGCAGTTCCCGGTCCGCTGAAGAAAAATGAAAGATAAATCCACTTCTCCGAATCTCGGTGTAGTCGTCTCGGTGCGCGGCAGCGTCGTCGATATGCGGTTCGATGAGCACTTGCCTCCGATCTACTCGGTGCTGCACACGGGAGCGGAAAAACAGATCGTCATCGAAGTGCAGGCGCAGCGTGATGCGCATCACGTGCGCGGGATTGCGCTGACGCCGACGCAAGGCCTTGCCCGCGGCATGGCGGTGGTCGACACGGGTGGGCCGCTGAAAGCGCCGGTGGGCAAGGGAATTCTTTCGCGCATGTTCGACGTGTTTGGCAATGCCATCGACCGCGAAGCGGCGCCGACCGATGTCCAGTGGCGTTCCGTGCATCGGGCGCCGCCATCCCTGGCGCGGCGTTCCACCAAGTCCGAGGTCTTCGAGACGGGCATCAAGGTCATCGACCTGCTCATGCCGCTGGAGCGCGGCGGCAAGGCGGGACTTTTCGGCGGCGCGGGCGTCGGCAAGACGGTATTGCTCACCGAGATGATCCACAACATGGTCGGACAGCACGAAGGCGTGAGCATATTCTGCGGCATCGGCGAGCGCTGCCGTGAAGGGGAGGAACTCTACCGCGACATGAATGCGGCGGGCGTGCTGCCGAACATGGTGATGGTGTTCGGCCAGATGAACGAACCCCCCGGCGCGCGGTTCCGCGTCGGCCATGCGGCGCTGACGATGGCCGAGTATTTTCGGGACGACGCGCACCGCGATGTGTTACTGCTCATCGACAACATTTTTCGCTTTATTCAAGCCGGCGCGGAAGTGTCCGGATTAATGGGGCAGATGCCGTCGCGTCTGGGCTATCAACCCACGATGGGCACCGAATTGTCGGCGTTGGAGGAGCGGATCGCCAACACCGATACCGGCGCCATTACCTCGATTCAGGCCGTCTATGTACCGGCGGACGATTTCACCGATCCCGCGGCAGTACATACGTTCTCGCATCTCTCCGCCTCCATCGTGCTCTCGCGCAAGCGGGCGAGCGAAGGCCTTTATCCGGCCATCGACCCGCTGCAATCCAGTTCCAAGATGGCCACCCCAGGCATTGTCGGCGCACGGCATTACGGCCTGGCGCAGGAAATTCGGCGCACGCTCGCGCAGTACGCGGAACTCAAGGACATCATCGCCATGCTCGGCCTGGAGCAGCTTTCTCCGCAGGACCGCAACGTGGTCGCTCGTGCCCGCCGGTTGGAGCGTTTTCTCACTCAGCCTTTCTTCACGACCGAGCAGTTCACCGGCCTCAAAGGAAAACTCGTCGGCCTCAAGGACGCGCTGGACGGCTGCGAGCGAATCCTGCGCGATGAATTCAAAGACATGCCGGAGAGCGCGCTCTACATGATCGGAACGATTGACGAGGCGAAGGAAAAAGCGAAGCCTCGAGCGACGGTCGAGCAGACCGCCGACGCAATTGAATCTTAAGATCCTCCTGCCGTTTCAAATCTTCGTCGAAAAGACCGGCGTGTCACGCATCGTCGCGGAGACGCGCGAAGGCGCGTTCGGGCTCCTGCCCCACCGGTTGGACTGCGTGGCGGCGCTGACGCCGGGGATTCTGGTCTACGAGACCGATGCCGCAGGAGAGGTTTTTATCGCCGTGGATGAAGGCGTTCTGGTCAAGGCCGGTGCAG
Organism: Betaproteobacteria bacterium; assembly: GCA_032123035.1. Classification (GTDB taxonomy): domain Bacteria; phylum Pseudomonadota; class Gammaproteobacteria; order Burkholderiales; family SG8-41; genus SG8-41. Next base: position 7,104 of record JAQBFV010000348.1, on the reverse strand, counting down.
ACGTGCTCGTTTCCGTGCGCCGGGCGATCGCGGGAACGAACCTCGGCCAATTGCGCGCTGCGGTGGAGCAGGAGTTTCTGACCCTGGACGAGCAGGAGCAAAGCGTGCGCTCGGTCGTTGCGAAATTGGAAGCTGGATTTCTGCGTCGCTTCGCGACCTTTAAACATGAATGACGAACCGACCGGAAAGACCCCGAACAACGGGTCGGCCTTCGCCGGGCAGGTCGGCGTGAAGGCGGCGCGCAAGCTCAAGGCGCGGCGCCATGCCACGCCGGGCGTATGGTTCGGCTTGGGCATGATGGGGCTCGTCGGCTGGTCGGTGGCCGTTCCAACGCTGCTCGGCGCAGCGCTCGGCCTCTGGCTGGACCAGCGCTATCCGGGAGGCCGTTCCTGGACGCTGGCGTTGCTGGTGGCCGGGCTCTCAATCGGCTGTTTGAACGCGTGGCATTGGGTCGCCAAGGAAGATCGGGCCATGCGAGAGGAACGAGACGATGTCGATGAATGAAACGCTGACGTTAGTGCTGGCGTGGGTGGCGGGGGCGGGGCTCGGGGCGATTTTCTTTGGCGGCCTTTGGTGGACGGTGCGCAGGGGCGCTTCGTCGCCAAGGCCAGCGCGTTGGTTCTTCGCCAGCGCGCTGCTGCGGATGAGCGTTACCTTGGGTGGGTTCTACTTGGTCGGCGGCGGCCAATGGGAGCGGCTGCTGGCCTGTCTCGTTGGATTTGTCATGGCACGTCTGATCGCGACGCGGCTGACCCCGCCTCCGGGAGACCAAGCTCGCCGGGCACTGGAGGGCAGCCGTGCGGCTTAGTCCTGACGCGATTGTCTTCTGGCAGCAAGGGTTTTTCAAACTCAACGCCACCATTGTGTTCACCTGGGGGCTGATGCTCGTGTTGGCCGTCGGGTCAAGACTCATCACGCGCAAGCTTTCCACGGGTCTGCAACGTTCCCGCTGGCAGAACCTCCTGGAGATCGTCGTCAGCGGCATCGCGAAGCAAATCGAAGAAGTCGGTCTCACGCAACCCGGGAAATACCTCCCGTTTTTGGGTACGCTGTTCCTGTTCGTCGCTGCGGCTGCGCTTTGCACCATCATCCCCGGCTACGAGCCGCCGACGGGCTCGCTCTCGACCACGGCGGCACTCGCGCTATGTGTGTTCGTGGCCGTGCCGCTGTTCGGCATCCAGGAGCAGGGGCTGCGGGGTTATTTCAAGACCTACGTCGAACCGACGATCATCATGCTGCCATTCAACATCATCAGCGAACTCTCCCGCACGCTGGCGCTGGCCGTGCGCCTGTTCGGCAACATGATGAGCGGGGCGATGATTATCGCCATTCTGCTCACCATCACGCCCTTCATTTTCCCGATCTTCATGACGGCGCTCGGTCTGCTCGTCGGCATGGTGCAGGCCTACATCTTCACCATCCTGGCCGCGGTCTACATCGCGGCCGCCACGCGCGCGCGCAAGCTCAAGCCAGAGGCCAACGCCGGGCCAACGCGTGAATCCGATGCAAAACACTGACGCATGACGGACGACAACACGAGGAGATTTTATGGATAGCATGTCCATTATTGCGGTGGCGTCCATTGTCACCGCCGGCATTGCCACCAGCTTCGGCGCGATCGGACCGGCGCTGGGTGAAGGGCGTGCGGTCGCGATGGCGCTCACCTCGCTGGCCCAGCAACCCGACGCCTCCGCCACCATCACCCGAACTCTGTTCGTGGGCCTGGCGATGATCGAGTCCACGGCCATCTACTGCTTCGTCGTCTCGATGATCCTCATCTTCGCCAATCCGTTCTGGAACCACGTGATCGCCCAAGCCGCGGAAAAGTAGGCCATGCTGATTGACTGGTTCACCGTCGGCGCGCAGGCACTCAACTTCCTCGTTCTGGTGTGGCTGCTGAAGCGCTTTCTCTACCGGCCCATCCTCGACGCGATCGACGCGCGCGAGAAGCGGATCGCCGCGGAACTCGCGGACGCCGACGCGAAAAAGGCCGAAGCGCGAAAGGAGCGCGACGAGTTCCAGGACAAAAACGAAAAGTTCGACCAGCAGCGCGCCGCACGCATGACCCAGGTGACGGACGAGGCGAAGGCCGAACGCCAGCGGCTGCTCGACGACGCGCGGCAGGCCGCCGACGCCTTGAGTGCCAGGCGACAGGAAACGCTGAGAAACGACGCGCGTAACTTGAGCAAAGCCATCAGTCGCCGGACCCAGCAGGAAGTATTTGCCATTGCCCGCAAGGCGCTGGCGGATCTCGCCTCGTCGAGTCTCGAAGAACGCTTGTGCGAGGTGTTCACCCGTCGCCTGCGGGCAATGGACGCCAACGCGAAAGCAAGCCTTGGCGAGGTCCTCAAGACAGCGCGTGAACCTGCACTCGTGCGCAGCGCGTTTGACCTGCCTGCGGAGCAGCGCGCGGCGATTCAAAAAGCGATCAACGAAACCTTCTCGGCGGATATCCGCCTTCGCTTCGAAACTGCGCCGGCCCTGGTCAGCGGAATCGAACTCGCCACGAATGGAAGAAAGGTGGCGTGGAGCATCGCGGACTATTTGGCGTCGCTGGAAAAGGGCGTCGATGAGCTTCTACAGGAGAAGGACAGACCCATAGCAAAAGCCGATCCCAAGCCTGAACAAGCCAAGCCCGAAACACAGCGCTGATGAACATGGAACCTGAGCGCCTGCAGGACGTCTTCGACAGCATGTTTGCCCGAATAGACCAAGCGCGGGAAGCGTTCACACCAGATCTCGCGCCACGGGAGGTGGGCACGATCACCAGCATTGCCACCGGCATCGCCAAGGTGTCGGGTCTCCCCGGCGTGGGATTTGATGAATTGGTAACGTTTCCCGGTGACGTGCTCGGCATCGCGTTCAACGTGGACGCGGACGAAATCGGCGTCGTTCTGCTCGGCGAATACTGGCACCTGCACGCGGGAGATGAAGTCCAGCGCACGGGCCGGGTCATGGACGTGGCCGTGGGCGAGGGATTGCTGGGACGGGTGATCGACCCGCTGGGCCGGCCCCTCGACGGCAATGGGCCGGTAGCCGCCAGCGAGCGCCTGCCCATCGAACGGGCCGCCCCGCCCATCATGGACCGCGCGCCGGTCACCGTGCCGCTGCAGACCGGACTGAAGGTCATCGATGCGCTGATTCCCATCGGGCGCGGCCAGCGCGAGCTGATTCTCGGCGACCGCCAGACGGGAAAGTCCGCCATCGCGATTGACACCATTCTCAACCAGCGTGGCAAGGACGTTCTGTGCGTCTATTGCGCCATCGGTCAACGTGCGTCCGCCGTGGCGAAAGCGGTGGCAAACTTGCGCGAAAAGGGCGCGATGGACTACACCGTTCTCGTCGTCACCGAGGGCAACGACCCGCCAGGTCTCGCGTTCATCGCACCGTACGCCGCGACCAGCATTGCGGAGCATTTCATGCAGCAAGGCCGCGACGTGTTGGTTGTTTACGACGACCTCACACATCACGCGCGCGCGTATCGCGAGCTGTCCTTGCTGCTGCGTCGCCCGCCCGGCCGCGAAGCGTTTCCGGGCGACATCTTCTACATTCACGCGCGGCTGCTCGAACGTGCGACGCACTTGCGCAAGGAACTCGGTGGCGGGTCGCTGACTGCACTGCCCATCATCGAAACCGAGGCGCAGAATATTTCCGCCTACATTCCGACCAACCTGATTTCCATCACGGATGGGCAGATCTACCTCTCGCCCTCGCTGTTCGAATTGGGCGTGCTGCCCGCGGTCGATGTCGGCCAATCCGTTTCCCGCGTCGGGGGCAAGGCGCAACGGGCGGCGTACCGCGCGGTGGCGGGCGACCTCAAGCTCGCCTATGCGCAGTTCGAGGAACTCGAGACCTTTGCCCGCTTCGGCGCCCGCCTGGATGAAGACACTCGCAAGATAATCGAGCATGGACGGCGAATCCGCGCCTGCCTGAAGCAGCCGGAATTCGCCCCGGTGTCCATGCCCGCACAAATCGCCGTCCTGCTGGCATTGACCGAGAAGCTCTTCGACCCGGTGCCGATCGACCAGATGACGGACGCCGAGCGGGCCGTGCGCGAGGCGGTGGCCGACATTCCGCGGGAGGCAGCCGAGCGATTGGATACCGTCGACAAGTTGAGCGACGAGGATCGCGAAGCGATCATCGAAATCGCCCGCCAAGCGCTCGAAGAGTTCCTGGCCGATCCGGATGAGACCAAGGCTGCCTCCAAGCCCAATGCGGCTTCCAAGGAAGAATCGTGAGCGACACCGCAGCGAGCCTGCGCCGAAAGATCGAAAGCGCCGGCGAGCTCCAATCCGTCGTCCGCACCATGAAGGCTCTGGCCGCATCGAGTATCGGCCAATACGAGAAATCGGTGCGTGCGTTGGGTGACTACTATCGCACCGTGGAGCTGGGGTTGAGCATTTGTTTCCGGAAAAACGCGCCGGCAGCGCTGATGACGGACGGCAAACGACGCCCCGATGACGCCGCCGTCGGTGCGGTCGTATTCGGTTCCGATCAAGGACTGGTGGGGCAGTTCAATGACGCGGTGGCTGATTTTGCGACTAAGACCCTGGCCGCTCTTCCCGGCAAACCTCAGGTCTGGGCGGTCGGCGAACGCGTGCACGGGCGCCTGTCGGATGCGGGCCTGCCGCTGGTTGGACTCTTCGCGGTGCCGAATTCCGTCAAGGCGATCACGCTGCTCGTCGGGCAGATTCTCCTCGAGACAGAGAAGCGCCACAGCCAGGGCGAGGTCGTCGAACTTCACCTGTTCTACAACCGCCCAACATCGGGAGCGGCATATGCGCCCGTCAATCAGCGACTGCTGCCGCTGGACGAAACCTGGCGGCGCACGCTGGCCGAACTTCCCTGGCCGACGGGAAATCTGCCCGAGCTCGTGGGCGGCGACACCGAGACGTTGCGGGCGCTCATCCGCGAATATCTTTTCGTCTCGCTGTTTCGGGCGTGCGCCGAATCTCTCGCGAGCGAGAACGCGAGCCGCCTGGCGGCGATGCAGCGTGCTGACAAAAATATCGACGAACTCTTGGAGGAACTCAACGGGACATTCCATCGTTTGCGCCAGAGTGGCATCGACGAGGAACTGTTCGACGTCATCTCTGCCTTCGAGGCGTTGACAGTGCCTGGACGGCCGAGGGCGCATACAGGATGATCGCGAGGATCAGGATGAAAATCAGTTCCAAAGATGTTCGTGTCCCGGCGGGGAAAAAGGTCGAGCTCGAAAGTTGGTCGACGCAGGTGTGCGGGGCCGCCTTCTGCTCGACACCGCGTCTTTGAGCGTCTTTGGATACGATCATGACCTCAGCGAGCCTGTGACCCACGTCCGGAACGGCTGCGGCACATGACTGGCGTCGTGCCCGTCATCACTCTATCTCCGCGGGACTACGACGCGGTTCTGTTCGATCTCGACGGGGTGCTGACTAAAACCGCGAGCGTGCATGCCGCGGCCTGGAAAAAGCTGTTCGATGGCTTTCTCGAACAGCGCGCCGTCCAGGCGGGCGAGCCGTTCGTCCCCTTTGACATCGACACCGACTACCCGCGCCAGGTCGACGGCAAGTCGCGCTACGACGGTGTGGCCGCCTTCCTCGCCTCGCGGGGGATCGAACTGCCGATGGGCTCAGCCGAAGACGGCCCCGAGGTGCAAAGCGTGCGCGCGCTGGGCAATCTGAAGGACCGCTATTTCCTGCAACACCTGGAGCAGCACGGCGTCGAGCCCTATGAGGCGGCGATCGCGCTGGTGCGCAATCTCCGGGCGCAAGAGATCAAGACTGCCGTCGTGTCCTCCAGCAACAATTGCGCGGCGGTGCTCGAGGCGGTGGGCATCGCGCAGCTGTTCGACACGCGGGTGGACGGAACGGACATCACCCGGCTCGAACTCAAGGGCAAGCCGGCGCCGGACGCCTTTCTGGAGGCGGCACGGCGCCTCGGGACAGAGCCCTCGCGTGCCGTCGTGGTGGAGGACGCGATCGTCGGCGTAGCGGCCGGACGCGCCGGCCGATTCGGCTGCGTCATCGGCGTGGATCGCCGCGAACAGGCGCAGGCGCTGCGCGATGCGGGCGCCGATGTCGTGGTGACCGATCTGGCGCAAGTCGGGGTGGCCGTAGAACCGCCTTCCGTGTGGTCCCTGGCGTTTGAGGGCTTCGACCCGGCCAAGGAGGGTATCCGCGAAGCCTTGTGCACCTTGGGGAACGGCTATTTTGCGACGCGCGGCGCCACCGCCGGCGCAGTGGCGGATGGCATTCACTATCCAGGGACCTACCTTGCCGGCGGCTATAACCGGCTGCGCACAGTCATCATCGGCCGCGTGGTCGAGAACGAGGATCTGGTCAATTTTCCCAACTGGCTCACGCTCGCGTTTCGTATCGCCGATGAGGACTGGTTCGATGCGCGAAGCGTCAAGCTCCTGTCCTACCGCCAGGAACTCGATCTGCGGCGCGGCATTCTGTTGCGCAGCATCAACTTCGAGGATGGCCAAGGGCGGCGCAGTACGCTCAACGAGCGGTGCCTGGTCTCGATGAGCGACATGCATCTGGCGGCGCTGGAGCTCACACTGACCGCGGAGAACTGGTCGGGAGGCGTCACGGTGCGTTCGGCGATCGACGGGCGGGTCGTCAACGCCGGGGCGAAGCTGTACCGCAAGTTCAGCAACCGGCACCTGGAGGCGCTGACAGGCGAGGTTGTCAGCAAGGACAGCGTGGCCCTGCCGGTGCGCACCTGCCAGTCGAATATGCATGTCGCGCAGGCGGCGCGAACGCGGGTGTACCTGGACGGAGAGCTTCTCGAAGTTCGGCGCGGGGCCATCGAGGAACCTGGCCGTATCGGACAGGAATTCGAAGTCGACCTCAAGCAAGGCGAGACGCTGTTGCTGGAGAAGCTTGCCTCTTTCTATACCTCGCGCGACCGCGCCATCTCGGAGTGCGGGCTGGAAGCGCGCAAGGCGATCGCACGCGCGGGTCGCTTCGACACCGTGATGGCGGACCACGTGCTCGCCTGGAAACATCTGTGGCACCACTTCGAGGTGCATATCCAGCCGGCCGATCGCGGCTTCAAGTTGAACGTCCCGATGTTGCTTCGGTTGAACATGTTTCACTTGCTGCAAGCCGTATCGCC
>JAQBFV010000347.1:0-27230 GCA_032123035.1 Betaproteobacteria bacterium | reverse complement strand
ATGGCCACCAGGTAATAGCGGACATCAAACTTCGTTCGCGTATCCTCGAAAGCTTCGAAACCACATTCATACGGGGACAGCTTTTCACTGTCAGGACTGCGGGGGCCCAGCAAGCCACCGGTGGCCTGCAGGATGATGCCCAGTGCGATGGAAATCGCCAGGAAAACAAGTATTGGAAAATATTCTGCCAGCATTCCAATTTCGCCTTGTAGGTGTGTCCGTGGCCACAGTCAATCAATGGCCGTCGAATAATGGTGCCCAAGGCCGGACTCGAACCGGCACAGCTTTCGCCACTACCCCCTCAAGATAGCGTGTCTACCAATTCCACCACATCGGCATAGTCCCGGTTACTCAACCGGGGGTAAATCTGATTCTTGCGCTGGGGTACTTGCAGGCATGTCGCCGTCACCCTGCTGCGGCGCCGTCTCGAACACTTCTTTTGGGTTTCCTGTCGGTCCTGCTGAGTGTGCCGACTACCCTCTTTGTGACGTTCCTTTCCGTCCTGCCGTGGGAGTATTTCGGAAAGGTTACCGGAATCGATACGATGGGTAAGGAAGGTCCAGCGCCTTGGTGCTTTCTCGTGACCTGGATCGTCCTGCAGTCTGGCATGCTGGTAGCCTGGATGATTCACCGAAAGGAGCGCTTAGGCGACAGACCACGAAGGGATTAACAGGCCTGATTCGCTTCGATATTCTTCTTAGTGGTCTGTCCCCTAAGCAAACAAAAACCCCGTCGAAGCGAGGTCTGTGCGGTATTTAACGAACCATTTCTCAGATTAGGAATATAAAGGAATCGGTATCCAAAGTTTGTCCCTTTGCTTGGATACTGGTAATTGCCGCGCATGGTTTAACGACCTGCGCGGTTTTTTTGTACGCAACCGGAAAGCACGACCCACCAACAAAAACCCCGCCGAAGCGGGGTGTGAAGTTACGGCTGATCGAGGATTTGATTAACTAACTTTTCTCCTCCGCGTGGCTGGCACCTTTAATTGAAAGGGAGATCCATGACATCTACGGAAGCTTCGTGTCCGTTTCAGAGAATTTTACCGCCACGCCGAGCCTGGCTTCGTTTTGTTCGGTGCGGACGACTACTCCTCGGCACTTGACCATCGCCCTGCCTTCAGGCCTGCTCATCTCAAGCGAAAAGCTGATTTCATCCCCCACTGTATACGAGACGCCGCTTACCCAGAAGAACACGCCCGAGGCGCTCACGTCCTGCGTGAAGCCCGTAGCGCTCTCCAGGAACACCGGCTGCGCGAAAGGAATACGTACGTGTTTTCGTCTCTCTATATCTATACCCATTTCGGCCCCCAAAGCTGATGCATTAAGTTTTCCAAAACCGGCCGTGCGTGACGGGCGCGATCTGGAAGCGACTCCTCGCATCGCCAAGATCAGCAAGCTTACTCTGGCCGCACCGGCATGCGGATGTCATGCCGCGGGGTGTGTGCGGTATTTCACAAAGAATTCTTCAGAATGGGGGAATGGAGACACACTGAGCTGCCCCGGGTTTCTCGGACAGTAAATTTAGCAACTTTCCCCTGCCGTTCGTACAGCGCCGGGCTAAGATAACCCAACGGCTGGTGCCTGCGCTGCCGATTGTAGAAGACCTCAATGTAATCGAAGAGGGTCAATGGGGCCGGGTTCGCTTTTTTGGCGGAATGTGAACCCGGCCCCATTTATTTTTTCACAAAGGCGGAAGGCGGAAGGCGGAAGGAACCCCGCAAGTAACGCTTAGAGGACAGACCACTAAGGGATTAACAGGCCTGATTCGCTTCGATATTCTTCTTAGTGGTCTGTCCCCTAAGCACTTGAACGGTGCAGCGGCTCGCAGCTAGGATGGTTGCAAGAGCAGACTTAGGTCCGCCCGTCTAACGCGCCAGTTAGGTAGAATTTCATCTAACTATTGCATGTTAGGCGCCATATGCCAACCAAGCCGATTGATCGTCTGCTGTTCGCCCAAGGCGGTATTTGTTTCTTCTGTGAGGCACCTCTTTCTCCGGCAGAGGCGAGCGTTGAGCACCTTGTTGCGTCCGCGAACCGCGGCTCCAACAGTGATGAGAACTGCGTTGCTTCCTGCACGGCTTTGAATTCACTGTTGGGTCGAATGAGCCTTAAGGAAAAGCTTCGAGTTGTTCTGAATCAAAAAGGTAAGTTCAAGTGCCCCGGTGGAGGCGCTGGAAAGGTGCCGATCCAGACGAACGTAACCGCGGGTGATCGCTTGGCACTAGTGGTCGCAGATTTGCGCAAACGTGGCTTGGCACGTCCACGAACTCTCAAGACGCTAACCAACACCATCAGCGCCGTTTTTAAGAAGACGCTCACAGAGCACGAGATCGCGTTACTCCTCGGAAAGTTGGAGGCCCAAGGTGTAATTTCGGTCACCGGTACGAAGGTGTCCTATGAGCTTCCAACTGCGTAAGACCGGGAGTGACAAGGTCAGGTCTTGAATCGTGAATTCAAGAATCAAGACCTGACCCCTTCACCATCTTTACCAGGTTTGCTTTATGCTTAGTAATCAGCGGATGTACCGCACGCTTTCGATCGTCATGGCCCTGTCGCTTTGCGCCTGCGCGTCTCCTGCGCGCGAAGAGCCTCCGCCGAGCCCGGCCGTCGAGCCTCAAACTCAGATTGTTCACGACCCGGAGCTCGGGCGCGACGTGAGGCAACTCGAAATCCAGCTCATGGAGCGTGACGCGCTGATCGAGAGCCTGAAAACCCAGCTCGACCAGGCCTTGCAGGAAGTGGTCGGCACTATGAGAAAACTGCGCTCGCTTGCGACCCGGGCGGAGGCCGCTTCCGCCATGGCGGAGGCGGATGTGGCGCTGCAATCGATCACAAATTCCGGCCGCGATTCGCCCGAGTTAAAGCAGGCGTCCCGGCTAATGCAACAGAGCTCGGACGAATTCAAGCGGAATAATTTCGGCGGCGCGCTCTACCTCGCCAATCGGGCCAAGGCGGCGGCCCGCCAGCACGGTTTGGGCGGGGGGGTGGGCAAACTGCGGCCGGGGGAAGTCGCCTTCGCGGGGCCGGTCAAGCTGCGCGCCAGCACCCGCGCCAACGTCCGGGTCGGACCGGGCAAAAACTTCCCGGTTTCATTCTCTACCGACTCGGGCAGCGCGCTTTCCGGCCTCTCGTACCTCGGGGAATGGATACGGGTCACTAACCAAGCCGGCAACGAAGGGTGGATTTTCGCCTCGCTCGTCAGCCGTCGCAACGACTAGAGCCCCCAGGACGCTTAGGCTTTTCGTTTGCCGCCCTTGGCGCTGGCGCACATGACCCGGTCCCGGCCGGCGCGCTTGGCTTTGTACAGCGCGGCATCCGCTTGACCGATGATCGCCTTCTCCGTATCGCCATGGGAGGGGTACTCGGCTACGCCGATCGAGACCGTCACCGGCCCGCCCTCGAACTGCTCCGCCCGGACCCGCTCCCTGATCCGTTCCGCGGATTCTCGCGCGTGATCGAGCGAGGCCCCCGAAAGAATCATCAGGAACTCCTCTCCGCCATAGCGCGCGGCACAATCGTAGGGACGGATGGAATCGCGCAGCACCCTGCCGACCCGCGCGAGCACGTCGTCCCCGGCCTGATGACCGTGGTCGTCGTTGTATTTCTTGAAGTGATCGACGTCCAGCATCAGGATCGAGAAGGGCTGAGCGGCCCGTCTGGCCCGCTCGATCTCCTGCGGTAGCAAATTCATCAGGTGCCGCCGGTTGCCCAGTCCCGTCAGGGTATCGGTCGTCGACAGGCGTTCGAGCTCCTCGCGGTTCTTGCGAAGGCTTTCGACCATGGTATTGAATACTTGGGTGAGGTACCCCACTTCACCGCCTCCGGCGGGCAGTTCTACCGACAGGTCGCCCGCCGATACCTTCGCCGCGGCGCTCGTCAGTCGGCCCAGAGGCCGTGCAATGAGCGCCGCAAGCCAGTAGGCAACGATAGCTATTACGACAAGGAGGACGCCGATGACCGCGAAGGCGATGTTTCGCAGCCGGATCGCCTGACGATAAGCATCGCCTACGGACATGTCCGCCGCGGCAAACCACGCCGCCTGTGAGAGGCGCCGCGCGCTTGCCAGAACCTCGACTCCGTGGACGTCGCGATGCTCGACGAGCTCGCCCTCGGCTGCAAGCAATCGATTCGCGATTTCCGGCGCCAGGCTCATCGCCTCAGGATCGGTCGGTCCGCCGCGCGAATCGGCGATCAGCGCCCCCCGCTCAGTCGTCAGATACACATGTCCCATGAATCGGGTGTCGAATGCGCGAAGGATCTGGGTGAGGTTTGTAAAGTTCACGCGCGCAACAAGCGCGCCCGAAATCCGGCGGTTGCCTCGCAGGACGGGCACGCCAAGAACGACAATGACCTTCTTCGCGCTCTCGTCCCAGTACGGCTCACCGACCAGGCTTCGCGACGACTCAAAGGATTTCCCCCACCCTGCTGGCAGGCGCACCGGACTCGGACGAGGAGCGCTGCTGGCAACCAGCCCAGCTCGCACGTCGACGAGCTGAAGTTCCTCATAGTCCGCGAAGCGCGCCCGGACCGAGTTGAGGTATTCCACCATACGCCCCGGCTGGCCGCCGCGGGCCACGTTTTCGGACAAGATTGACGAGTTGGCGAACACACGCAGTTCGTACAGACGCTCCTTGAGCCACACGTCGGCTTCCCGCGCGGCCTGCGACCCCGTGGTCACCAACTCCTGTGTGATCTTCTCCGAGAGCGCGCGGCGGCTTTGCGTATAGGCGACGAGCGAGATGATGAGTGCCGGGATGAGCGCGGCAAGAATCGCAAAGGCAACGATCTGACTGCGAACGCTATCCAGCCGGAATTTTGATAACCCTTTTTGGAGCTGCTGCCGCATCGTCAAAGAGGAATCCCGGAACCAGGTCGATCGATTCTAGCAGGTGCGATCGGCCGTAAAAGGAATTAGAGCAACATTTCTGATGAGTCGTGAGTGAACTGAACCGTCGCCCGTCACGCCTTATGAAGCCGATAAATGGGGTCAGCGTTACTTTTCCGGAATGCAGGAATGTGACTTTGACTCCATTTGTTCTCGTTGCTTCGCTTGATTGAGCTGGATGGAATGCAGGTCCATCCTGTATCTTCGCTTGGTATGAACGCCATTATCTCCGTTACCAACCTCTCAAAAACCTACGCCTCCGGTTTCCGGGCTCTCAAGAACGTCAATCTCGACATTCGCCAGGGCGAGATCTTCGCATTGCTGGGTCCCAACGGCGCGGGCAAGACGACGCTGATCGGCACCATCTGCGGGATCGTCAATCCAGGCGAAGGGACCATTCTGGTGGACGGTCACAACATCGTCACCGACTACCGCGCCGCCCGCGCCATGATCGGTCTCGTGCCGCAGGAACTGACGACCGATGCCTTCGAAACCCCGTGGGGGGCGGTGTCCTTCAGTCGCGGACTGTTCGGCAAACCGGCAAATCCCGGCCATATCGAAAAAACACTTAAGGATCTGTCCCTGTGGGACAAGAAAGACAGCCGGATTATGACGCTCTCGGGCGGCATGAAGCGGCGCCTTCTCATCGCCAAGGCGCTGGCGCACGAGCCGCGGATCCTGTTTCTCGACGAGCCGACCGCAGGCGTCGACGTCGAGCTAAGACGGGACATGTGGCAGCTCGTGCGCTCGCTCGGGGCCGCCGGTGTGACCATCATCCTGACCACCCACTACATCGACGAGGCGGAAGAGATGGCCGACCGGATCGGGGTGATCAGCAAAGGCGAGATCATCCTGATGGACGACAAGGCCGAGTTGATGCGCAAGCTCGGCAGGAAACAATTAACGCTGCAGCTTCAGGAAACGCTCGAGCGCATCCCGCCGCAACTCTCCGCTTACAACCTGCAGCTCTCGGGCAAGGGAAGCGAGCTAATCTATACGTACGATGAGCAAAGCGACCGCAGCGGCATCGCCGCGCTGCTGAAGAATCTGAACGAGGCGGGGATCCGGTTCAAGGACCTCCATACGACGCAGAGCTCGCTCGAGGATATCTTCGTCACGCTGGTGAGAGACGGACGATAAGCGATATGAACGTAAACGTACATGCGATACGCGCGATCTACAGTTTCGAAATGGCACGCACGCGGCGCACGCTGATGCAGAGCATCATTTCGCCCGTGATCTCGACGTCGCTCTACTTCGTCGTCTTCGGTGCCGCGATCGGATCGCGCATCTCCGAGGTGGAAGGGATCTCCTACGGCGCCTTCATCGTGCCGGGACTGATCATGCTGTCGCTGTTGACGCAGAGCATCTCCAATGCGTCGTTCAGCATCTTCTTCCCGAAGTTCACCGGGACCATCTACGAGCTCCTGTCCGCGCCGGTCTCCTATTTCGAGATTGTGGTGAGCTACGTGGGTGCGGCGGCGACCAAATCGATCGTTCTCGGTTTGATCATCCTGGCGACCGCGGCGCTGCTCGTGCCGCTCCGGATCGAGCATCCGTGGTGGATGATCCTGTTCCTCGTACTGACCTCGGTGACGTTCAGCCTCTTCGGCTTCATCATCGGTATCTGGGCCGACAGCTTCGAGAGGCTGCAGTTGATACCGCTCCTCATTATTACGCCGCTGACCTTTTTGGGCGGCAGCTTTTACTCCATCGGCATGCTGCCGCCCTTCTGGCAGACGGTCACATTGTTCAATCCCGTGGTCTATCTTGTCAGCGGTTTTCGGTGGAGCTTCTTCGGGCTCGCCGATGTCAGTGTTGGCATCAGTCTTGCCATGACCGGCGTCTTCCTGGCCGTTTCGCTGGCGATCGTGGTGTGGATCTTCAGGACCGGATACCGGCTCAAGACCTAGTAACGCATGCTGAAGGCGAAAGGCGAAAGGCGAAAGGCGAAAGGCGGAAGGCGGAAGGCGAATGGCGGAAGGGCCTTACACTTCGTGAATGATGAATGATGAATGATGAATGATGGATGGTGAGTGGGCTGAAACTTCCGTGAATCGTGAATCGTGAACGGTGAATGGACTAAACCGTGCGTCGTCACTCGTGAACGGTAAACGGTAAACGGTAAACGGTGAACGGTGAACGGTGAACGGTAAAGGGAGTGGACCGAACCGTTTGTCGTCAGTCGTCACCTCTTCAGCACTAGTCACCAGTCACTAGTCACGCCCTATTAAAGAACAATGGCATCATAGCGCTCCAACGCATGGGGGGCGACTGAAGTCGAAAGTCGGTAGGCGAAAGAGTGTTGTTTTGAGTGATCTGCGTTTATCGGCGTACATCGGCGGCAATAAAACGCAAAACACCCATCACCCATCACTCATCACCCATCACGATTGTTTTATGGAGAGACCATGAAGGTTTACGACGCTGTTGCCAACGCATTCGTCAGGGAAGAAGCGACGACCATCTTCGGCCTGCTGGGCGACGGACAGCTCACGTGGTGGGCGTCCATGGCCAAGCACCCGGGGGTTCGGCTCATCGATGCCCGCGAGGAGGGCGCGGGCCTGGCGATGGCGGAGGGCTGGGCCCGGGCCTCCGGCAAGGTCGGCGTGTGCAGCGTGACGCACGGCCCCGGCCTCGCGCGGCTGAGCCTGTCCCTGATCGCGGCCGCGCGCTCGCGCACGCCCATCGTCGTCCACACCGCCACGACGACTTTCAACGACGAGCGCGGGACCCAGTACCTCAACCAGGACCGTTTTGTCGCCGCCGCCGAGTCGGGCTACATCGAGGTGATGAAGCCCGATTACGCGGAGGAGGCGGTGCGCCAGGCATTCTACCGGGCGCGAATCGAATCGCGCCCGATCGTGCTGTCCGTCCCGATGGACGTCCAGGGCAAGGATTGCGACAGCGAAGGCGAGGATTATCTGCCGTCCACGGCGCTGTTCGGCGGCCAGCAGCGAATCCGCCCCGCGCTCGACCGCGTGCAGGAAGCGGTCCGGATCATTTCCGAGAGCAAGCGGCCGGTGATCGTGCTGGGCCGGGGCGCGAAGGATCCGCAGGCGCGGGAAGCCGCGGACCGGCTCGGCAAGCGCATCGGCGCGCTGATCGCGACGACCCTCTATGCCAAGGGCACGCTCAACGATTCGGAGTGGTACACCGGGGTATCGGGGCTCTTCGCCACCCGCGCGGCGATGGAGCTGTTCCAGGAGGCCGATTGCGTGATCGGGATCGGCGCCGGCATGAACGTACGCACCCTGGGCGGCGGCTACGCCTATCCCAACGCCCGCTACGTGCACATTGACGTCCAGCTGCACGTTCTGCTCGGCACCGAGCGCGGCGCCGACTGCTACGTGCAGGGCGACGCGACGGAAACGGTGCAGGAGATCGAGGGAATGCTGGCGAAGCAGGGCGTTCAGTGCGACGGCTTCCGCACGGCCTCGACGCGCAACGCGCTGCGCGGCTCGTTCCGCGATCCGGGCGAGTTCGAGATCGAGCCCGGCACGGTGGACATACGCGAGGTGCTCACGGTGCTCGACGAGAAGCTCCCGCCCAGCGTCGGCCTGCTGACCGGGTCGGCGCACAATTTCACGTTCCCGGTGTGGCACATGCAGAAGCCGCGGGCGTTCCAGGTGAGCGTCACTTCTTTCACCGGCGTCGGGCAGGTGATCGGCAACGCGATCGGCGCCGCGGTCGCGTCAAAGGATCCGGTGGTCGCAGTAGACGGCGACGGCAGCGCGCTGCAGAACATCCAGGAGCTCGACACCGCCGCGCGGCTGGGCGTGAAGCTGCTCTACTTCATCGTGAATGACGAGGCTTACGGCGCCGAGTACCACAAGCTGCGTGCGAAGGGTCTCGACGGCAACCTGTCCGCGGTGCCCACCCCCGATCTCGGCGCGCTCGCCCGCGCCTTCGGCTGCCGCGGCCGCCAGGCCCGGACGCTCGACGAGGTGGCGGCGGGCATCGACGAGTTTCTGGCAGGCGAGGGCCCGATGGTGCTCGACGTGAGGATATCGCGGAACGTTATCAGCATTCCGTACCGGCGCCTGCATTTTGGGCAGGACGTCTAACTGAAGGCGAAAGGCGAAAGGCGGAAGGGCCTTACACCCCGTGAATCGTGAATCGTGAACGGTGAATGGACTAAACCGTGCGTCGTCAGTCATTAGCCGTCAGTCGTCACCTCTTTAGCCGCCGTCAGTCGTCACCCGTCAGTCGTCACCTCTTCAGGTGTCGTCACCCGTCACTCATCACGCCTTATGAACGGTAGCTGGGTTCGACCCAGCTTATTGAAAAGGTCACTATGAAACGCGGCAAAAGAAAGGCCAAAAAGAAAAAGGCCTACCGCCGCGGCTTTTACTTTGTATGATGGCACGAAGATCAGGCTAACCAGACCGCACTGACCCCATTTACTCAAAAATCATTATCATCACGTTTCAACGACAATATAGGAGGAGCTTATGTTTGCAAGACTGATTTATGCGCTGGTTGCATCCGTCGTGGTCCTATTGCCGGCCACTGTGCTGGCGCAGGCGTATCCAACCAAGCCGATTCGCCTGATCGTTCCGTTCTCGCCAGGTGGCACCAACGACATCCTGGGGCGTATGGTTGCGACGCGCCTGAGCCAGACGCTGGGCCAGCACGTGATCGTGGACAATCGTCCTGGCCACCAAGGGATCATCGGCACGAACCTCGCTGCGAAAGCGACTCCAGATGGCTATACCCTGGTGATGATTTCAGCGGCTTACACGATGAACCCCGTGACGATAAAGATGCCCTACGATTCACTCAAGGCACTGGTCTTCGTCTCCAAGATCGGGGCGAGCTTTCTCATTTTGAGCGTCGGACCGTCGCTGCCGGTCAACTCGGTCAAGGATCTATTGGCCGAAGCAGGGCGCAGGCCCGGCGAGATCGTGATAGCGAGCTCGGGGGGCTTCATGCATTTCGCCTCGGCGCTCTTCCAGGGTCTCTCGAAACGCAAATTCAACATCGTTCTCTACAAGGGCGGATTCCCCGCCATGATTGACGTCATCGGGGGGCACGCCCAGGTACACCTTGCCGTGAGCGTGCCCGCGCTTCCGCATCTGCGTGCGGGCAGGTTGAAGGGTCTTGCGGTCGGCACCCTGAAGCGTTCTGAACTGCTGCCTGACCTGCCGACGCTCGATGAGGAGGGAATCAAGGGCTACGAGGCGCAGAACTGGTATGCCGTCGCGGCGCCGGCCGGAACGCCGCGGGCAATCGTGATGAAACTGCACAACGAGATCGCCCGGTTCTTCACATCGCCCGAGATGCGAAAAAAGATGACCGCCATGGGTGCCGTGGTCGACATCAAGACGGCCGATGAGATGCGCAAGATTATCCCGGCCGAGATCGCTAAGTGGACCAAGGTCGCCATCGACGCGGGTATACCGCGGGCCGTTAAGTAAAATTGAATTTCCTATCGCTTTGACAGGCGTGGCGCAGCGCAAGATACTTTCGATCGTGCGGTTCAATTTCTTGTTCTCTTCGGGGGAGGTGCAATGATCAAGCATTGGACGCTCGGGATCGCCGTGCTGGGCTTTGCCGCTGGGGCGGCGTGGGCGCAGGCGCCCGTCGAGCGCGGTCGCTATCTGGTCGAGGGAATTCTCACGTGCGGCAACTGCCACTCGCCCAGGGGGCCGGGCGGCGTGATCGACACGGCGAGGCTTTATGCGGGCGGGCCGCAAACCTGGGACACGCCCGCCTTCACGGTGAAGGGCACGAACATCACCCCTGACAAGAAGACGGGGATCGGCAACTGGAGCGCGGAGGACGTCAAGCGCGCGATCCAGGACGGCAAGCGGCCGAACGGTGCGCAACTCGCGCCGGTGATGCAGTACGCGTTTTACAAGATTTTTACCCCGGCGGACCTCGACGCCGTGGTCGCCTACCTCCGCTCGGTGCCCGCGGTATCGAGGAAGGTGCCAGCGCCGGTGTACAAGGGGCCGGCGATGCACGTCGATATCCCGCCCGGTGCGGGGAAGCCGATGCCGGAAAGCGCCATGAAGGACCCGGTGAAACGCGGTTTCTATCTCGTCACCATCGGCCATTGCATGGGGTGCCACACCCCGGCCGTGAACGGACGCAGGGACTTCAGGAACGACCTCGGCAGGGGTGGCGAGGTGTTCAAGGGGCCCTTCGGCATATCGGTATCGCGCAACATCACCGCGCACAGGGAGAAAGGCATCGGCGCCTGGAGGGACTCGGAGATCAAGCGCGCGATCACGAAGGGCGTGCGCAAGGATGAAAGCAAGCTGCGGCCACCGATGGGCTACGCGTGGTATGCACGAATGACGGACGGGGATCTCGACGCGATCGTGGCTTATCTGCGAACCGTGCCGCCGAGAGAGTAAAACGACCAATCAACAACCGGTCCAAGGGATATCGGATCCGGCTGCGTCGGGGCCTACGCTGAAACAAATGGTGAAACAAATGGGGACAGACCCCATTTAAGAGAGAAGCGTGACGGCTGACGACTGACGGGGTTGAGAGGCGTAATGGGTGATGGGTAATTGCTCCTAATTCTTGCTTCTCTCGGCGCCTCGGCGGTTCAGTCTTGGTGTTACACGGGGTCCGATTCACGATTCACGACCATGTAATCGGCGTTCATCGGCGTTCATCGGCGGCAAATAAACGGTTCAGTCCGTTCACCATTCACCACTCACCATTCACGCAGTTAGGAAAAACGTTCGCATGCCGCAACTCGTGTTCCTCCACGGTCCGGGCGCGGGCGCTTGCGCGGATGCGTATTACCATCAACGCAAGCATTTCCCGGACAGCGTCGCGCCCAACCTGCCCGGGCACCTGGAGGGCATCCGGTGTCCGGACGTTGCGCGCTACACGGAGTGGGTGCGCGGCTGGCTGTGGGCGCAGGGACTGAACATAGACCTCGTTCTGGTCGGATACACGCTGGGCGCGTCGATCGCGCTGCAGTATGGCCTCGACTATCCCGATGAAGTGAAGGGCCTCGTAGTGATGACGGTTGCGGCGCGGCCCAAGGTACGAGCGCCGGGTACCTACGAGATGCGTCTGCGCGCACCGGAGGACCCGAAGGTCTACGAAGAATGGCTCGCGTTTCAACGCACCGCGATGCACCTGGTGGAGCCGGGCTTGCGCGAGCGCCTGCTGGAGCGGCACCGCCAGGTGGGCCCGCTGTCCCAATATCACGACCTGATGGCGATAGACACTTTCGACGTGCGCGACCGCATCGCGACCTTAAAACCGAAGCTCCTTCTCCTGCGCGGCCTGCTGGATCACGGCAATCCGCCGGAGTACGAGAAAGAGATCCACGAGGCAGTGCCGGGGTCGAAGTACACCAAGCTCCCCGACGCCGGGCATTTCCCGCCCACGGAGATTCCGGACAAGGTCAACGCCCTGATCGAGGAGTTCGTGGCCGCGTTATAAATAGGGTCAGTGTCACTTTTCCGGAATGCAGGAATGTTACTCTGACCCCATTTGTTCAAAATTGATGGGGCTTCGTCCCCATTGAGCAAGGAGGAATTCGAATGACGCGCTCAGATGGTGCGCAATACCAGGCATTGTGGCCGCGCAGCCCGCGCCAGGCCAAGGTAAAGCCGCTCGCGAAGCGGCTCGACACGCTCGAAGGCAAGACCATCGCCTGGCTGTGGGACTACCTCTTCCGGGGCGATGAGGTCTTTGCACAGCTCGAGGAGAGCCTCAAGGCGCGCTACCCGGGCGTTAAGTTCGTGCACTGGCGCGAGTTCGGGAACACGCACGGGAGCGAAGAGCGCGAGATCGTGGCGGCGCTGCCGCAGAAGCTGAAGGCGAAGGGGGTCGACGCCGTCGTCTCCGGCATGGGGTGTTGAGGCAGTTGCACGCCCGCCGTGTTGCGGGCGAGTGCAGCGGCCGAGGCAGCCGGCATCCCGTCTTCAACGCTCGTCTGCGAGAGTTTCATGGTGCTCGCGAAAGCGGCTTCGGGCGGGCTCGGCATGCCCAATCTCCAGGTGGCGCCGGTGCCGGGCCATCCCGGCCTGCAAAGCAAGGAAGTACTCCAGCGCAACGTCCGCGAGGTGACCCTCGCCGGCGTGGTGGATAACTTCCTCAAGCTGCCGGCGCAGGTGGCGGCAGCCGGTGAACCTGGCGCGCGCGACATCATTTGCAGCGGCACGTTCGAGGAGGTGAACGAGTATTTCATCGCCCACGAACTCTCCGACGGGTTGCCGATCGTGCCGCCGACGCTCGAGAAGGTCGACGCCTTCCTGCGCTTCACGGACCGGCAGCCCGACGACGTGCTGGGCGTGCTATTGCCCGACAGCCGCGCTGCGACCGTGTGGAGCGTGGCGGTCAACGGAGTGATGGCGGGCTGCCGGCCCGAGTACATGCCGGTCCTGATCGCGCTGGTCGAGGCCATGGCCGACCCCGATTACGGCGTCGAGCACAGCGGCAATACGCCGGGCGGGGAGACGCTGATCGTGCTGAATGGTCCCGTCATCAAGCGGCTCGGCTTCAATTACACGCAGGGCGTGATGCGCGACGGTTTCCAGGCCAACACGACCGTCGGCCGCTTCTGGCGGCTTTATCTGCGCAACGTTGCCGGCTTCCTGCCGCACAAGAACGACAAGGCAACGTTCGGCAACACCTGGCGCGTCGTCGTGGCGGAAAACGAGGATGTGCTGGCGAAGATCGGCTGGCCGCCGAACTGCACGGAGTTCGGTTATCCCGCGGGCGCCAATGCGGTCTCCATCGGCCGCTACACCGGCGGCAACCATATCTCGTCGGTGTCGGGCGCGACGCCCGATGCGCTGCTGCCGTATCTCGCGGATGCCGTGGTGAGGCAGTACTCGTGGCAGATCATGTTCACTGTCGGTCAGGGCATGGGCACGGTGCGGCCGCTGATACTGCTCTCCCCGATCATCGCTGAGACCATTGCCGGCGGCGGCTGGTCCAAGCAGGACCTGAAGCAGAAGCTCTTCGATCATGCCCGCATGCCGGCGCACCAGTTCGAGCGCATCCTGCGCGACTGGACGCAGAAGCCGATCTGGAATCTCGCGGAGGAGCACGCGGCCGGGCACATCCCCAAGGTATTCCACGAGTCCGACGATCCGAACCGCATGGTTCCACTGGTATTCAAGCCGGAGGATTACATGATCGTCGTGACGGGCGACCTGGGCCGCAACAGTTGCTATGTTTTCGCGCACAACGGGATTCTCGGCTATCCCGTCGGCAAGGAAATCAAGCTGCGGCACTACCCGAAGGCGGAAGGATGAAGGATGAATGGACCGAACCGTTTGTCGTCAGCCGTCAGTCGTCACTTCTTCGATCATGCGATACGATAGCTTGGTCCGCCCCGGCTCATAGTGCCGTATTTTGTATATGGATGTGACCCGGCCCGGCAAGACCCGTCCGGTCGATCGGTCGTTGAATTCCGTCGCAGGAATTGAATAGGCGTCCCGTCAACGTGGCAAGCGTTCCCAGCCCAAAACACAAGCCCGCGCTCCACTCGAAGCGCTACGCGCTCGACGACATGATCGCCGCGCAGGAGTTCTTCCACAGCCGCGGCTGGACCGACGGGCTGCCGGTGGTGCCACCGACACCGGAGGCGGTGCAGGCCTGTCTCGAGTGGGTGTTGATGCCGCCCGATCATCTCGTCGGCATCGAGCCGGTGCGCCAGCGCCCGATCACGGTCGAGAAGCTGGCCGTGAACGCGGTCATGGCGGGATGCCTGCCGATGCATTTCCCGGTGGTGGTGGCAGCGTTCACCGCGATGTTGCAGGAAACCTTCCTGCTCCACGGCGCCACGGCGAGCACCGGCGGCTGCGCGATCCTCATCGTGGTGAACGGACCGATCCGCACCGAGCTCGGCATGAGCGGCAGGTTCAACGCGCTCGGCCCGAGCGACCGCGCGACGACGGTGATCGGCCGCGCGATACGCCTGATCCTGTGCAATCTGCTCGACGCGCGCCCGGGCGACGTCGACCGCTCGACGCTCGGCCATCCGGGCAAGATCAGCTATTGCGTCGCCGAGGACGAGGAGCACTCGCCCTGGCTGCCGCTCGCCGAAGAGCGCGGCATCCCCGAGCAGGCCTCAGCGGTGACGGTGATGGCGGCAGGCGCGCCGCGCCAATTCATGAACGAATGGACGACGCAGCCCGAAGAAATTCTCGATACCTATATCGCCGAGATCCGGGCGAACATGCGTCACTACTCGATCTGGCCCGGGAACTATGCGATCGTCGTCCCGCCCCAGTTGCGCGCGCATTTCGAGAGCGCGGGCTGGTCGAAGGCGGACGTTCGGAAGTATGTTTACCGTAAGGCGCGCATCCGCCGCGCAGAATGGGCCGAGTGCGGCAAGGGATCCGTCGTCGGGGAGCGCGGTGATCGGGAGTACACCGCGTTGCGTGATGAAAATGACCTGCTCGTCATCGCAGCGGGCGGTCCGGCCGGCGGGTTCGGCGCGGTGATCCCGCCCTGGTACGGGAACAAGAGTCTGGCGGTCACGATGGCAATCGGCGCCTGCGTCGATTGCGAAGTCTGAGCGAAGGGAGCCGCATGAGCATCGAAATCCTCGATCCGACCCACGAAGACGAATCGCGCGCGTTCGCGCCGGCGACACGGCTCGCAACGCTTGCGGGGGCGACCGTCGGCATCGTGTCAAACGGGAAGAAGGGGACGAAGCCGTTTTTCGATGCGGTCGAACGTGAGCTCGTGGAGCGTCATGGCGTGGCCAAGGTCGTGCGCCTGACGAAGGCCAACTACAGCGCCCCCGCGGAGCCGGAACTCATCAGCGAGGCGGAGCGCTGGCAGGCGTTGATCGCCGGCGTGGGCGACTGAGGGAGCTGCTCGTCGTGCAGTTTGCACGACGCCATCATCGGCGAGCGGCTGGGGCTCCCGTCGGTCGGCATCATGACGTCGAAGTTCGTCAGCGCGGCCGAGCTCATGGCGCGCGCACTCGGCGCGGAGGGCTATCGCTTCGTCGTCGTCGACCATCCGATCAGCAGCGCGACGGCGGACGAGCTTGCGGAGCGCGCGCGCAGCGCGGTTGCCGAAAGCGTCGAGATCCTGCGCGGACCGGCGTCACCAGACACCATTTAACGTGACGGGTGACGGGTGACGGGCGATCAAAGGGGCCAGGCTCGAAGTTTTGCCTTTGATCGGATAATTCGAGCCTGGCCCCTTTGATCGATAGAATGTCCTTTCGTTCTTAGCGGAGCAAAGTAATGGGGGCAGCTTTCAAGGGCCGTCGCGAGGATCGACGGCTCATCACGGGGGCCGGGCACTTTACCGCCGATTTCAATCTGCCCGGTCAACTCTACGCGGCGTTTCTGCGCTCGGACCGGCCACACGCCGAGATCGTGTCGATCAACGCCAAGGAGGCGTTGTCGCACCCGGGCGTGGTGACGGTATTGACAGGAGAGGACACCCTCGCCGCCGGCATCAAGAATCCACCGCCGCTGTTGCCCTATCCGGGGCGCGGCGGCCAGCCGATCAAGCTGCCCGATCGCAGCGTGCTTGCCACAGGACGGGTGTGTCACATCGGGCAGGAAATCGCGATGGTGGTTGCCGAATCGGCCGCGGCTGCGCAGGACGCAGTGGAGAAGATCGAAATCGATTATCGGGATCTGCCCGCGGCGATTGACGCCGAACGCGCGATCGAGCCGGGCGCTCCCCAGGTGCATCCGGAAGTGCCCGCCAATGTCTGTTTCGACTTCGACTACGGCGACGAGGCGCAAGTGAACGCGATCTTCGAGGGCGCGGTGCACGTCACGAAAGTGAAACTCGACAGCCAGCGCGTCTGCGGTGTCCCGATCGAGCCCAAGGCATGCCTGGCGTCCTACGATGCCGCGCAGGATTGCTACGATCTCTGGTCCAGCGCTCAGGGCATCACAATGATGCGGCACAGCGTGGCGGGCTACGGTATTCCACCGGAAAAGGTTCGTCCGCATGCGCAGGACGTCGGCGGCGGCTTCGGCGTCCGCGGCGGCGCCTACCCGGAATACATCGCCGTCATGGTGGCTTCGAAGAAGACCGGCAAACCGATCAAATGGGTGGGTTCCCGCGCGGAGACTTTCGTGAGCGAGCACCACGGTCGCGCGATCCGCCTCACCGGCGAGCTCGCGCTCGACAAGGAGGGCAATTTTCTCGCGGCACGTTATCTATGGATCTGCGACCAGGGGGCATTTCCGTGGGGCCCCGGCCCGTTCATCAATACCATCACCCCCACGGTCACGCCAATTGGCGTCTACCGGATTCCGGCGGTATACGGCCGCAATCGGCTGGTGCTCACCAATACGACACCGATCAGTCCCTACCGTGGCGCCGGCCGGCCGGACACCGCCTACCTGATGGAACGGATGGTGGAAGAGGCGGCGCGCGAGACGAGAATCGACAGACTGGAACTGAGGCGCAGAAATTTCATTCGCAAGGACCAGTTTCCGTTCAAGACGCCGACGCAGAGTTTGTACGACAGCGGCGACTACGCCGCGCTGCTCGACCAGGTCACCAAGCGATGCGACTGGAGCGGATTCGAGAAACGCCGCGCCGAGTCGAAGGCGCGCGGCAGGCTGCGCGGCATCGGCGCGGCGGTGTTCATCGAGCCGGCGAGTGTCGGCGGTCCGCCCAAGGACCAGGCGATGCTCAAGTTCGGAAGTGCCGGGGACATCACGATTTACAGCGTGACCGGGCCGACGGGACAGGGGCACGAAACAGTATTCCCGGAGATCGTCGGCCGCGAGCTCGGCATCGATCCTGAATTGATCACGCTGCGGGCCGGCGATCCCGATGGTCCGCCGCTGATCGGCGGTGGAACGGTGGGTTCGCGCTCGATGAGCGCGCATGGCAGCGCCTGCCTGCTGGCGGCGCGCGAAGTGGTCAAGAAGGGCATGGCGCTCGCGTCGAAGGAACTGGAAGTCTCGGCACAGGCCCTGGAATTCGTCCGTGGACGCTATCGGGTGAAGGGCACCAACAAATCGATCGGCCTGATCGAGCTCGCCAAGAAGCATCCACCAAAGGCCGGCACCCATCCGCTCGATGCGACCGGAGACAACCCGGTCAGAGGGACGTTTCCCAGCGGCGCGCACGTCGCGGAAGTCGAAATCGATCCGGAGACCGGCGCCATTGAGGTGCTGCGCTATACCGCCGTGGACGATTTCGGAAACATCCTGAACCACACGCTGCTCGAAGGGCAGCTGCATGGCGGAATCGTTCAGGGTGCGGGCCAGGTTTTTGTGGAGCATTGCATCTATGACGAGTCGGGGCAGCTGCTGACCGGGAGCTTAATGGACTACGGCATTCCGCGCGCCGGCCTGATCCGGAGCATGGAGCTTGCAGACCATCCAGTTCCGTCGCCCAACAATCCACTGGGGGTGAAAGGCGCCGGCGAGGCGGGCACCACCGGCGCACTGCCGACGCTGATGAATGCGGTACTCGACGCGTTGCGGCCGCTTGGCATCAACAGTTTCGACATGCCGGCGACGCCATCCCGCGTATGGCACAGAATAAATGGGGCCTTACACCCTGTGATCGGCAATGGGTAATGGGCTTCAACCCCGTGAATGGTGAATGGTGAATGGACCGAACCGCGCGTCGTCAGTCGTCAGCCGTCAGTCGTCACTTCTTCGATCAAAGGGGCCAGGCTCGAATTATCAAAACTTCGAGCCAGGCTCCTTTGATCGATAAATAAGTTACTCTGACCCTGTTTATAAAGAGTCCGACCATGATCAATGGTGCTCTGTCTACGATTTTGCCGATCGCCGGCTGGTCTGAGGATCGCGCCCGCGCGGTCGAGATCACCGGTGGCACCGATCCGATATTGCCGACGCCGTTCCGCATAGGCGAGGCCAGTACCGCGACGCTTGCGGTGGTCGGCCTGGCGGTCTCCGACCTTTGGGAATTGCGCACCGGGCGTCGTCAGGGGATCGCGATCGATACTCGCCAGGCGACGGCCTCGCTCCGCAGTGGAAGTTACATGAAAATGGACGGGGTGCCCGTGTCGAACGCGCGCAACACGGTGATGGGCGCCTATCCGGCGAAGAACGGCCGCTGGAGCTATCTTCACTGCAACTTCCCGAACCATCGTGCCGTCGCCCTCAAGGTTCTCGGCGTGCCTGAAGATCGCGAGGCGGTGCGCAAAGCGGTGGCACAGTGGGACGCGCTCGAGCTCGAGGAGGCGATCATCGCCGCTCAGGGTGCCGGGGGCATGGTGCGCACCATGCAAGAGTGGGCGCAGCACCCGCAGGGTGCCGCGATCGCCTCGCTGCCACTGATGGAAATCGTCAAAATCGGCGACAGCCCGCCGGAACAGCTCCGCAGCGGCGATCGGCCGTTGTCAGGTATCCGGATGCTCGACCTGACGCGGGTCCTCGCCGGGCCGACCTGTGCACGCACTCTCGCCGAGCACGGCGCCGATGTGCTGAAGATCACCGGAGCGCACCTGCCGAGTCTCGGCCGTCAAGAATACGACACAGGCCACGGTAAGCTCTCTGCCCATCTCGATTTGCGCGAGGCGAAAGACAAGGAGATCCTGCGGGGGCTCGTCCGCGACGCTGACGTGTTCTCGCAAGGCTACCGGCCAGGAACCCTCAGTAATCGCGGTTTCTCGCCCGAGGTGCTGGCGCACACACGGCCGGGGATAGTGGTGGTCTCGCTATCTGCATTCAGTCATGTCGGTCCGTGGGCATCGCGCCGCGGCTTCGACACGGTGGTTCAGACGGTCAGCGGCATTACGAGTCGCCAGGGTGAGCTGTTCCCGGACGCGGCACCTGGCCCACAATTCTATCCGGTGTCGGCGATCGACTACCTGACCGGCTACTTGATGGCGTTCGGTGCGATGGTGGCCCTTGCTCGCCGCACGCGCGAGGGCGGAAGCTGGCTCGTGCGGATCTCGCTGGCACAGGTGGGGCGCTGGCTCGTTGAGCGCGGCGAGGTGCCGGAGGCCGAACTCAAGGACGTGCCGAAGGAGGTCACCCCCGCTGAACTCGAACGCTGGTCGATGACAAGCAACACGCCAGTGGGTCAGTTGCAGCACCTCGGGCCGGTGGTTCGCCTCTCCGAAACACCGCCCCGATGGGCCCGGCCCACAGTGCCGCTAGGCTACCACCAGCCGGTGTGGCCCACGTGAAAGCAAGGCGAAAGGCGGAAGGCGGAAGGGCCTTACACCCCGTGAATGGTGAATGGTGAATGGACTAAACCGTGCGTCGTCAGTCATCACTTCTTCAGCACTAGTCACGATCAAAGGGGCCAGGCTCGAAGTTTTGCTGGCCCCTTTGATCGCTCACGGGCCTTCCGCGGGCGTGACTTCAGCGCCAATGCGATCAATGATCAGCCGGTAGTGCTCGGGCCGGCGGTGCGCTGCAAAGTTGAACATGGTGCGCTTGAGATCGGCGGCGAGGTCGATGTCCGCATTAAAGCAGATCACCTCGTCGTCTTCGGTGCGTGATTTTGCTGCAATCTCGCCGGTAGGCGCGACGATCAGCGAGTGCCCGAACATGCGATAACCGTCCTCGAATCCGCATTTCGCCGTTTCGACCAGCCAGGTCGCGTTCTGGTAAGCCATCGATTGTGCCAGGATGAGATGATGATGCACGCGGAGCGCCGGGGGTTCCGGATAATCGAGGTTTTCGCTCGGCGTGTTAAAACCGAGCGCGACGACCTCGGCACCCTGGAGCGCAAGCACGCGGAATGCTTCGGGCCAGCGCCGGTCGTTACAAATCAGCATGCCGGTGATCGTGTTCATGAAACGCCAGACGCGAAACCCCAGGTTGCCGACTTCGAAGTATTTCTTCTCCAGGTGCTGGAAAGCCGCTTCCGGCTTATGGTCAGCGTGACCGGGAAGGTGGATTTTGCGGTATTTTCCCGCGATCGAACCGTCCGGTCCGACCAGGATCGCGGTGTTGAAACGGCGCGTGCGGCCTTCCTCCTGAACTAACTCAGCGTAACCGATATAGAACCCCACCCCCAGTTTCCTTGCTTCGTCGAAGAGCGGCTGTGTGTCAGCGGATGGCAATGTGAATTCGAAGAACCTGCTATCAACTTCGGCGCGGTTTTCGAACCAATAGCGCGGGAAAAATGTCGTGAACGCGAGTTCGGGAAACACCACGAACTGCGCGCCCATGCCGTGTGCCTCGCGCAGCAGGTTCACGAGTCGCTTCGTAGCCGAGGGTCGCGTGTCGGAGAGGTGTAGCGGTCCAAGTTGTGCCGCCGCCATTCGCAAGTGTCGAGACATACGAGCCTCAGAGATGAAGGAGTTTGAAGATCCGCGCCGGGATGATTCGTGCGAACCGGCGCCGGGGTAGCCCCAGGCGCTGGAAAAGGATAGCACAGCAGCAAGACAGATAACGGTGAGGAAAACCAACCGTTGAGGAAAGGGCTGGCCGGGTTACTGCTTGATCAACGAGTCACTTTGAGCATCATCCAGGCCGTAGGAGCGTGGGCAAGTCGCGAGAAAATAAACGCCGGCCGCGCTTAAACGCGGAAAGCGGCAACGCGGATTTTGCGATAACGTCGGAGGCCAATGTCTCATTCCATACCACCAGGTCCGCCGCTTTCCCCACTTCGATACCGTAATCGCCAAGCCGCATCAACTTCGCCGCCCGATCCGTGATCATTTCGAAACAAACACTCAAATCCTTCGGCCCGTACCTCTGGACGATATTGGCATAAAGAGTGGCGATCCCGGTGAGAGAGCAATTCCCGTAGGGCGTAAAGGGGTTCAGCACATTGTTGGTTGATATCGTGCAGTTCGCGCCGTTTTCGATCAGCGTATTGGCGTCGGTCACGCCGCGCAGCACGCTATGCTCCATGTGCCGTCCGGCATGGTAGAGGTCGGTCGACGGCAAGACCGCAAGCGACACTCCGGACTCCCCGAGCCGCTTACCGACAGCTGCCTGCTGCTTGACCGGCATACAGGAAATCTTGGACCCATGCCCAAATGCGACTCTTCCCTGCCACTGAATCCGATCCGTGATCTCGCAAACTTGCGGGTAATCCAGATCGTCCACTTCGTATCCGCCGTCGAGATGGAAATCCACGTCGATGTCATAGTGCTGCGCCAACTCGAAAACGCGACGGATTTGTCCGGGTCCATCTTTGTCATAGCGGATGCCGCCGCCCACCACCGGCGCGCCGCGATCCAGGCAGGCGACCAGATTCTCGTCGGCGCCGGGCACGTCCGTCCAACCTTCCTGCAGAAAGACGCACGGCTGGATATCGATCGCCCAGGCGTAATCCTTCCGCAGTTGCTCAATCGCCTCGAACCCGAGCAGTCCCACATTCGGGTCGACCTCGACCTGCGTCCGCATATGGGTGACGCCGTGTAGAAGACACTGCTCGATCGTCGCCTGTGCCCGCGCGTAAATATCTTCCAGCGTGAAGGTATGCTTAATCGAAGCGGTACGCTCCATATGATCGCGGACCATACGGTTGGGCTGAATCGGCACGCGATCGATGATCATCGCCTTGTCGAGGTGAAAATGGCTCTCAATGAGGCCGGGTGAAACAAGCTTGCCGCCGGCATCGTGTTCCGGGCCATCCGCGGCGAGGTTGGGCTCTACCGCAACAATGACGCCGCCCCGCACGCCAATATCGACCGTCGGATTATCAGGCCCACTGCTTGAAAGCCTGGCGTTTCGAATTATGAGATCCAATGCCATCTGCCTAGCTTTCCATCTCGTGTTATTTATCGCCAATTACCGCCTGGTGGACCGGCGGTATCGATTATCCTTAGGTTGGTACCGAACCCATCAACGACGCTGGCTTGAGGCGCTGCCATCGTATGGCAGGGTCACTGACCCGGTCAATAAAAGGGGCCAGCCTCGGAATATCATGCGGGTAATGAGCACGGTTTTTGGATTTATCACCGCCTTGCTGTTGGCTGCAACGGCGGTGCCGGCTGCTGCGCAGGACCGCACGATGTTTGGCATAGAACTCGGCGCACGGTTCGACCTGCCCCAATGCGGCCCCGAAGATGGCAGCTATCCAGCCAGGCGTTGCTTCGTCAAGAACCCGGAGGCAGCCGCAGCAGGGGTCGGGCATGACTATCGCGTGTTTCTGCCCAGCGCCGGGACGCCAGCGTATGTCCGCGGTGAGTTGATGGTTTCGGTAATCGACGGCATCGTAGAGTCCGTGCACATCAATACTTGGGGTTTCGAGGCCCAGCACGGCGCCCTGTCGGCATTGAAGAAACAATTCGGCGAGCCGACGCGCACCGGCCTGAAAGCGGGCAAGAATACCTCCCGTTACAGACACCGGGTGCGGACGGCAGAGTGGGACTTCAATGATTTCTCGGTCGTGTTCGATGGCGTCAAGGGATCCATCGACTGGGGACTGATCAAGGTGTCTACGCATCGCTACACGAAGCTGATGAACGATTACGGCAAACGCAAAGAAAATTCTGCCCCCAAGCGGTACTAAACACGGTGACGACTGACGATAGCTTCATAAGGCGTGACGACT
Organism: Betaproteobacteria bacterium; assembly: GCA_032123035.1. Lineage (GTDB taxonomy): Bacteria > Pseudomonadota > Gammaproteobacteria > Burkholderiales > SG8-41 > SG8-41. The sequence goes on along the minus strand of JAQBFV010000347.1, from coordinate 3,923 downwards.
GACGGGGTTGAGAGGCGTAATGGGTGATGAGTAACTGCTCTTAATTCTTGCTTCTCTCGGCGTCTTGGCGGTTCAGTATTGGAGTTACACGGGGTCCGATTCACGTTTTACGATTTACGAACATCGATCGGCGTCCATCGGCGTCCATCGGCGGCAAAATATCTTTTTATCGGAAGGGGAGTCTCATGTTCGATATCCGGCTTAACGAGCAGCAGCGGGCGTTTCAGCAACTGGCGCGGGAGTTCGCCGAGAAGGAGATCAAGCCCGTCGCCCTGGATCTCGAGAGCAAGCCGAACTGGGAAGACCGCATCCCGTGGGATAATTTGAAAAAAGGCTCCCGGCTCGGGTTCCGGACCTTCGTGCTGCAGGAAGAGAATGGCGGCGCCGGCGCCTCCGATCACTTGACCGCCTGCCTTGTCGCCGAGGAACTGGCCGCCGCCGACACCGGCACGGCCTATTACTTCATGCTGACGGCGCGGCGGGCGCGCGACTGGTTCGAGCTGCGCATGACACAAGAGCAGCGGGACTATTTCCTGCCGAAATTCCTGAGCGACGACTTCTATTTCACGACGGTCGCGATTCACGAGCCCGACACGGATCTGGGCTTCGACTACTACACCGAGACGCCCGAAAACGTTCGCTTCCGCACGCGGGCCGTCGAGCAGCCCGACGGCTCCTGGGTGATCAACGGCGCCAAGAACTTTCAGACCGTCGGTTACCTGGCCAAGCTGATTCTCACCATGGCGCAGACCGATGACGGCCCCCGGGCATTCCTCGTCGAGGGCGATTCGCCCGGCCTCGTGCGCCATCCGATGTCGAAGATCGGCCGCCGCGTCGGCGACAATGCGGAAATCTTCTACGACAACGTGCGGGTGCCGAAGGGCCGCATCCTGGCGCCAAACCCGCCGGGCCGCACCGACCTGGGCACCCACGTCACCATCGCCTCGATTACGCTCGGTCTCGGGCGTGCGGCGCTGGAGGAAACGCTCAAATACACGCAGGAGCGGGTCGCCGGCGGCAAACCCATCGTCAAACACCAGGGCGTCGGCCTGATCCTCGCCGACATGGCGACGAATCTCGAGGCGGCGCGGCGGCTGATCTACACCGCGGCGTGGGCGAAGGACCATCCCGAAGCGTTCGCGGATGGCAGCGCCGATTGGCAGCCCTACGAGCTGATGGCGCTGGCCTTCACCGGCACGGCGGTGCAGCGGTTGACCGAACAGGGCATGGAGCTGTTCGGCGGCATGGGCGTTATCTCGGGCATGCCAATCGAAAAGTATGTGCGCGATGCGCTGATCCAGAAGCACATCTCGTTTCCGTTCCCGACGCGATTCAAGATCACCGAAGCGCTGACGGGCTACAAACGGAAGGTTCTGCCGTTTATGGGAAACAGCTGATCCAAAGGCAGAAGGCGGAAGGGGGAACGGCCTTGCACGCCGTGAACGGTGAATGGTGAATGGATTAAACCGTGCGTCGTCAGTCGTCACCTCTTTAGCACTAGTCACCGGTCACAAGTCACTAGTCACGCCTTATTTGTTTGAAAACTTCGAACCCGGCCCCATTGATCGAGAACATGCAATACCATATCTTGGTCCGACCGGGCTCACCGGCTCATACGGTAGCCGGGCAGGCGGTATACCTGGCAATGAAAACAGGCGTGCCATCCCTGCCATCACTATCAATAAGAAGGGCAACGTCATGTGCGTAAGGGCAACGCTGATCTGCGTCTTTGTCGGCAGTTTGTATGCCATGTCGTCCCTTGCCGGAGAAACGATGTCCTCCGAGCAGATTCAGGCGGTCTTCTCAGGCAAGACCGCCGTTGGCAAGAACCTGACGAAGGGCTTCGAGTTAAGAGATTACTTCCGCGAAGACGGCAGTTTTTTAAGCACTCGGCGGAACGGCAAAAAACTCACCGGAAAATGGTGGCCGGGTGAGACTGGAAACGTTATCTGCGTGCGCTTCGACGAATTTCGGCCGGATAAGAAGTTCTGTCATAGAGTTGTCGCTGATAGTAAAGGGGGGTATGACAGGATTTCGAAAAACGGGACGGCCGTCATTCGTTATGAGCGAGTTATCGACGGCGACCAGACTGGATGGAGCGGGGGTGCCGCGCAGAGCGCCCAAGCCGGGCGGCCGCGGTTCGAGCAGATCGATTTCGATAGCCTTGATACCAAGCTGTTTTCATCCACGCCGGTCAAGATCAAGGGTTATCTGCTGAAAGCCGAGGGCAGCGGCAAGGCTCCGGGCGCGGTGCTGGCGCCGGCATGTAACGGCTTGTTGAGACCAAAGGGAGAAAACGTCCGTCCCCAATACCGCAAAATGGCCCGGTTCCTGAACGATATGGGCATCACCGTGCTTCTGGTCGATGGTTTCAACCCGCGCGGGACCAAAGAAGTCTGCACCCAGCCCGCGCCGCAACGATCCATCGATTTCGGTACTCGTTTGCGCGACTCTCTCGGCGCGCTCATGTACCTGCGCGGACGCGGTGATTTGGACCCCGGCAAGATTTTTCTTGTGGGCTGGGGCGCGACTGGCAGTTTCGAGGCCATCAACAAGGCATCGACCTATTACGAAAAGATTACACCGGGCTTTGCTGCTGCGGTCATGTTCTATCCGAAGTGCGATCACGTGGACTCGCCGTTCGCGCCGTACGCACCGGTCCAGATATTTGTCGGCGCCAAGGATACGTGGAACCCGGCGACTTACTGCCTCGAGTTGGCGAAACGCAAAGAACCCGGCAGCGCGGGGTTTGATGTAACGGTTTATCCGGACACCTACCACGCCTTCGATCAACCGCGCCCGCCGTCGATGAACACCCAGGCTGCGGTCGGACCAGTTATGACTGGTGGCAACCCGTTATCGGCGGCCAACGCCTATGAAAGGACCGCCGCGTTTCTGAGGCCGATAGTAAAGCGATGAACGAATAAAGATGGGGTCAGACTTCACCAACCTGAAGTCAGAAGTCAGAAGTCAGAAGTCAGAAGTCAGAAGTCAGAAGTCAGAAGTCAGAAGTCAGAAGTCAGAAGTCAGAAGTCAGAAGTCAGAAGGATGAAGGGCCTTGCACTTCGTGAATGATGAATGATGAATGGTCCGAACCGTCCGTCGTCACTCGTCACGCCTTATGAAGCTGTCGTCAGTCGTCACTTCTGCAGCACTCGTTACCAGTCACTAGTCACGCCTTATTTATTCGGTCAACCGTTCTGTGCAGACCCGGCTTGGTGCGGAGGCGTAAGGTGCTGCGCCGTCACATCGAGAGACTGTGCGCCCGCACGCAGGCCACGGGCGGCAACCTGGAAGACCCGCGCAAGAGCGCGCACGGAAAAGTCCCACGTCGCGAAACCGAAATCGATCAGCGGCGCGACGCGCGCCGTCGCCGCCAGTTCTTCTGCGTAACGCGCTCTGAACTCGGCCGGGAGCGAAGCGCCCAATTCCTCGATGATCGACGCAAGCGTGGCGCGCGCGCCGACATCGCCGGAGCTGCTCCGCGGCGCCGGTGCGGGAAGCTGGTTGAGTGCGCGGGCAAGCGCGGCGGTGAATTGGTGCGTCAGTGCTTTCAGCTTGCTTGCGGCGAGAGTGGCCAGCCGGAGCATCTCCGCTGCTTGCGCCTGGCGCGCGGCGCCTTCGATCGCGAGAATCTCGTCGGGCGTCGGGTAAAAGCGCAGTTGTCTCATTGCGGTTCCTTTCATGGTTGCCGTCTGTTGGAGACAGCATGCGGCCTTTCGGTTCCGCGCGTCACGCGATGAAAATTCAGTTCATCGGTGAATAAAAGTTAGGTGTCGCCGTACAGTGACACATGACAGCGAAGTTAGGTGTCGTCGTACAGTGACACATGACCGCGAAATAACGTGACGCCGCGTAGGGCTTCTGGCGTGTGTAAATGAGGTCAGACACCATTTAGTAAGGGATGAGGGATGAGGGATGAG